>CAYZJP010000197.1:0-7145 GCA_964478755.1 uncultured Klebsiella sp.
TGCATCGCAGAAAATGGAACCAAATGCCTGCTGCCCTGTTTCGCAGAGGTCTCAAATCACTTGCCAATGATGACAATGTCATAATGGCATGGCGCGAGAATCCGGTGAATGGAAAGCGGGAGAACGCCCGCCTTATTTGTCCGGTAGTGAATCCAAGCTTTTTCCGTTGAGAGTCGAGTCGCGAAATTGCGCGGAGGTAGCGTTAAGAATCGTCAGGCCGGATTTCGCGGTGAGGTGAACATTGTCCAAAACCACCTCCGTCACCGGGCTCTCGGGCAGCCCCACGATCATGCCCGCGCCACGCGAGCACGTTGCGGCGAGGCTGCGGATTTGGATGTTCCGAAACATCGGCGTCTGCGGTGTGACCGGTTGCGCGGCGTCCTCCTTCGGCACTTTCGGATAATAACACGTGATGGTGATCGCCGCGTCCACGTTCGTCATCGTGATGTCGCTGTAGCGGATGCCCTCGACCAGCCCGCCACGGCCACGCGGTGATTTGATGCGCAGGCCGTTTTGAGTGCCGTCGAACGCGCAGCGCTGCACGTCCACGTTGCGCACGCCGCCCACCGTTTCGCTGCCGATGGACAAACCGTGCCCGTGCAAAAAAACGCAGTCCGCAATGCGAATCTCCGCGCACGCCGCGCCCGGATGCGCCGCATCAGCGTGACCCGATTTGATCGCGATGTTGTCGTCGCCCACGTCAATGCGGCAGTGCGAAATCAAAACGCGCCGGCACGCGGCGGGGTCAATGCCATCCGTGTTCGGCGAACCCGCCGGCGAGGTGATCGTCACACCGCGAATCTCCACATCCTCGCACTCCGCGGGCACGAGATGAAAGCTCGGTGAATTCCGCAGCGTGACTCCGGTGACCTTCACATCCTTGCAGCCGGAGAACGTCACGAGCCGCGGACGCGGCAGCGTGTAGCCGGGCTGCTTGCGGCGCGCCTCTTCCGCTGGAATCCACCAGCGCGCGCCCGCGCCGTCAATCACGCCCGCGCCGGTGATGGCGACATTCGTCAACCGCTCGGCGTTGATGAACGAAACAAATTTCCCGCCGCCCGCCCGTTCAAAGTCCTTCGGTTCATCCGTGGCCTGCAACGTCGCGCCCGCGTCGAGTTGCAACATCGTGTCGCCGCGCAGGAAAATCGGTTTGCTCAGATACGTCCCCGCCGCGAGCCGCACGATGCCTCCGCCGGATTTGCCGCAGTCATCCAGTGCCTTTTGAATCGCCACCGTGTCCAAGATTTTTCCATCGCCGAGTGCGCCGAGCCGGCGGACGTCGAACACTTTTGCCTCCTTCGCGGGAACTTTCGGATTCCAGCCGTCGCGGCCTGCGAGCACCTTTGCCGCGTCGGATTGTGCGGCGGCTTCGCCGGCGGAAAGTTGTTTCGAGGCGGCGTGGCGCTGGCTGATGTCGAGCTTGTTTCCCGCGAGATCGGTCGTGGTGAATTCCTCGAAGCGCAGCGCGCCCGTGTTCGTGCCCGTCACGAGCCAGCCCGCGGCGGGGATGTGCGCGCCCATCGCGCAGCGGATGAATGTGACGTGGCTCGCGGGAAACCGGTCGGCCTCGATGCGCGCGAGCCAGTTTTTCTTCACCTCCGGCGCGGCGGTCAGCTTGCAGCCGGCGAAGACGTAGCCGGGATTGCCCGCGGCATTTCGCGACTGCAAATAGTAGCCGTCGTGAACGGCGCGAATTTCGCACCGCTCGAAAAACGCCGCGCCGTAGCCCCAGATGAAATCCACGTCGCCCTCGATGAAACAGTTCGTCGCGTAGGCGCGCCCGCTGAGTTGCAGCGTGTCCTGGAAGCTGAAGAAATCCGCGTCGCGCAAAACGCAGCGGTCGCCGTGCAGGCTCACGGCCTCGGCCTGCGAGCCTTTGTAGGGAGTCGTGTTGCGCACGGTGAGATTTTCCAAAGTGAAGTCGTCCGCCTCGACGCCGATGAGCGCGCGCTGCGCCGTGCCCGGGTGCAATTTTTCATTGTTGAGGCCGCTCAGAATCGTGCGCTTGCGATCTTCACCGAGAAGGTGAATGCGGTTCTTGCCCGGTGCAATGCGGACGAGGCCGTCATACTCGCCGGTGCGAATAAAAATCGTCGTGACCGATCCACTGTTCGCGGGCGCGGCGTTCACGGCATCCTGCACGCTGCGGAAATCCCCGCTGCCATCCGCCGTGACCACGAGGCGCGGCTTGTTCCCCGGTGATTGCGCGTTCAAAACGGCCGCGCCGAGCAACAACGCGAGGAGGCCGGTAAATACAGGGTTTTTCATGCTGTGATTGATTACAGCTTCGCCGATTCCAGCCTCGGCGCCAGCGCGTGAAGAATCGCCAGCGCGATGACATACGCCGAGCCGGCGATGAGAAACAGCACGGTGTAACTGCCGGTGTGGTCGAGGACGTAGCCGGTGATTTTCAAAATGAGCATCGCGCCGAACGCGCCCGCCATGCCGCCGAGGCCCACGACGGAGCCGACGGCCTGTTTCGGAAACATGTCCGACGCGGTGGTGAAGAGGTTCGCCGACCAGCCTTGATGCGCCGCCGCCGCGAGGCCGACGAGCCACACGGCCGTCCACATGTTCGAGACCTGCGTCACGAGCACGACCGGCACGACGCAGAGCGCGCACACCAGCATCGCCGTCTTGCGGCCCGCGTTCACCGTCCAGCCGCGCGAGATGAGGCGCGAGGAGAGCCAGCCGCCGCCGATGCTGCCCACGTCGGCGAGGCAGTAAATGAGCAGGAACGGCGGGCCGAAGCTCTTGATGTCGAGGTTGAAGTTTTTGTTGAAGAACAACGGCAGCAGATACAGATACCAGCGCCAGATGGAGTCGGTGAGAAATTTCGCGATGACGAAACCCCATGTCTGCCGGTGCGGCAGCAGTTGCAGCCACGGAATTTTCTGCGTCGTCTCCGGCGGATCGCAGCGGATGTGTGCAAGCTCGGCGGCTGAGAGGCGTGGATTCTCTTCCGGCACGCGATAGATGTTCAGCCAAACGACGAGCCAGACGAAGCCAATCGCGCCCGTGGCGATGAACGCCAATTGCCAGCCGTGATGAACGTAAATCCACGGCACGGCCAGCGGCGCGACGATGGCGCCGACGTTCGAGCCGGCGTTGAAGATGCCCGTGGCGAGCGCGCGTTCTTTTTTGGGAAACCACTCGGCCACCGTCTTGATGCACGCGGGGAAATTTCCCGACTCGCCGAGGCCGAGGAGAAACCGCGCGAGGCTGAAGCCCGCGATGCTCGCCATGCCCGCGTGCAACATGGACGCCAAGCTCCAGAAAATCATCGCCACCGCGAAGCCGATGCGCGTGCCGATCCAGTCCAGCGCGCGCCCCGCCGTGAGCAGGCCGATGGCGTAGGCCAGCTCGAAGTAGAACACGATGTCGGTGTAGTTCGTGTCGGTCCAGCCGAAGATTTTTTTCATCTCCGGCGCGAGGATGCCGAAGACCTGGCGGTCCATGTAGTTGATCGTCGTCGCGAAGAAGAGCAGCGCGCAGATGACCCAGCGGTAGCGGCCGACGCGCGTGGCGGCGGGCGTGGACGGAGGCGTTTCGGTCGCGGTCATGCAGTGAGGTTACTTCGCGGGGATAACCTCGGCGACGTTGCTGGGCAAGCGCAAGTATTGCCGCGCGTTGTCGTGGCAGATGTTGCGGATCATCGAGCCGACCAGCGCGTCGTCATCGGGAATTTCACCGTTCTCCACGTCACGGCCGACGAGGTTGCAGAGCACGCGGCGGAAATACTCGTGGCGCGGATACGACATGAACGAGCGCGAATCCGTCACCATGCCGACGAAGCGCGAGAGCAGGCCGAGATTCGAGAGCGCGTTGAGCTGCCACTCCATCGCCTCCTTCTGGTCGAGGAACCACCAGCCCGAGCCGAGCTGGATTTTGCCCGCGACGGAGCCGTCCTGAAAATTCCCGGCCATCGTGGCGAAGGCGTAATTGTCCGCCGGATTCAGGTTGTAGAGGATCGTTTTCGGCAGCGCGTTGTCCGTGTCGAGCTTGTCGAGGAACGCGGCGAGCGCGGCGGCCTGCGGGAAATCAGCGATGGAATCAAAGCCGGTGTCCGGCCCGAGCTGCTGCAACAGGCGCGTGTTGGCGCTGCGCAACGCGCCGAGGTGGAGCTGCATCGTCCAGCCGCGCTCGGCATAGAGCCGGCCGAGCAGCAGCATGACGAACGCGGCGAACTGCGCGTGCTCCCCGGTTGAAACCACCTTGCCACTCCGCGCTTTGTCGAAGATTTCGCCCGCAGTTTTCGTGGAAGGGAAATCCGCGTAGCACTGATTCAAGCCGTGGTCGGAGAGGCGGCAACCGTGTTCGTGAAAGTATTGCACGCGCTGCGACAGCGCGCGGACAAAGTCCGTGAAATCAGAGATGTCCGTGTCGCTCGCGGCGGCGAGGCGATTCACCCACGCGTTGAAAATCCCGGGCTGGTTCACCGCGAGCGCCTTGTCGGGACGGAAGCACGGCAGCACTTGCGTGGCGAGTCCCTGCGCGGCGATGGACTGGTGATGCCGCAGGTCATCCGTCGGGTCGTCGGTCGTGCAAAGCGTGGTGACGCGGAATTTTTTCAGGAGTCCCGGTGCGGAGAGCGCGGGCGTGGCGAGCTGTTCGTTCGCCTGGTTCCAGATGCGCGCGGCGTTCGACTCGTCGAGCAGATCGGTGATGCCGAAGTGGCGCGCGAGTTCGAGATGCGTCCAGTGATAGAGCGGGTTGCGCAGCGTGTGCGGCACCGTCGCGGCCCACGCCTGGAACTTCGCGAAGGGATCGGCGTCGCCCGTGCAGAAGCGCTCCGCCACGCCGTTCGAGCGCATTGCGCGCCACTTGTAATGGTCGCCTTCGAGCCAGATTTCAAAGAGGTTTTTGAACTGCCGGTTCTCCGCGATGTCGCGCGGCGAGAGGTGGCAGTGATAATCGAAAATCGGCTCCGGCTCGGCGAACTGGTGATACAACCGGCGCGCCGTTTTCGTGCCGAGGAGAAACTCGTCGTGAATGAAGGCCATGGTCAATTCAGGGGGAGAAGGAAGGCCGTGAGTTGGTCCAGTTCTCATTAGCTCCCGGCTTTAGCCGGGTGTCGGACGCGCGCGGTGGAAAAAACCGTTTCAACGGTTTGTGTCGGTGTGGCCGGAACGCGGTCGCTGAACGGAAGCCGTTGAAACGGCTTCCCGCGCGCTCGCACGGCACACCGGGCTGAAGCCCGGTGCTAATGAGAGGGGCAGCTTGGTTCGCACTCACTTCGCCTCCTTCACCCGCACCACCGCCTGCGCCGCAGCCTTGAAGTTGTTCGCGCCCAGCACCAGCTCGCCGGCGGACATCTCCTGCACGCGCACGAAGATATGCGTGTCCGGCGCGGCGACGCAGCCGTGCAGGAACACCTGCCGCACATCGCGCAAGTCCATCACGGGCGTCTTGGGCAGGGGGCGGAGCGTCTTGAAGCCGTTCAGCTCCAGCCCGGTCGTCTTGTCCGCGAGCAGCGCGGGGCCTTTCTTCACGTTGACCGTGACATTGTGGAAGCTCACCTGCCGCGCGTCGGTGATTTTGAAGCCGGTCTCGGCATCAAGCTGCACGTCGGTGAGCGAGACGCCGTCGAGCGGCTGTTCCACAAGGCCGGTGAACTCGCCCGCCTGCTTCGCGTCGCCGGTGATGCCATTGAAACAGATGTTGCGGAAGACCGGCGTGCGTTCGGAGAACAGCTCGGGGTCGCTCTTCTCGTAGAAGGTCGTGACGAGCAGCGCCTCGCGCCGGATGTCGCGCATGACGACGTTGCTCACGCGGATGTCCTCAACCACGCCGCCGCGGCCGCGCGCGGACTTGAGGCGGATGCCGCGCTCCGTGCCATCAAAAATGCAATTCGCGATGGTGACGTTCCGCACGCCGCCGGACATTTCGCTGCCGATCACCACGCCGCCGTGGCCGTCGGCCATCGTGCAATTCGCAATCGTGATGTTCTCGCACGGCCGGCCGACGCGGCGGCCATCCACGTCGCGGCCCGATTTGATCGTGATGCAATCGTCGCCCACGCTGATGTGGCTGTTGGAGATGTGGACGTTGCGGCACGAGTCGGGATTGATGCCGTCGGTGTTCGGCCCGTTTTCAGGATTGTGAATCGTGACGGCATGGATCGTGACGTTGTCGCAATACAACGGCGAAACCGTCCAGAACGGCGAGTTCACGATGGTGACGCCCTCGATGAGCACGTTCGTGCAATGGCAAGGCTGGATGAACGGCGGGCGCAGGAAATCCAGCGCCGCGCCCTTGTTCACCGTGGAGCTGATGGCGTTCGGATTCAACCGGCGGAACTCCTCCTGTCCCTTCGTCTGCGGCGCGGACTTGTCCGCCTTCTTCACCTTGCCGAGAAAATTCCACCACGCCTTGCCGTTGCCATCGAGCGTGCCGCGGCCGCGGATGGCGATGTTCGTCGCGTTCTGCGCGTAAATCAGCGGCGAGAAATTCGTCACCTCGATGCCTTCCCAGCGCGACGGCACCATCGGCAGATAGTCGTCGAAATTTGTGCTGAACTTCACCACCGCGCCGGCATCGAGATCGAGCGTGATGTTGCTGACGAGGTGAATCGGGCCAGTGAGAAACGCGCCCGCCGGGAAATGAACCGTGCCGCCGCCGCGCTCGCCCGCCGCGCTGATCGCCTTGCGGATCGCCTCGGTGCATTTGGTCTTCCCGTCTGCGATCGCGCCGAAATCGCGAACTTCAAACGCGCCGCCTTTGTCCGCCGCGCTCACCGTGGAAAACCACGCGCAAATGAGTGTGATTGCGGCGATGTTGGGTCGTTTACTCATCGGGAGAACGAATCCCGGTGGGCTTCAAGAGCGGCACCAGGGATTTGGTTGGGGTTGGGATTACAGTGTTGTGTGCTCGGACGACGGCCATGTGGTCATTGGTCGTAGGTTCCGGCGCCAACTACTTTGCGCGCAGCAGCGTGGCCGTCGAAGTAGGAAAAATTTCGCACACCATCGTGGACGGGCCTTAGCGCGGCATCAAATTTAACCCCATTAACCGCCTGGCAATCGTAGTCTCCGACCTCCCAGAAATCGGACAGCGGCACTCCCGCGCCAGCGATTTGGTTCACGCGCATCGGCTCGTAAACGTGTTCTTTCCCGAAGGGCAGCCAACCAACGGTGCCGCCACCG
>CAYZJP010000198.1:0-7097 GCA_964478755.1 uncultured Klebsiella sp.
GCGGGCGCAAACGACGGCTCCGGAGTTCCACAGTGGTGACTGAGCGACCCTGTCTGATCCGCAGCTTCCCACCGCCACCAGAGGTGGACAAACGACAGGCAAACCAACAACATCAATCGCGCCCACCAACAGACGAGGCGCGCTGTTCGTGGCGGGAAATGCGGATCGTTGGCTCATGAAGCTCATTCTTTCATCGCTCATCTGGCTGTTGGCCATGAGCGGCCTGGCTGCCGCGCCTCTTGACCCCGTGAAGGCGGAGGATCGGCGCGATCACTGGTCGTTCAAGCCCGTGGCGAACCCGGCCCCGCCGGAGACAAGGAACAAACGGTGGCCGCGTGGCACGATGGATCGCTTCATTCTTGCCCGGCTGGAAAAGGCGGGGCTGCCGCCCGCGCCGGAGGCGGATCGCGTGACGTGGCTGCGGCGCGTTTATTTTGACCTCACCGGCTTGCCGCCGTCGCCGGAGGCGGTCACGTCGTTCGCGCACGACACCCGCGCTGATGCGTTCGACCGCGTGGTGGATGAATTGCTCAAGTCGCCGCGCTACGGCGAGCGCTGGGCACAACACTGGCTCGACGTGGTGCGCTATGCGGACACGCACGGCTTCGAGGTGAACACCGAGCGGCCGAACGCCTGGCCGTATCGCGACTATGTGATCCGCGCGTTCAATAAAGACGCGCCTTACGACCGCTTCATCCGCGAGCAGATCGTGGGTGACGCGCTCGGCGAGGATGCGGCGACGGGTTTTCTCATCACTGCTTCGGTGCTGCTGCCCGGCCAGATCGGCGCGGACGAGCCTTCCAAGCGCCTCGCGCGGCAGGATTCGCTGGATGAGATCGTGATGAACATCGGCCAGACGTTTCTCGGCCTGAGCGTGGGCTGCGCGCGCTGTCACGACCACAAGTTCGATCCCATTTCGCAGCGTGATTACTACGCGATGCAGGCGTTCGTCGCCGGCGTGGAGTATGCGGATCGCGATTTGCGCACACCGGAAGCGGAGGCGATGCGCGCGGAGGAGGAACGGCTCAAGGAGCAGGCCGCACAGATCGAGCGGCAGCTCGCGCGCTTTGTGCCACTGGCGAGGTCCGGTGGCGAGCGTCCGCCAGTCAACGCACGTTTGAACACCGACCGTTTTGCGCCGGTGAAGACCGGACGAGTGCGCTTCACCATCAAGGAGACGAACAACTTGGAGCCGTGCATTGACGAGCTGGAGGTCTTCGACACAAAGGGCGTGAACATCGCGCTCGCCGGCGTGGGCACGATCGTTTTGTCGTCCGGCAACACGGTTGTCGCCGACCGCCACGAGCCGCGCTTCGTCAACGACGGGCGCTACGGTAACTCGCGCAGTTGGATGTCCAATGAGAAGGGCAGGGGATGGGTGACGCTCGAGTTTCCGCAGGCACACGAGATTGACCGCGTTGTGTGGGGGCGTGATCGCGAAGGCAAGTTCACCGACCGGCTGGCGATTAGTTACCTCATCGAAGTCTCCGATGCCGCTGGCGAGTGGCGCATCGTCGCGGACTCAACGGATCGCGCGAAGTTTGAGAAGGGCAACGCAAAGTCGCTGGACTTTTCCACAGCCGGACTTGGCAAAGAAGAGGCGAAGGAGGCGACGCGGTTGATGCAGGAGAAGAAGGCGCTGGAAGCGAAGATCAAGGCGCTGGAAGGAGGACAGAAGGCGTTTGCGGGGAAATTTCGCGTGCCTGATGAGATTCATCTGCTGAATCGGGGCGACCCGGAGCAGCCGAAGGATGAAGTCGTGCCCGCCGTCCTCAGCACGCTTGGGGCCGTGAAGTTGGCGAACAACACCGCCGAGCAAGAGCGACGCCGCGTGCTGGCCGAATGGATCGCCACTAAGCAAAATCCACTCACTGCGCGCGTGATGGTGAACCGCATCTGGCAAGGGCATTTCGGCACCGGGCTGGTCGAGACGCCGAGCGACTTCGGACGCAACGGCACGCGGCCCTCGCACCCCGAGCTGCTCGACTGGCTCGCATCGGAGTTCGTGCGTTCCGGCTGGTCCGTGAAGCAGATGCACAAGCTCATCGTGCTGTCGGCGACGTATCGGCAGTCGAGCCGCATCAACGCCGCCGCACAGTCGAAGGACGCGGATGACCGTCTGTTGTGGCGCTTTCCCTCGCGCCGACTCGAGGCCGAAACGATTCGCGACGCGATGCTCGCCGTGAGCGGCCGCCTCAATCTCAAGATGTATGGCCGGGGCTTCAACCTCTTCGCCCAGCGTGGCGGACTCAGCGGCTTCACGCCCGTCGAGTCCTACAGCGGTGAGGGACTGCGCCGCATGATTTACGCGCACAAAGTCCGCCGCGAACGCGAGGCCGTCTTCGGCTCATTCGATTGTCCCGACGCCGGGCAAAGCACCGCGCGCCGCCGCGAATCCACCACGCCCATCCAGGCGCTGAACCTCTTCAACAGCCACTTCACCACCGACGAAGCCGACGCGCTCGCCGCCCGCGCGAAGGCCGAGGCTGGCGACAGCGCGCGCGCGCAGATTCGCCGCGTCTGGCAGCTCGCTTTGAGCCGCGATCCGAGTGCTGCCGAACTCAGCGACGTGGAATCCATCGTTCGAGAGCACGGCCTGGCCACGCTTTGCCGCGCGGTTTTCAACAGCAACGAATTCCTTTTCCTGCCTTGACCGACTCCCGCGATCCGGCCCGGCGGCGGCGTGAGTCAGCTTACTTTGACTCGGACGAAGGCGGAGTTTACCGACGCGCCATGCCGAGCGAGGTGCCAATGGAAACCAAGATGATGCCAGCCACGACGGCCAGGGAGGGGCCGGAGCGGAGATGGATGTCCCGGATGTCCAGCAGCATCTTCACGCCGATGAAGACGAGCACGAGGGAGAGGCCGGGCTTCAGGTGGCGGAAGCTGCCAATCGCCCCGGCCAGCACGACGAAGAGCGAGCGCAGGCCGAGGATGGCAAAGACATTCGAGGTGAAGACGACGAAGGTGTTCTGCGTGACGGCGAAGATGGCCGGGATGGAGTCCACCGCGAAGATGAGATCGGTGGTTTCCACCATCATCAGGACGAGCGCGAGTGGCGTGAGGGCGGTGCGGCCGTCGAGCTTCGTCACGAAACGCTGGCCGTCGAACTCGTGCGCGACGGGGAAGAATTTCTTCGCGAGCCTGATGACGAGGTTCTTCTCAGGATGCACGCCGCCGTCGGCCACGTAGAGCATCTTGACGCCGGTGAAGACGAGGAAGCCGCCCATGACGTAGAGCGTCCAGTGGAACTGGTGGATGAGCGCCGCGCCCGCGCCGATCATCACGCCGCGCATGAGCAGCGCGCCGAGGATGCCCCAGAAGAGGACGCGGTGCTGCTGTTCCTGCGGCACGCGGAAGTAGGCGAAGATGAGGGCGATGACGAAGACGTTGTCCATCGAGAGGCTCAACTCGATGAGGTAGCCGGTGAGGAACTCGATGGCCTCGCCGGGCGGGCGTTGGGCCGGGAGGAGGCCGGCGAAGAGCATCGCGAGCGCGAACCAGAGGGCGGTCCAGGCGAGGGCTTCGCGGAACTTCACGATGTGCGCCTCGCGATGGAAGACGCCGAGGTCCAACGCGAGGAACGCCAGCACGACGCCGACAAAGCCGGCATAGTGCCACGCGGTGATTTCGATGAGGCCGAGCATTCGAGGCCGGAGGATCAGGAATATGATTACGACGAAGACTAAGAGGCGAAACAGCCCCTGTCCCTCGCAATCTGGCTTGATCGCAAGCTTAAACCGCCGCCGCGCGCCTTACGCCACGCTGTTGCGCTCGCCCGCCGTCTCCGCGACGCCGACGGCCACCGTGTTGGCACCGATGTCCGGGCGCTGGCCCTTGTTCCACCAGAGCACGATGGCGCTGGCGATGTAGATGGAGGAATAGGTGCCGGTGACGACGCCGACGAGGAACATGAAGGCGAAGTCGTTGATGACGCCGCCGCCGAAGATGTAGAGGACGAGCGTGGCCAGGAACACGGTGCCGCTGGTGATGATCGTGCGGCTCAGGGTCTGGTTGAGCGCCTGGTTCATCAGTTCGGTGAACGTCCCCCGAATGCCCAGCTTCAGGTCTTCGCGGATGCGGTCGAAGATGACGATGGTGTCGTTGATGGAGAAGCCGATGATGGTCAGGATGGCGGCGACACTCGTGGCGTTGAACTGCCGGCCTTCGCTCCAGAGCGAGGTGAGGCAGTAGATGCCGATGGTCATCAACACGTCATGCACCACGGCGAGCACCGCGCCGACGGCGAAGCTGAACTCGTAGCGCACGGCGACGTAAATCAGGATGCCGAAGAGCGAGAGGACGATCGCCAGCAGCGCCGTCTGCATGATTTCCTGGCCGATGACAGCGCCGACCTGCCGGGATTGCTTGAGGTCGAACTTCGCCTCGGGGAACGTCTTCATCATCGCGGTCTTCACCGCCTCGCCGGACTGCGCCGGAACGGTGACGCGCAGAGTCTCGGCCTTGGCGGCGATGTTTTTCTGAAACTGGATGAGCGGGTCGCCGACTTTGCGCTTCTGAACGGTGGCACCGTCCTTGAAGTCGTATTCCACCGCCGCGACAGCGTGGCGAAGCTTGTCGGTCTCGACCTTGTTCTCGAAGGAAAAGACGAGCGCGTCGCCGCCGATGAAGTCCGGGCCGAAGACTTGCTTGCCGCGGACGAACCCGCCCCAGCAGCACCCAATGATGATGATGGTCCACGACGCGATGAACGCCGGCTTGGCCCATTGCATGAAGTCAAGCTTCGTGGCCTGGATCATGTGCATCATCGAGAGGTCCGTCAGGCCGCGCGAAAGCATCCAGTCGAAGATAAGGCGCGTGATGACCAGCGCGGTGAACAGGCTCAACGCGACGCCGATGGTGAGCGCAACGCCGAAGCCCTTCACCGTGCCCGTGCCGAGATAGATGAGGATGACGGAGGAAATCAGCGTGGTGACGTGCGAGTCGAAGATGGTGCCAAACGCGCGGTCGTAACCGGCCGCGATGGCGCCGCGCAGGGACTTGCCCTTGCCCAGCTCCTCGCGGATGCGCTCGTAGATGAGGACGTTCGCGTCCACCGCCATGCCGACGGTGAGCACCACACCCGCGATGCCGGGCAGGGTGAGCGTGGTGCCGATGGAGCACATCACGCCGAGCAGCATGATGCTGTTGAAGATCAGCGCGATGTCCGCCACGACGCCGGACTTGCGGTAATAGACCAGCATGAAGACCGCGACGGCGAGCGTGCCGTAGAGGGCGGAGGACACGCCGCTGTCAATGGCATCCTTGCCGAGCGAGGGGTCCACTTCCTCGGTGTCGAGCAGGCGCACGGGCGTTTGCAGCGGGTTTTCGAGCACGTTGGCGAGCTGCCAGGCTTCCTTGAGATCGAAGTCGCCGTTGATCACACCGCTGCCGCCGCGGATGGGCTCATTGATGACAGGCGCGGAATAAAGCTCGCCGTCGAGCACGATGGCCATGCGTTCGCGCGTGTGCTCGGTGGTCAGCTCGCCAAAGATGTTTCCACCCTCGGAGTTGAACTTGAAGGTGATCTGCGGACGGTTGGAGACGGGGTCACGAATGACACCGGCGCGCTCGATGTATTTGCCCGTCAGTCCCCGTTCGGCCTTGGTCTTCACGAGCACCTTGTCCAAGTATTCGCGGCCATCTTGGCCCTTGCGCTTCTGCACCAGGATTTCATGGCCGGGAGCCATGAGGCCGTCGCGCACCATGCGGTCGCTGTCCGGGTGAACCATGCGGAATTCGAGGAAGGCCGGGCGGGTGAGCGTCTCGCGCACGGCGTCGCGCTCGGCCTGATTGAGGCCGGGCATCTGGATGACGATGCGGTCCTCGCCTTCGGCCACGAGCATCGGCTCGGCCACGCCGAACTTGTCCACGCGCTTGCGGAGGACTTCGATGGCCTGGTTGACGAGCGATTTCTTGTCGGAGGTCGCCTCCATCTTCGAGTAGTCCAGCCCGACGAGGAAGGAAGTGCCGCCGCGCAGGTCGAGACCGAGTTTGATCTTGCCGGCGGCCTCGCGCTGGAGGCGGTTGAGGATCGCACGGTTGGGGTCCTTCTCGCCGGTGGCGGCATAGGCAATGTAGTTGGTCAGCGCGTTGGTGCCGATGGCGTCGCGGAGGTTCGCGTAATTGCGCTCGGGCGCGGTCTTGTCCAGCTCGCGGGCCTTGGTGACGATGGCGTTGAAGTTGGTGTCCTTGCGGGTCACGCGTTCCTCGAACGTGTCAATGAGGTTGCGGTCCGTGGGCGGGTAAATTTCGTAGGCCGCCCAAGCGGTGACGAACAGGACGAGGATGGTGCGCCAGAAGTTGTTGCGTTGCATGAGCGGGAAAGGCGGGAGTGGGTCGCGGATCAGCCCTTCGCGGCGGCGGGGGCGGGCGTTGGGTCCGCCTTGTCGAAGTCCTCGACGACCTGGGCGATGGCGGACTTGAGAATCTCCAACTTCGTGTCATCGGAGCGGATGCTCACGCTGCGGTCCTTGACACCGACGACGGTGGCGAGAATGCCGCTGGTGGTGACGATTTTGTCGCCCTTTTTCAATGCCTTGACCATCGCCTCCTGCTTCTTGCGCTGCTCGCTCTGCGGGCGGATGAGGATGAAGTAGAAGGCCACCAGCATGATGACCATCATGCCGACGGTCTGCATCATCTGGGCTTTGGGATTGATGTCCGGGCCGCCGGGCGGGGCGGCATCGGCGGCGAGCAAACCTGCGATTGCGAACAACGTCATAGGCACAAGAGCGACCGAATCTAGGGGGGAGCCGCACTTTGGCAAGCACAACCTCCGACCCTCAGAGTGGCGGGCGCGCCTTGACAACTACCCCCGCCCCCCCGTCCACGGCCCCCACCAGCCCGCTGACGGCGGTCACCAGCAGGGCAACACCGCGGGGCCGAGAGTCACCACCGGGTTGCTCCTCATCTACCTGCGGAAACAGCCCTTCGCCTGAGGCCGGGACAAGCAGCCGCAAGATTCTCCAGAAAAATCCTAGAAAAGTTGTTGGCGTCAGGGGGGCCAGTTCCTCATACACGCGAAGGACGAGGACAGCAGGGGCCGGGCCGACGCCAGGGGGCGGTAGCCAGGCACCTGCCGCCGGTCCAGGGCG
>CAYZJP010000199.1:0-7026 GCA_964478755.1 uncultured Klebsiella sp.
CGCCGCCCGCGAGGCGCGCGGCGAGGCGATCACGCCGCCCGGCCTGCCCGCGTGGGTGCCGGAGCCGCAGAGCTTCGTGAGCCGCGACTGCGTGCGCGCGGAGCTGCCCGGCGGCCCCGCCGATGATTCCACCGCGGAGTCCTACGCCGCCGCCGCGCACTTCATCATGGCGAAGGAGGATGCCCAGCCCTACCCCGCCAAGCCGTGAGCCATCGGACTGCAAGCGCCAGTCAACGCCAAGTCGCAAGGACGCAAGCGCACAAAGCAGGAGTGAAAAAATCCGGCCAAACCGGGTGCGGCTGGGCTGCGGTGGAATCCAAGCCGACGTGTTTGAGGATGCGTTCTCCCTCACCCCTGCCCTCTCACGCTGGGAGAGGGAGAATGGCAGCCAGCGCTGGACCGGAGCTTGACGCGTTGGAACTTCGAGGCGACGGCGTGGCTGTTCCCTCTCCCAGCGGGAGAGTGTCAGGGTGAGGGAGAAAGCTCGCGGACTCTTGCGGCTCGCGGCTGGTAACAGCAGCCCTTCGGCATTGTCACCAGCTTCTCTTTTTGCGTTCTCTGCGCCCTTTCGCGGCAACTCATCGCTCCAAGAAAAAACCCGCCGGCCTTGCGGGCGGCGGGCTTGATGGAAAACTGCCTCGCCTACGTGCGCGCGGCGGGTTTCTTCGCCGAGGTCTCGAGGATCTGCAGCGCGACCTGCTGCGGCACCTGCTCAAAGGTGTGCGGCTCCATGCTGTAGCTCGCGCGGCCCTTGGAGAGCGAGCGGATGGCGGTGGCGTAACCGAACATCTCGGCCAGCGGCACGTGCGCGTTGACAATCACCTGCCCGGCCTTGGAATCAATGTTCTGAATCGTGCCACGACGGCGGCTGATGTCGCCGACGAGGTCGCCCTGATAGTCGGTGGGGGTCGTGACTTCGACCTTCATGATCGGTTCGAGGATGATCGGGCCGGCCTGCTTGAAGGCGTCCTTGAGGGCGAAGATGCCGGCCATCTTGAACGCGAGCTCGTTGGAGTCCACTTCGTGGAACGAGCCGTCCGTGACGGCGATCTTCACGTCAATGACCTGGTAGCCGGCATAGACGCCGGTGCGGCAGGCCTCCTCGATGCCGTCAATGACCGCCGGGACGTATTCCTTCGGAATCGAGCCGCCGACGATCTTGTTCTCGATCTCGATGCCCTTGCCCTTCTCGTTCGGCTCGATCTCGACGCACGCGTGGCCGTATTGGCCACGACCACCGGACTGGCGGATGAACTTGCCCTCGCCCTCGGCGGCCTTGGTGATGGTCTCGCGGTAGGCGATCTGCGGCGCGCCGGAGTTGGCCTCGACTTTGAATTCGCGCTTGAGGCGGTCAATGATGATTTCCAAGTGCAGCTCGCCCATGCCCGCGATGATGAGCTGGCTGGTCTCCTCGTTGGTGAAGCAGCGGAAGGTCGGGTCTTCCTCCGCGAGGCGCTGGAGGCCCTCGGACATCTTGTCGCGGTCCTGCTTGGTCTTCGGCTCGACGGCCATGCTGATGACCGGCTCGGGAAAGGTCGGCGGCTCCAGCGCGATGTCGAACTCCTCGTCGCAGAGGGTGTCGCCCGTGGTGATGTTGCGCAGGCCGACGAGCGCGGCGATGTCCCCCGAGTAGGCGATGTCAATGTCCTTGCGCTCGCTGCCCTGGATGATCATCAGGCGGCTGACACGCTCGCGCCGGCGCGTGCGCGGATTGTAGATGTTGTCGCCCTTCTTGAGCTGGCCGGAATAAACGCGGAAGAAAACCAGCTTGCCGGCGTAGGGGTCGGTCCAGAGCTTGAAGGCGAGCGAGCAGAACTTGTTGTTGTCGTCGGTGACGACGTCCACCTTGTTCTCTGTTCCCGGCTCGTGACCCTGGGCGGGCGGCACGTCGAGCGGCGACGGCAGATAGTCAATCACGGTGTCCACGAGCACCTGCACGGCCTTCTTCTTGAAGGCGGAGCCGCACAGCACGGGGACGAACTCCAGCTTGCAGGTGAGGCGGCGGATG
Source organism: uncultured Klebsiella sp. (assembly GCA_964478755.1). GTDB lineage: Bacteria > Verrucomicrobiota > Verrucomicrobiia > Limisphaerales > SXTU01 > SXTU01. The sequence continues at coordinate 2,009 of CAYZJP010000199.1, forward strand.
GCGGCCTTGAGGACTTCCGGCGAAACGGGCTTCTCCTCGAGCACCAATTCGGCGATGACGTCGTCCTTGTTCGAGACGGCGTCAATCAGCTCGGCGAGCGCGGCCTTCGCCTTGTCCTGCAACGCGGCGGGAATCTCCGTCACCTCGTAGTTCAAGCCTTCGCTCACCACATCGCCCGGACCCCAGACGACCGCCTTCTGGTTCACCACGTCAATGACGCCGGCGAACTGGTCCTCCGCGCCGATGGGCAGGAAGACGGGGAACGCATACGCGTTGAGCTTGTTCCTCATGTCGCCCAGCGCGTTCTCAAAGTTCGCGCCGGTGCGGTCCATCTTGTTCACAAACGCGATGCGCGGGACGTTATACTTGGTGGCCTGCCGCCAGACGGTTTCGGATTGCGGCTGCACGCCGGCGACGCCGCAGAACACGGCGACCGCGCCGTCGAGCACGCGCATGGAACGCTCCACCTCGGCGGTAAAATCCACGTGACCGGGAGTGTCAATGATGTTGATGCGGTGCGGCAGGTTGTTGAACGCCTTGTGGATTGCGTCCTCGCCCGGCTTGATGGTCTTCTGCGTCCAGTAGCAGGTGACGGCTGCCGAAGTGATGGTGATGCCACGCTCGCGCTCCTGCTCCATCCAGTCGGTGACGGTGTTGCCGTCGTCCACGTCGCCGATCTTGTGAATCAGGCCGGTGTAGAAAAGAATGCGCTCGGTGGTCGTGGTCTTGCCGGCGTCAATGTGCGCGGCGATGCCGATGTTGCGCGTTCGCTCCAGCGTGTATTGCCGGTTGGGCGAGTTGACGGCCGAGTTTTCAACAAGAGTGCTCATGTGCGGAATGTTTGGCGGTATCAACAAAAACGCCCCGGGACGGTGTGCGCCGCGGGGCGTCAAAAACATTTTTCGACTACCAGCGGAAGTGCGCGAACGCCTTGTTCGCCTGGGCGGTCTTGTGCACTTCGTCGCGCTTGCGGATGGCGTTGCCCTGGCCCTGATAGGCATCCATGATCTCGGCGGCAAGCGCCTGGCTCATGGGGATGCCCTTGCGGGCGTCGGCGAAGCTGACAATCCACCGCACCGCGAGGGAGGCCTGGCGGTCCGAGGGGACTTCGAGCGGAATCTGGTAGGTGGCACCGCCGACCCGGCGGGGCTTGACCTCGAGACGCGGCTTGGCGTTGTCCACCGCGCGCTGGAGCACGTCCACCGGGCTGGCCTCGGGGAACTTCTCGGCGAGCGAGGTGAACGCGCCGTAAACGATGCGCTGGGCGACGCTCTTCTTGCCGCCTTGCATGACGGTGTTGACGAGGCGTCCGACGAGCACGCTGGAGTAGCGGCCGTCCGGGATGATCAGGCGTTTGCTGGCTTGGCGACGACGAGACATGGCAGGGCTGGGTGGTGGGGATTAAGCGGCTTTCTTGGCGGCCTTCGGGCGCTTGACGCCGTATTTGGAGCGGCTGACGCGGCGCTTCTCGACGCCGGCGGCGTCGAACGTGCCGCGGACGATGTGGTAACGCACGCCGGGGAGATCCTTCACACGGCCGCCGCGCACGAGCACAATGGAGTGCTCCTGCAAATTGTGCCCCTCGTCAGGGATGTAGGCGATGACCTCGTAGCCGTTGGTGAGGCGAACCTTCGCGACTTTGCGGAGCGCGGAGTTTGGCTTTTTGGGCGTGCGGGTCATGACCTGCAGGCAGACGCCGCGGCGGAAGGACGCGCCCTCGAGCGCCGGGGACTTCGACTTGTAACGAATCTTCGTGCGGCCCTTACGGATGAGCTGGTTGATGGTCGGCATTGCTTTTCAGCCTTCGGTTTTGCGCCCTGTCCCGGTTTGGGGAAAGGAGCGCGGATTGTTAGCGAACGCAGTGGTCAGTGGCAATCTGTATTTTGGTTGACTGGAACATTTCGGTTTCAGCCCAGCAGCGGCGAGGAAGCGGCAGGCTCGGCGGCAGGGGCTTCCTCCACGGGAAGCTCCTCCACGAGCGGCTTGAGCGTCACATCGCGGTGCATCGGGAAGCCGGTGCCCGCCGGGATGATGTGGCCCATGATGACGTTTTCCTTGAAGCCGCGCAGATAATCGCTCTTGCCCATCGTCGCGGCCTCGGTGAGGACGCGCGTGGTGTCCTGGAACGAGGCGGCGCTGAGGAACGACTCGGTTTCCAAGCTGGCCTTGGTGATGCCCAGCAGCACGGGCGCGCCCTCGGCGGGCTTGCCACCCATCTTGTCCACGCGGGCATTCTCTTCGTCGAAGGTGATCTTGTCGATCTGCTCGCCCCAGAGGAACACGGTGTCGCCCGGCTCGGTGATGCGGACCTTGCGGAGCATCTGGCGGATGATGATCTCGATGTGCTTGTCGTTGATGGTCACGCCCTGCAGGCGATAGACCTCCTGAATCTCGTTGACGAGATGCTCCTGAAGTTCCTGCGTGCCGCAGACCTCGAGCAGGTCGTGCGGGACGACCGGGCCTTCGGTGAGCTGCTGGCCCTTCTTCACGAAGTCGCCCTTGAAGACGATGACGTGCTTGCCAATGGCGATGAGGTGCTCCTCCTCGAGGCCGGTCTTGGCGTCCTTCACGAGGATGCAGCGCTTGCCGCGCACGCTCGCGCCGAAATCCACGAGGCCGTCAATCTTCGCGATCTCGGCGGCGTCCTTCGGACGGCGCGCCTCGAACAGCTCGGCCACGCGGGGCAGACCGCCGGTGATGTCCTTCGTCTTCGAGGACTTGCGCGGCGTCTTGGCCAGCAGCGAGCCGGCGACGATGTGGTCGCCCTCGTTGACGACGATGTGCGCGCCGGCCGGAATCGGATACTGCGCCAGCGGCTCGCCCTTCTTGTCCTCGATGATGACCTGCGGGTGGAGGTCTTCCTTGTGCTCGATGATGACCATGGCCTCCTGGCCGGTGGACTCTTCAAGCTCCTGCTTCATCGTCACGCCCTCGATGATGTCGTTGAAGACGATGGTGCCGGCCTTCTCGGACAAGATCGGGACGTTGTAGGGATCCCACTGCACGAACGTGTCGCCCTTCTTCACCTTGCCGCCGTTGAGGACGGAGATGACCGAGCCGATGACGATGTTGTGGGTCTCCAGCTCGCGGCCGTCGGCGGCGAGCAGCGTGATGGAACCGTTCTTGTTCAGGACGATGCAATTGCCGTCCTCCAGCTCGACGATGCGCAGCTCGTTGAAACGAACGGTGGCATCCACCTTCGTCTTGATCTGCGGCTGCTTGAACACCTGCGACGCCGTGCCACCCAGGTGGAACGTGCGCATGGTGAGCTGCGTGCCAGGCTCGCCGATGGACTGCGCGGCGATGATGCCGACGGCCTCGCCCATCTTCACGGTCATGCCGGTGCCGAGGTGGCGGCCGTAGCAGAGCATGCAGCAGCCGACCTTCGCCTCGCACGTCAGCACGGAACGGATCTTCACGCGCTCAACGTTCGCGGCCTCGACGGCCCGGGCCCGGGTCTCGTCAATCTCCTCGTTGGCCTTGGCCAGCTTGGTCTTCGGGCTGGTCGGATCAAAGATGTCCTCGGCGGCGTGGCGGCCCACGAGACGCTCGCTCAACTTCACGACGATTTCCTCGCCTTCGCGGATTTCCGAGACCCAGATGCCGTTGGTCGTGCCGCAATCCGTCATGCGAATGATCACGTCCTGCGCCACGTCCACGAGCTTGCGCGTCATGTAGCCGGAGTCGGCGGTCTTGAGCGCGGTGTCGGCCAGCCCCTTGCGGGCGCCGTGCGTGGACATGAAGTATTCGACGACCGTGAGGCCCTCGCGGAAGTTCGAGAGAATGGGCTTCTCGATGATTTCGCCCGACGGCTTGGCCATGAGGCCGCGGAGACCGGCAAGCTGCCGGACCTGCGCCTTGTTGCCGCGCGCGCCGGAGTCCACCATCAGATACACCGGGTTGAACTCCTTCTTGCCCTGATTGTCCTTCAGGGTTGCCAGCATCACGTTGGCGATCTGGTCCGTGCAATGGGTCCAGATATCAATGACCTTGTTGTAGCGCTCGCCACCCGTAATCGCGCCAGCCCGGTGCTGCTTGTCCACTTGGCCGATCTGCTTCAACGCCCCGTCAATCTCCTCCTGCTTCGCGTGAGGGATGATCATGTCGTCAATGCCGATGGAGATGCCGGCCTTGGTGGCCTCGCGGAAGCCCAGCTCCTTCAGGCGGTCGAGCGCCTCGATGGTCTTGTCGTGGCCGGCGGCCTTGTAGCAGTTCCAGATGAGGTCGCCGATCTTCGACTTGCTGACGACGATGTTGGCGAAGCCCATCGGCTCCGGCCAGATCTCGGAGAAGATCACGCGGCCCACGGTGGTCTCAATGACTTTCTTGTCCGCCGAGCCGAACACCGTCTTTTTGCCAAGGTCCGGGTTTGCGAGCAGGATGCGGTCGTGCGTCTTCACATCGCCTTCGCTGTAGGCGAAGATGACCTCGTCCTTCGAGCCAAAGAGCGGCATGCGCTTCTTGTCCTTTTCCTTCGCGAGACGCGGCTCCGCGGTGATGTAATAGCAGCCGAGCGCGATGTCCTGCGTCGGCGTCATGACGGGCTTGCCGGACGACGGGCTGAACACGTTCAACGGCGCCATCATCAACAAGCGCGCCTCAATCTGCGCCTCGACGGACAGCGGCACGTGGACAGCCATCTGGTCGCCGTCAAAGTCCGCGTTGTAAGCGGTGCAGACGAGCGGGTGAATGCGGATCGCCTCGCCTTCGATGAGCGTCGGCTCGAAGGCTTGGATCGAAAGGCGGTGCAGGGTTGGCGCGCGGTTGAGCAACACCGGATGGCCCTTCGTGACTTCTTCCAAGATGTCCCAGACTTCCGGCGACTGGCGCTCAATCATCTTCTTGGCCGAGCGCACGGTGTGGACATAGCCGCGCTCCTTGAGCTTGCGGATGATGAACGGCTCGAACAACACGAGCGCCATCTTCTTCGGCAAGCCGCACTGGTGCAGCTTGAGTTCGGGGCCGATGACGATGACCGAGCGGCCGGAGTAGTCCACGCGCTTGCCGAGCAGGTTCTG
>CAYZJP010000200.1:0-6876 GCA_964478755.1 uncultured Klebsiella sp.
CGCGGTGGCCGATGCCCATGATTTTTTTCTTCTGTGCGAGCGCGTCGGCGACCCAGCCGTCCACTTTCTCCAGCGAACCGATTTCCTGAAGCATCTTGATGACGCCCTCGTTCGCGCCGCCGTGCAGCGGGCCTTTGAGCGTGCCGATGGCGCTCGTGATGGCCGAATACATGTCCGACAGCGTGGCGATGGTGACCCGCGCGCTGAAGGTCGAGGCATTCATGCCGTGATCGGCGTGCAGCACATAGCACACGTCCATGGTGGCCTCCATTTCCTTCGTCGGCACAGTGCCGTTGACCATCCAGAGAAAGTTCGCAGCCTCGCCGAGTTTCGGATCCGGCGGGACAAGCGGCAAACTCTGACGGTTGCGATGAAAATACGCCGTCACCACCGGCACCTGCGCGATGAGCCGGAGCGCCTTGCGCCGCTGCGCGTGCTGCGAATCGTCCTCGCTCGTGGTGTCGAAGCAGCCCAGCGCGGACACCGCCGTGCGGAGCGCGTTCATCGGCGGTGTCTCCTTGGGCAGTTTGCAGACTATGTCAATGACCCCCTGCGGGATGTCGCGGAACTGGGCGAGCGTGGCCTTCAGTTCGGCAAGTTCCTTCGCGTTGGGCAGATGGTTGTGGTGGAGGAGATGGATGACTTCCTCGAACGTGACCTTGCCGGCGAGTTCGTTGATGTCGTAGCCGCAATAGATCAACTGGCCGATGTCGCCCTTGACATCGCTCAGGCGCGTCTGGGCGGCGATGATGCCTTCGAGTCCTTTGCTCGGTGCTGCTGCCGTGGGAGTGCTCATGCTTCGGGGTTTCGGATGGTGTCGTTAAAAATCGTCCGGCGAATCTAGGTAGCGGCCAAATGCGGGTCAACGGATTTCAAAGGCGGGCCGAGATAAAAGCCGCGCATTGACCGCCTTGAACGCGCTGATGACCGCTTGCACCGTGCGCCCAGGCCCGCAACTATCCGCCGCATGAGCTCATTGACATTTTTGCCACGCCGCCTGTTTTGCGCCCTCGCGCTGGCGCTCCTCGTCACCACCGCGACGGCCGCCCCGCGCCCGCTGAACATCGTCGTCATCCTCATTGATGACATGGGCGCGACGGACCTCGGCTGCATGGGGAGCAAGTTCTTCGAGACGCCGAACATTGACCGCCTCGCGTCGCAAGGCATGAAGTTCACCCAGGCCTACGCTGCCTGCACCGTCTGCTCGCCCACGCGCGCCGCGATGATGACCGGCAAGTATCCCGCGCGACTGCACATCACGGACTGGATCACCGGCTCCCTGCGGCCGTTCGCAAAGCTCAAGGTGCCCGACTGGACCAAGTATCTGCCGCTGGAGGAATTCACCATCGCGGAGGCGCTCAAGACGAAGGGCTACGCCACCGCGCAAATCGGCAAGTGGCATCTGGGCGGACCGGAATATTATCCCACCAATCAGGGTTTCGACATTTCCATCGGCGGCACGGACAAGGGTTCGCCACCGAGCTACTTCTCGCCCTACCACATCGCCACGTTGCCCGATGGTCCCGAAGGCGAGTTTCTCACCGACCGCGAGGCCGCCGAGGCATCCAAGTTCATCGAGTCAAACAAAGACAAGCCATTCTACATCTATCTCGCGCACCACGCCGTCCACAACCCCATCCAGTCGAAGACCGATGTCGCCGCCAAATACCAGCAGAAGGCCGCGAGCCAGCCTGATTACCCGCAGAAGCACGCCGGCTACGGCGCGCTCGTCGAGAGCGTGGACGACAGTGTCGGGACCGTCATGCGCAAGCTCGATGAGCTGAAACTCACCGACCACACCATCGTCCTCTTCACCTCCGACAACGGCGGCCTCCTCCTCGGCGGCAACACCGTCAACCTCGGCATCCGCGCCGGCAAAGGCTCCGCTTACGAAGGCGGCGTGCGCGTGCCGCTCATCATCAAGTGGCCTGGCGTCGTGAAGCCCGGCACGACGAACACCACGCCGGTTCTCACCGTGGATTATTACCCCACGTTCCTCGCCATCACCGGCCTCAAGCCCCAGCCCGGCCAGATCATTGACGGCGAGAGCCTCGTCCCCTTGCTCAGGCAAACCGGCTCCCTCAAACGCGACACGATTTACTGGCACTACCCGCATTACCATCCCGGCGGCGCGACGCCCTACGCCGCGATCCGGCAGGGTGACTTCAAGCTCGTCCATTTCTACGAGGACAACCACTCCGAACTCTACAACCTCCGCGCCGACCCGGAGGAGAAGACGGACCTTGCCAAGACCGACATAAAGAAAGCCGCCGCGCTCGACTCCCAACTTGCCACGTGGCAGCAACAGACGGGCGCGCAATTCGCCGCGCCCAATCCCGCTTACGACGAGCAGAAGAACAAGCAGCAAGGCGCTGGCGCGAAGAAAAAAAAGTAAGCGGCCGCCTCACCACTGCGGCCGTTTGCTTTCGTAGTCGCCGGCTTCGGCCTGCGCGTGAGTATCCACAGGCTGCTTCACGATCGCACCAGACCAGGCTCCAGCCGCAATCTAACTGAACACTCCCCGCGCACGTCGCGTCAGCCTTTGCGACAAACAAAACCAGTCATGGAACGCAAATTTAACTCGCTCGCGATGCCGCTGCTGGCAGCGGCTCTCATTGCCCATCTCACCGCTTCCGCCGCCGAAGCGCCGAAAGAGGATTCCAAGAAGGGGCCTTTGCCCATCGCCAAAATCCGCCACTCCTCCAAGGTGGACTTCGAGAAGGAAATTCTCCCCATCTTCCGCCGCAATTGTCTCTCCTGCCACAACTCGCAGAAGGGCGAGGACGGCGTGAACCTCGAGACGCCCCAGACCATCGCCAAGGGCGGCGACACCGGCAAAATCGTCGAGCCGAAGAAGGCCGAGAGCAGCTCCGTCTTCCGCGTCGCGGCGCACATGAGCAAGCCGCCCATGCCGCCGGCCGGCAACAAGGCTGGCGCGAAGAACCTCAGTCCTGAAGAACTCGCGCTCCTCAAACTATGGGTGGACCAGGGCGCGACCGGCGAGGTGAAGGGCGGCGGTCCCATCGTCTGGCAGCCGCTGCCGCCGGGGTTGCATCCCATTTACGCCGTCGCGCTCACCGAGGACGGTCAGTTCGCCGCCGCCGGCCGCGCGAATCAGATCCACCTCTTTCACATTCCGACCGCCACCGAGATCGGTCGGCTCACGGACGGTGCGCTGCTCGCTGACAAGACCTACGCCCGCCCCGGCGTCGCGCACCGCGACATGACCTACGCGCTCGCGTTCAGCCCCGACGGCAGCACGCTCGCGTCCGGCAGCTACCGCGAGGTGAAGCTCTGGCAACGCCCCGTGAACGTGCAGAAACAAACGCTCCCCGGCGCAGCCGAAATCCTCGCCACCAGCCCCGACGGCAAGTGGCTCGCTTCCGTCAACGGCAACGACATCAAGCTCTGGATCCTGCCCGCGCTCACGCCCGGCAAGACGCTCTCCGGCCACACCAGCGCGGTGAAGTCACTGAGTTTCTCCACGAACTCCGCGCGCCTCGTCTCCGGCGCGGACAAGACCGCCCGCGTCTGGACTGTCGCCGACGGCTCGCTCTTCGCCGAAGTCACCGCGACGAATGACGTGCTCGCCGTGGCCGTGCTGCCCGACGGCAAACGCATCGCGACCGCGCACGGCGACAAAAACATTCTCACCTGGAAACTCCCCGAAGCCGCCGGTGGCAAGATCGAGCCGGGTGCGGTCATCGCCGCTCCTGCCGCCATCACGCTGCTCGACATCGTCGCGCCCGCGCAATTGCTCGCGTCCGGTCCTGACGGTGTCCTGCGCGTGCTCAACGCCGACACTGGCAGCTCTGTCCGCACAATCTCGCACGGCAGCCCCGTCGCCGCGTTCGCGGTCAGCCCCGACGGGAAGACCATCGCGAGCCTCGGCCTCACGAACACCGTCGCGAAACTCTGGAACGCTGCCGATGGGAAGGCTCTCGGCGAGATTCGCGGCGACCGTTACGTCGGCGACCGCGTTGCCGCGCTGGGCCGCGACCTGACCTTCGCGAATAACGAAGTCACTTTCCAAAAGGCCGCGCAGAAGAAGGCCGAGGACGACCAGAAGAAAGCCGACGAAGCCTCGAAGAAGGCCGAGGAAGAGCGCGCGAAGCTGGAGAAGCCGCACGCCGACAACGTCAAGAAGCTCGCCGAGGCCAAGACCGCCAAGGAAGCCGCCGAGAAGGCGAAGATGGAAGCCGAGGCTCCGCAGAAGAAAGCCGCTGACGCGAAGGATGCCGCCGACAAAGCCTCCACCGACGCCGACACGCTCGCGAAGACCGCAGCCGACGCACTCGCCAAGGCCGACGCCGCCGGCAAGCCCGCTGCCGAGAAAGCCTCGAAGGAAGCCGCCGACAAGGCAAAAGCCGCCGCTGACGCGAAGGCCGCCGCCGAGAAGTCGCTCACCGACTTGAACGCCAAGCTCAAGGAAGCCACTGACAAGTTCACCGCCGACAACAAGAAGTTCACCGAGGCCACCGCCGAGGTCCGCAAATACACCGACGCCGAGGATGCCGCCAAGCGCGCCGTCACCGACGCGAAGCGCGCGGCCGACGACGTGACCAAGACGAAGACCGCCCTCGCCGACGCCGAGGCCGCGCAGAAAAAGGCCGACGCCACCGCCGCCGATGCGAAGAAGGCGCAGACCGCCGACGAGAAGATCATCCGCGCGCTTGCCTTCTCCGCGGACGGCAAGCTGGTCGCGACCGCCGGTGAGGACGGCGTCGTCCGCACGTGGAGCGCTGCCGACGGCAGCGGCGTGGAGAACTACAAGGGACACACCGGCGCGGTGAAGGTCGTGGCCTTCGCGGGCAGCGCGCTCGTCTCCGCCGGCAGCGACAGCAAGATCATCGCGTGGGACACGCAGCCCGAGTGGAAGCTCGTCCGCACCATTGGCTCGTCCACCGGCGCTTCGCCCATCACCGGGCGCGTGAACACGATTGCCTTCAGCCCCGACGGCAAGACCATTGCCACCGGCAGCGGCGAGCCATCGCGCAGCGGTGAGTTGAAATTGTGGGATGTCGCCAACGGCGCGCTGGTGAAGGAGTTCAAGAACGCCCACAGCGACACCGTGCAGAGCGTGGACTTCTCCGGTGACGGCAAAATCCTCGTCAGCGGTGCGGCGGACCGCTTCGTGAAGGCGTGGACCGTGGCCGACACCAAGCTCGTGAAATCCTTCGAGGGCCACACCCATCAGGTGCTCGGCGTCACCCTCAAGCGCGACGGCCGCATCATTGCCAGTGCGGGCGCGGACACGGCGGTGAAGGTCTGGAGCCTCGTCACCGGCGAGATCGTCCGCACCGTGCAGGGCTTCAGCAAGGAAGCCACCTCCATCAGCCACGTCGGCGTGGGCGACCAGTTCCTCGCCACTGGCGGCGACGGCAAGGTGCGCCTCATCAACGAGGGCGGCGGCGATGCCCGCACCTTCAGTGGCGCGAGCGACTTCATGTATGCCGGCGCGGCCACACCCGACGGCAAGATCGTCATCGCCGGCGGCCAGGACGGCATCCTCCGCATCTGGAACGGCGCGAACGGAAACTCCATCGCCACCTTCGAGCCGCCCAAGGCCGCGACCCCCGAGCCGCAGAAGACGGCGGCGGCGAAGTAGCGACACACGGAGAAGTCTCACGGCGGCACCGTCGGGATTGAAGCCCGGCCCGGAGGTCACTAGCCTTAACCCGTGAACCAGCTCTACTACGGTGACAATCTCCACGTCCTCCGCGAGCACCTCGCGACGGAGTCCGTGGACCTCATCTACCTCGACCCGCCGTTCAATTCCAAGCGCGACTACAATCTCCTGTTCAAGTCGCCGCCGCACAGCCGGGTGGCTCGCCCCGCGCTGCGGGGCGATGAAGCCTCGCAGCGCGAGGCTTCCCACCTCGGCACTTATTCCGAAGCGCAGATCGAGGCGTCTGAGGACACTTGGCACTGGAACGAGCAGGCCGAGCGCGAGTTCGACGAATTGCTCCACCAGCCGAACACCGGCGTGGCGGAGATGATGAAGGCGCTCCGGGCCTTCCTCGGCGAGAACGACATGATGGCCAACCGCCTGCTCCAGCTTCACCGCGTCCTCAAACCCACCGGCTCGCTCTAACGGCAACGGATCTCTTGATGAAGACTTGTTACATGTGCGATGCGCCAGCTACCAGCAAGGAAGACGTTCCTCCGAGGTGCATTTTCCCCAAAGACCCGAGTTATCGCAAGAATCTGATCAGAGTTCCAAGTTGTGATGGCCACAATTCGGCAAAGAGCAAAGCCGACGAATACTTGAAGTTCGTTCTCACCGCTGTCGGAGGCATGAATGAACTGGCGAGCAGCCTATTCCGAGGAAGTGTCATGCGGAGTTTTGAATATCGCCCGCATTTGATTGAACGGTTCATGCCTGGCCTTCAAGTGATCCACATTGGGCACAACGAGACTGGTGGGTTCAAGCTGGACTGGGCTCGCTCCCAATCCTCGATTGCGTGCATTGTCCGTGGGTTGCATTTCCACGAGACGGAGAAAAAGCTAACCTGTAAGATTACTGGGGCAGCTTGGGCACACATGTTGACGGAGGATTATTCTGGTGCGCCCTTCTCCGCGACGATTCGCAGAGCGGAGCGCGAATGCCCTGAGACTTGTTTGGGAGCGAATCCGAGAGTGTTTCAGTATGCCTTTGGCAGATCCAAGACCGGGAAAACGTTCTTTTGCAGGTTGCGATTTTATGAGGGCCAACCGATTTACGTAACGTGGAAGGTCAATAATAGCCCAGCGCTTTAGCGCTGGGTTCACGGGGCAAACAAACCGATCAAGTCCCGTAGGGACGACAGAACCATGCACTCCGAGACCTCTGCGAAACTCCCCTCAGGCCCGAGCGTCATAGAACGGCATGCACAC
>CAYZJP010000201.1:0-6845 GCA_964478755.1 uncultured Klebsiella sp.
AACCAGGAATGCTCGGCATGACCGATGTGACCCCGCGGACCGGCACCAATGGTGGGCCGTTCCTCTTGCAAGACCCGGTGACGGGCACTTTCTTCAACGAGCTCGGCACGCCGGGCGCGCCCGGCATCCAGCTCTCCAGCATGGATGGCGTGAAGGCGACCTATCGGGCGGCGACGCTCGCCTTCACGCCCGTCGCCACCCCGACCGACGTGCTCGTGATGCAGTGCTCGGCCTCGAAGACGGTGCGACGCACGCGCTCCGGCTGCGGGAAGTGAGCATCGAGCGTTTCGTCACGCGGCTGAACCTCGATGTCGTCATCCCCGACCCGCTGGGCAAGCTGCTGAATTCCCTGCCGCCCGCCGAGGACCGCGCCGTGCTCAAGGCGCTGGCCCGCCGCATCGTGTGGAACAAGGAGCCACGCCGCGCCGTGCTGTTCCGCTACCTGCTCGCCGCGACGAGCGAGGACTTCTATCGCCGCGACGATCTGCTCGCGCTGCTCAAGCTGATGGAAACTTACCAGCCGAAGGACGCCGCTGACCTGCTCGCGCGCATCCCGCACTGGCAGGAGGTCTTGAAGAAGGAAATCCTCTCCGCCGCCAGCCCGAAGCCGTTCTTCGCCGCGCGTGTGCAAGAGCTGCATGGCGGCGGTCGCGACCAGCGGCATCAGGACAACTCGATGATCTCCGGCAAGCAGCGTGAGCTGGAGTTCCTCGGCCGGTTGCAGGGCGTGTTAAGCACGTAGCGCACCGGCCTACGCCCCGAACTTGTCGAACATCTTCGCGTTCGCCTGCATGAGGCGGATGAGATGCTTCGCCTCAAACACACCGAGGGAACCGGAGTTCGCGCCGGTCTCCGTGAAGCGGTCGAGCTTGTCCGAGCCGCTGCACGTGCTGTGCAGCAGCACAGGTTGCGGATGCCACGAGTGGCCCTTCATCGCGCACGGCGTCGAGTGGTCGCCGGTGATGACGAGCACGTCGGGCTTTTTGCCGAGCAGGATCGGCAGCGCGGCGTCGAAGTCCTCGATCGCCTTTTTCTTCGCCTCGAAGTTTCCGTCCTCGCCGTATTTGTCCGTGTATTTGTAGTGGAGGAAGAAGAAGTCGTAGTTGTCGTATTCGGCAACGTAGCGCTGGCACTGCTCGGCGATGGTCTGCGGCCCCTCGACTTTCTTCATGCCCACGAGCTGCGCGAGGCCCTTATACATCGGATAGACCGCGAGCGCGGCGGGCTTGAGCTGATAGCGCTGCTCGAAGATGGGAATTTCCGGCTGGTGCGCGATGCCGCGCATGAGGAAGCCGTTCGCCTTCGGGTGGCTTGCGAGGATGGGCAGCGCCTTTTTGTAAAACGCGGCGATGAGCTTCGCGGTCTTCTTCTGCTTCGCGTTCTTCGGATCCTCGGGCTTCGCCTCAAGCAGCTTCAAGCCCTCGCGGTTCGGGTCAGTGGAACCGCACGGGCCTTCAAGTCCCTTGCCCCGGAAGATGACCACGAAGCGGTGCTCCTTGCCCGCCTTGATGATGATCTGCGTGTCGCCGAGTTTCTTGATCTTCTTCGTCAGCAGCGCGCACAGCTCCTCGCAAATCTCCGTCGCAATGCGGCCCGCGCGGCGGTCGGTGACGACGCCCTCCTTGTCGAGCGTGCAGAAGTTCGCGCGCGCGGCGACGTCGCCGGCCTTCAACTCCATGCCGAGGCCGAGCGCCTCGATGACGCCGCGCCCAACTTCGTATTCCAGCGGATCGTAGCCGAACAGTCCGAGGTGACCGGGACCGCTGCCGGGCGTGATGCCGGGCGCGACGGGGATCACGCGGCCCTGCGCGCAGCCGGACTGCACGAGCGCGTCGAGGTTCGGCGTGGTGGCCGCTTCGAGCGGCGTCATGTTGCCGGTGGCGGCGGTGGCGATGTCGCCGAGGCCGTCGAGCACGACGAGCGCGAGTTTCGCGCCGGTCTTGATGGTGAGGGAGGAATAGAGTTCGTCGAGTTTCATGGTCCGATGTCAGTTCAAATGCCGTTCAAGCGGAGTTTCGGTGAGAGTGCGGGTTTTGGTTTCCCCTGGCCGAAACGCCGCGTGGAATATGCTGGCAAGCGAAACGGGGCGTCAACGGTTTTGCCGTTCTCCGATTAAACCCGACTCCCGATGTCGCCGGGCCGCCCTCCTCACGGCTCCAGAAAATCAAACACCGAGAGCCGCCCGCCGTCCTCCAGCGAGAGCAAAATGCGCAGGCCGGGCGTGATTTCCGTCGCGTGACCGTGGCGGAGGTAGTCGGGCGTGTCCACGTTCAACATGTCGGCGTTGCTCTGGTTCACGAGAAACCACTTGCCCTGATGAAGCTGGAAGTAACCCACCGGGTCGCGCTTCGCATCCAGCGGCGAGACGTTCGACCGCGCGTGCCACGGGTAGAGATACTGCCCGTTCCACACCGTCAGCGCGTGCTCGTCGTCCTTGAAGTCCAGCGTGTCGCTGCCGGGACGCTTGATGTGCCGCAGGAACGTCGCGACCGGCACGGGAGCCTGTAGTTTCCGTTTGCTGAACGGACATTCCAGCGGCAAACCCCGTGAGACGATGAACCAGTTCTTCCCGTCCGGACTCGGGTGGACGAGATCCAATGTCTTCTGTAGTCCCTTCTCCCATTCGCTCGCGCTGGCGCGCAGGTGCGGCGCGTGCAGACCGACCACGAACGTCTTGATGAACAGCTTCTCCAGATACGGGCCGAGGCGCGACACGGGGATTTCCGGCGGTGGCTTCAAGCGGTTGCTCGGGTCGTTGGGATGCTCCACGTAGAGCGCCTGCGCGCCCATGCTCAAAAGGTCGTCCTCCTCCGGCGACCGCGTGCTGCGCACCTTCGGTCCCGCGAGCGGATGCCGCAGCAGCAGGCTCTCGTAAATCAGCACCGCCAGCGCGTGCAGGTCCGTCTCGATGCTCGGCTGCTTCTTGCCTGTCACGACCTCCGGCGCAATGTAACCCGGCGTGCCCATCACCGTCGGCGGCGCGAGGCCGGGCACCACGAGCGAGTCGCAGTCAATCACGCTGGCGTCACCGTGCTTGGGGTCAATGAGCACGTTGTTGTGCGAGAGGTCGGAATGCGCGAGGCCGGCGAAGTGCAGCCGTCGCACGGAGCTGGCCATCACCGAGCAGCATTGCAAGTAAGTCAGCAACGTCCCGCGTTCCTCCTCCGGCACGAGCTTGCGGGACTTCGCGCCGGTGAACCACCGGCCCTTCTTCTCGCGCGTGTTGCCGCCGCGGTCCTTGAAGAAGAAGTTGCTGCGGTAGGCCGGCACCACGACGCCGAGCACGGGGCGGAAAAGGTTGTGCCGCTTGATGAAGTCGGCGGGGATGGACGTGTCGTTGTCAATGATGCCGACCGGCCAGCAGAAATGTTTGCGCCAGTAGTCCGCCTGCGCGCCGCCGATGGTGGGATTGTAGGGACCGAGGATCTTCTCCAGGCGTCGGCGGCGCTCGCCAGGGTCGTTGACGTGCCCGAAGAAGAACGCGACGACGTGCTGCTTGTCCTTGGTGAAGAAGACAATCTTCTCGCCGCCGGAGGCCAGCGGCTCGCTGTCGAACTCCACCGTGCTGCCATCGGCGCACCGGGCGCGGATGAAGGATTGCCTCGGCACGGCAGGCGCGGGAGCAGGCACGGGCGGCGGAGACTTGGGTTTGGAGGGGAAGGCCACGAATCAGGAAGCGAAAGATTTGTTGGCCACAGATGGCCACAGATGAAACACAGAAGGGGGAAAAACAATTCCATCAGGAAAGCAGGAAGGCAGGAAGGAAGACCCCGACGCAGGCACGCCGTGGTCGTATTCCTTTCCTGCCTTCCTGCTTTCCTGATTCATTATCTGTGTTTCATCTGTGTCCATCTGTGGCTCAAAATTGGATCGTCTGCGGCAGCCGGTGCAGCACGGCCACGGTGCGGTCGTCGTTCTCGCCGCGCTTCTCGAACTCCAGCCATTGCGCCAGTCCCCACGCCGCCGACTCCTGCAAAAGCGGCGCGGGCTGCGTCGGCTGCGCCTTGAAGTCCTTCAGCGGCGCGTCCACGCCCGCATAAAACTGCCGGAAGATGTCCGTCGCCTTTTTCTCCAGCGGATAAAACGGATCCTCGATGCCATCGCTGCACACGAGGACGCATTCCACGGACGCGACATCGCTGGTCACATCCACGGACTTCGCCTTCACGCGCGCGCAGTCGTCCGGCACGAAGCAACTGACCTCGCCGCTGTGCGTGCCGCTGTCGCTCGCGCCGAGACGGGCGGTGGAAAGGTCCTTGCGGAGCAGGCAAATCGCGCCGTCGCCGATTTGATTCGTCAGGAGCAGCTCATGTTGCTCGCCCCGGTAGTGCAACGCGGTCAGGAGCGTGCAGCGGAAGTCCTTGGGCGCGCAGCCGGACCGCTTGGCGAGGTCGAGCAAGGCATCGGTGGCGGAGACGACGGCCTCGGTCACGCGGGTGGTGAGAAACTCCTTCAACTTCGCGGCATCGGCGGCAATGGCGGGGTCCACCTTCTCCGTCGCGGCGAGCAGCAACTCCACTACGCAATGCGCGGCGATGTAGCTGCCGATGCGGCTGTGCTGGCAACTCCCCGCGCCGTCGGAAACGCACATCACGGTCGCGCGGTCGTGAGCATCGCAAGCCAAAGAGTCCTCGCGATGCGTGCCGCCGTTCGCGTGCATGCGGCCGCGGCGCGACGCGCCCGCCGCGCGCCAGCCGGGGAGGACACGCTCGAAGGCCACGGCATCCGCTGCCGCGACCTTCCTCAGCTCTGGAGCCTGCGCGGCGATGACGGGCGGACACCACGGCTCCTTGGCCGGGATATTTTTCCAAGTGGCGGGCTTCGGAGCAGCGGGGGCGGCGGGCGATGGTGTCTTGGCCGCCGGTGGCTCGGTAGGGACGCGCTGCTGCGCGTCCTCTTTGGGTGCCATGGGTGCAGAGGAAGACTTACCGGCATCACCCACTCGCTTCGCTTCGCTCGCTGACGCTGGCGGCTGGCCGACCAGCAGGTCGGCCCTACCGGGCGGGGTGGTTTCGGGGAGCGCGGTTTTCACCTTTTCCGCCGGGGCGGAAACCACGGCGCTCGCCGGGACGGTCACGGCGATGGTGGGCGGGGCGAGGCGGGGGTCGCCCTTGGGCAGCAGAACGGTCCCGGCGGCCTCCGCGAAGTCAGCGGGGAGCTTCGCGGGGCGGTCGGGGGCCGGAACCGACGTGTTTTGAGGCACCGGCGAAGGGTTTCCTGCGGAAGCTGTTGTGCCAGCGTGTGATGCGCTGGCTTGGGTCGCCTCTGGACGGGGGTTGCAAGCCGCCGGGACGGGAGAAACGGCTGTTGCGGCGGTGGAAATGGGGTCTGAGGCGCTGGAAATCGCTCGTGAGGTGCCAGAAATCGTCTCTGAGGCGGGTGGTTTGGCACGCGCGCCACTAGAAATGGGCTGTGCGGCGGTGGGAGTCGCCTCTGCGGCGGTAGAAATCGGTCGTGCGGCGCTGGAACTCGGGTCTGAGGCGGTGGAAATGGGCCGTGAGGCGGTAGGAATCGGCTCTGAGGCAGCCGCAGCGGGCTTTTCTACACCCGCAGAGCCGGTTCCAGTAGCCTCAGAGGCCGTTTTCGCCACCACCGGAGCCGCTCCGACGAGCGCGGGGGGCTTTTCTGGCGTCGCGGAGGCTTGGGCGGCAGGCTCAGGCGGCTTTGGCGCGACCGTTTTGGGGTCGTCGGGCTTCCCGGCCTTGGGTTTGCGGAACCAGTCAAGCATGGCGACGGGGGGAAATTGCAAATGGCCAATTGAAAATGGAAAATTGGCAATTCCCCGAAGCCCCCTCACCCCGGCCCTCTCCCCCGATGGGGGCGAGGGGGAGGAGAGCGCGGGGGAGCAAGGATGCGCGGCGGCGGAAGGGGCCGTTCTCCCTCACCCTGACCCTCTCCCGCTGGGAGAGGGGATTCGCGCTGGAGCAGCGGAGGCCGGCGTTGCTCCCTCCGACCCGAGGCGGACGAACGCCCTCCCTCGCCCAGCGGGAGAGGGCCGGGGTGAGGGAGAAGGCATGAAGCATGAGGCGACGTTCTAATGAATTGGTGGTTGGGAAACGGTGCTCCGACAAAATGGGATCGCAACTGTGTGTGTTGGACTGCGGCAAGTGATATGACCTGAAATCCACGGAGGTCATCAGTGTCGGGGGAGGGCTCCAGATTCCTGAGCTTGGTTGAGCAAGTGTGCTGCTAGAAGGAGCAGCATAAAGACCCACAAGGCGATTCCTCCGATTCGCGAGCCTTTCGTCTCACAAAAATAGAGCGTATCACAATTGAGGCAGCGCACCTGCTTTTCCCGGCTCGCCCCCCAAAGCGCCGCAAACAGCCAACCACCCATCTGGTGCATCAAGTAGCTGTGCGACCTGACCAGCAGCCCTGCTTCGGCGCGCTCGAACTTCCCACACTTCGGGCATGGCTTTGCCGGAATCGTCTTGAGACTCGGTCGCAACAGAAAGACGGCCAGCCACATTGGCAGCACGCCGAGGACAACGAAGAAACCCGCCAACATCCACCACGGGATGTCAGACTCTTTCTCCAAAGCAGCGAGCGGCACCCCGAAGATAAAAGCAGCACCGACGGTCGCGACCAAAATGCCAGCGAGGTGCCTAAATGCTCTCATCATCCTGTCTTTGGAAAAGCCTATCGTGCCGCCTCACGGGTGAATGACAATCTGCGGCGGGGGCGGCGGGAGGGCGATGCCTTCGGCGGGCGCGGCCGGGGCGGCGGGGGCGCCGGGCCCGGGCCGCCTTGCGCCCGGGTAGGGCGGCGGCGGCCCGGTTTTCGGGCCGGTTCGGCTGATGGAAGGCCCGGACCCCCTCGAGGAACGCTTTGAGGCGTCCGGCCTC
>CAYZJP010000202.1:0-6509 GCA_964478755.1 uncultured Klebsiella sp.
GGCCCTTGGTTTCGACCATTTCGCTTCCTTGGCTTGCCATGGGTTGGATTGGTTTTCTTGAGTTGAATGTTGGGGACTTACTTTTTCAGGGCGGCGGCTTCCCCGAGGAAACCCTTGACGAGGTCGTCGTGCGGGCGGGCAATGACGTGCGAGCTGACGAGTTCGCCGACCTTGCCGGCGGCCTTGCTGCCCGCGTCCACAGCGGCCTTGACGCTGGCGACATCGCCGCGACAAAGGACGGTGATAAGCCCGCCGCCGATGGCGATGGTGCGGGCGATGTTGATGTTGGCGGCTTTTGCCATGGCATCGGTGGCTTCGATGCTTCCGGTGTAGCCCTTGGTTTCGATCATTCCGATGGCTTCGCTCATAATTTGGTGATGTGTGTTTTTGGTTGAGGAAAAGTTTACTTCGACAGTTCGCAAGGAGTCTCGGGCAGGAGATTGCAGGCGTTGCCCTCGTCGGTGTCAATGTGAACCTCGAGTTTGAAGCTCGGGTCCACGCGCACCAGCATCTCGTCGAGGGAAATGGCGCACGGGCCGCCGATCTTCAGCCGCATCTTGTCGCCGCCCTTGACCGCATAAAACTCCGCGTCCACCGGGCTCATGTGAACGTGACGCGCGGCCCGGATGACGCCGTGGGACATCTCAAAAAATCCATGCGGGCCCATCATCATGCAGCCGGGCGTGTCCTTGATGTTGCCGGAGAGCCGCAGCGGGAGGTCGAAGCCCAGCGCGATGGCGTCCGTGTAGGCGAGTTCGATCTGGTTGAGGTTTCGGCAGGGGCCGAGGATGCGAAGGTTGGAAATCACCCGGCTGCGCGGGCCGATCAGCGTGACCGTCTCCTTCGCTGCAAACTGCCCATCCTGATAGAGCCACTTGTGAACCTGTAGTTTGTGGCCGGGACCAAAGAGCGACTCGACGGCTTCGGGCGTGAGGTGGCAATGGCGCGCACTAATGTTCACCACCAAGGGATTGGGAGCCGACGCGGTGCGTGGCAGGGGCTTGCCAAGCCGGGCATACACTGACTGCCGAACGAGGTGTTCAACGACCGCTCGATGCGGGGGTGACTGAATGGCGGCGGACATTTCGTGGGAGAGTTTGCAGTTAAAGTGATATATGTCAAACATTTTCTTGCAAAATCTGCCATATACTATCATTTTAACGGAAGAATGCAGCCAGAAGAGCGTCAGAAGCGAATTGAGGAGCACTTGATCAAAGTGGAATTCGCCTCGTTGGACGAACTGTCTGAATTGGTGGACACGTCGGTTTCCACAGTGCGGCGGGACGTGAGCCTGATGGAATTGAAGGGGACAATATGCCGAACCCACGGGGGAGCCCGACTGGCCAATCCCAAATCGGACGAATACACCTTCAGCACTCGGGACACGCACCAGCTTGCCGAGAAAGAATTGATCGGAAAGGCTTGCGCCAGCCTTATTTCTCCCAATCAGACCATCATCATTGACGCCGGCACGACCTGTTATCACGTTGCCCGGTATCTGGAGGCAAAGACTCCGCAGGTGTTCACCAACTCCCTGCCGGTGGTCAACCTCTACTCGGCGGCCAACCGGCTGGAAGTTGTCGTTTCAGGCGGAGTCATCTACCCGCGACTCGGAGTGCTGGTGGGGCCGTTGGCGGTGGAGGCGTTCTCGAAAGTCCGTGCTGATGTGGCGATCATGAGTTGTGGCGGCATCACGGCGGAAGGAATCACCAACTCGCACGGCCTGCTCATCGAGATTCAGCGGGCCATGATCAACGCCGCCCGGCGGGTGATCTTCTGCATTGATTCCACCAAATTCGGCCGCCAGTCCATTTCCAAACTTTGTGATCTGGATGTCATTGATGCCGTCGTGACCGATTCCGCCGCGCCGGCAGAATTTCTTGACTTGCTTCGGAAGCGAAAAGTCCAGGTGATTGTGGCCGGTGGTGAGGCGGTTGAAGCATCGCCAGAATTACTGATTGGTGCAGAGGTCGAACCGACACCATCCGAGATTTCTCCATACGTGTTCGAGGAAATGCCTGTTCACGCCCTGTAAACTGTCGGTTACTCTCCCGCCATGCAACTGAACGGAAAAGCAGCTCTGATCACCGGCGGCACGCGCGGCATCGGTGCGGCGGCAGCGCTCGCGCTGGCGAAGGACGGTGCGGATGTCGCCATCGTCGGGCGCACGGAAGATGCCGACGCGCGGCAGACGCGGGCTGCGATTCAAGCGTTGGGACGGCGCTGCGAATTGATTCTGGCCGATTGCAGCAAGCCCGCCGACGCGACTCGTTGCGTGGAGGAAACCGCAAAGCGCTTGGGCGGCGTGGACGTGCTCGTTCACTCCGCCGGCGGACCTGTGAACGGCGGCTTGTTGGAGCTGACGCCGGAGGCGTGGCATGGCGCATTTGATGTCCATGTTCACGCGATTTTTTATCTGTGCCGCGCGGCGATTCCGCTTATGCGCCCGAAGAAGGAAGGCGCGATTGTCCTCATTTCCTCGACTGCCGGAAAACTCGCCACGCCCAGCCACATTGCTTATCAGGCCGTGAAAGGCGCGATCCCGCACATCACGCGCGGGCTGGCGCGGGAGTTCGCGCCGGACAACATTCGCATCAACTGCGTCGCACCCGGCGTCATCCGCACGCGCTTCCATGAGAAAATGTCGGCGGAGCAGAAGAAGCTGAATCTTGAGCAACGCATCCCGCTCAAGCGCGAGGGCACTTCCGAGCAAGTCGCCGACGCGATCCTGATGCTGGTGAAGAACGACTACATCACCGGCGACACGGTGACGATTGACGGCGGGCTGACGATGCGGATCGCGTGAGGCGCGCCGCTATTTCAGCGGCAGGAACTTCATGCACACGGGCGAGCCGACCTCGAGCTTCGTGCCAGTAAAAGCGAGCTTGCCGGTCGGTTGATCCACCTTGAAGAGCGCAATGCTGTCTGAGTTTTGACCTTCGGTGAAGAGCCACTTGCCGGTGGGATCGAGGTTGAAATTGCGTGGCACTTTCACTTCCGCCGGCGCGTTCTCCACGAGGGTCAGCTTGCCGTCCGCCGCAATGGCAAAGACCGCGATGGTGTCGTGACCGCGGTTCGAGCCGTAGAGGAATTTGCCGTTCGGATGCACCACCACTTCCGCCGTGCTCCAGCCGGGTTTCGGGCCGGGGCCGTCAGCGGCAGGCAGCGTGGAGACGGTCTGAATCTCCGTGAGCGTGCCCTTGGCTGCGTCGTAGCTGAAGGCAACCATCGTCAGGTTAATCTCGCAGATGAGGTAGGCGAACTTGCCGTTCGGGTGAAACGCGAAATGTCTCGGCCCACTGCCGGGCGCGATCGCGGTGAACGGCGGATCATTGGGGGTCAGCGTGCCTTTCGCCGGATCGAGCTTGTAGATGAGGATTTTGTCGAGGCCGAGATCAGCTACAAACGCGAAGCGGTTGTCCGGCGAGACGTTGACCGAATGCGCGTTGGGCTGGCTTTGGCGTTTGGTGACGCTCTTGCCCTCGTGTTGCACGAAACTGGTGTGTTCGCCGATTGAACCGTCGGACTTGATGGGCAACGCCACGACACTGCCGCCGCCGTAGTTCGCCGCAAGCGCCACGCGACCGCTTTTGTCCACGGACACGAAGCACGGCCCCGTTCCCACGGTGGACGCCTGGCTCAGAAGCTTCAGCTTGCCATCGGGCTGGATGGCGAACGCGCTCATACCCCCGCCCTTCTTGCCGCCAACGTCGTTGACCTCGCCGATGCAGTAGAGATGTTTTCCATCCGGGTGGAACGCGAGGAAGGACGGGTTCGTCGCCGCGCCAGCGAGTTCCAGTTTGCCAATCTCGCCGGTCGCTGCGTTGAAGGTGAAGGTGTAAATGCCCTGACTCTTCTTGCCGGTGTAAGTCCCGACATACGCGCGGAACCGCGTCGGCGCATCCGCAGCTTCTGCGGAGGGGCCCAGAACGGTGATCGCGAGAGTGGACACGGCGACGTGCTTAAGGAACGAACGGTGTTGCATGGGCCGAGCTAACCAGATTTGGGCCGCGCACTTCAAGCCATCGCTTTGCCAACGTCTTTCGCAAGGCTTGTGAAAAAAATCACAAAACACTTGCCGCGTGTCTGGGCAGTGCTTTACTTGCTGTGTTCGCGGACAATTTCCGCGTGCCTCCGTCATGCCGACCAGCACTGATTTTGGCTACAACTCGAAGATCGAGGGCGATGTCGTGGTCACACGCGTGGACGCCGCGATCAACTGGTGCCGCAAGCAGTCGCTGTGGCCGATGCCGATGGGCCTCGCTTGTTGCGCCATCGAGCTGATGGCGGCGGGCGCGAGCAAGTTCGACATCTCGCGCTTCGGCTCGGAGGTCATGCGCTTTTCGCCCCGGCAATCGGACGTGATGATTGTCGCGGGCACGGTCACTTACAAAATGGCGCTGGCTGTCCGGCGTATTTACGACCAGATGCCGGAGCCGAAATGGGTCATCGCGATGGGCGCGTGCGCCTCGACCGGCGGCATGTATCGCAGCTACGCGGTGCTGCAAGGTGTGGATAGCATCATTCCCGTGGACGTGTATGTGGCGGGTTGCCCACCGCGCCCCGAGGCGTTGCTGGATGCGCTCATCAAGCTGCAAAACAAGGTGCAGAAGGAGCCTGTGCTGGCCGCGTGATTTTTGGCTAGGGATTGAACACGGATGAAACACGGATTCACCAATCAGGAAAGCAGGAAGACAGGAACGGAACTAGCCCGCCGCGCCTTCTCTTTCCTGCCTTCCTGCCTTCCTGATTCATCCGTGTTTGCTCGGTGTTTCATCCGTGGCCAATTCCTGAATTCGTGAGCGCGATTGACTTAGCGAAACAACTGCAAGCCAAGTTCAGCGACGTGCTGACCGGGCCAGTGGAGTTTCGCGGCGAAGTCACCTTGAAAGTCGCCGACGCCGGACGCATCGCGGAGGTCTGCCTGTTCGCGAAGAACTCCCTGAGCTTCGACCTGCTGCTGGACCTGAGCAGTGTGGACAATTACGGCGAAGACCCGCGCTGGACGGTGGTTTATGAGCTTTACGGCACCGGCCACGGCTGCCATTTGCGGCTGAAGACCGATGTGAGCGAGGAGAAATCCGAACTGCCGACCGTCACCGGCGTGTGGCGCGGGGCCGATTGGCACGAGCGAGAGATTTACGACATGATGGGCATTCGCTTCGCCGGGCACCCGGACTTGCGGCGCATTTTGATGTGGGACGGCTATCCGTATTTCCCGCTGCGGAAGGATTTCCCGCTCGCGGGCAAGCCGACCGACCTGCCCGACGTGGCCTTCACCAAGCCCGCGCCGCTCGAAGGCGGGCCGTTCGTGACGCTCCCAGGCGGCAAGGACAGCATCGCCCGCGAGCCGCGCGTGCGCGCGCCAGAAACTCAGAATACTTGACCCAGCTTCACAGCGATGACCACCTTCGGCGAACACGTTGAGACTTGGGAACTCTTGGGAAAGGATGACCCCCTTTGGGCGGTGGTCAGCCACGACGACAAGCGCGGCAACCGCTGGAACATCGCGGAATTCTTGCGCACCGGAGAACCGGACGTGGCCAGGTATCGGGAATTGTTGGGCCGACTCAAGGACAGCCCGCCCCGATTCCGCCATATCCTGGACTTCGGATGTGGAGTCGGACGCCTGTCACGGTTCTGGGCGGAGTGGGCGGAGAAGGTGACTGGTGTGGACGTGTCCAGTTCGATGATCGGGCAGGCAAAGGCGATCAACGCGGACAAACCCAACGTAGAGTTCGTCCACAATGCGGCAACGGACCTGGCCCGGTTCAGCACGAATTCCTTCGACCTCGTTTTCTCGCACATCTGCCTGCAACACATCCCCTGGCCGCTGGTCCGGGGCTATCTGGATGAGTTTGCCCGGGTATGTTGCTCCGGCGGCTTGGTGGTGTTCCAACTGCCCTCACGACGCCTGACCCGCTCCTTGGCGGGCGTGATAAGGAAATCGCTGGTCGATACGCTGCCGTTCGGGCTGGACCAGACGTATCGGAAGCTGCGGCACGGATCGCGCACGGCCTACGACGTTCACTACACGCCGTTGGCAACGGTCCTTGAGGCCTGCTCCAAGGCGGGGTTGAGTGAACTTCTGCTTGCCTCCGACATCACGGCCGGTTACTCGGCTGAGGGGTTCATTTACGTCTTTCGCAAAGCATAGCTTCCAGACATGGCCACTGCCCAAACCATCGAGTTCCGCGAGCCGGCCTCCCGCGTGGCGGAAGGAGCCAAGTCGCTCATGCCGACGCCGACCCCGGCCACACCACCGCCTGGCGACGACTCCGGCGAATTGCAGGGCGAGAAGATGGTCCTCAACATGGGCCCATCGCACCCGTCCACGCACGGCGTGTTGCGGATCATATTGGAACTGGACGGCGAGATCATCACCAAGGCCACGCCGGACGTGGGTTATCTGCATCGCGGCGACGAGAAGATCGCCGAGAACATGACGTGGAACCAGTTCATCCCTTACACGGATCGGCTGGATTACCTCGCGCCGCTGGCGAACAACG
>CAYZJP010000203.1:0-6349 GCA_964478755.1 uncultured Klebsiella sp.
CGCGTCGCCCCCGAGCACGGCGCAGACGCCGCGAGTCATTTCCGCGCGCTTCATCACCTCGCGTGCGAGCGCCGCGCCATCACCGGGCGCAGTCGCGGCGGATGAAGACAAAATGATGATCGCGGCGCACACGATCGGGAACAACACACATCGAACCGACGCGCGTGCGGCGGAACGTAATTGGCGCAAGATAGTATGCATGGTGGCTCCAGCGGTGAAGGATTCAGAACCAGCACGATGGCGGTTCGGGGACATGGTCGGCATCTTCCACCTACGCCCGCGGCTGGCAAGTGAAATGGCTGAGTTGTGCTGACAAGAAACAAAAACGGCGGAGGACGCGGCATTCCCACGAACGCATCGCTCTCCAAGACAGACGCACTGGCAGCCAAATTTCCATGCGAGGTTTCGGCAAGAAGACGTGACCCGCACAACAAAGTAGGTGTGCACCGGTTAAGTGAGTAGCGGGGGATTACTAAAGGTGTAGGCACGAGTTCAGAAGGTATATTGGAGGTGGAGGTCGGAATCGCTCAAATTCGCGCCTGTTCCAACTTGGTTCTCTGGTTAAAAGCTGCCTGATTCTTCTGAGCTTTGACGGCTAGTGCAAAAGCGAGGCTGTGGATGAGGCACGCCGCAAGCTCGTTGATGGGGTGGAGTCAGTCCAGTCCTCATCGGAGCTGTGATGCACGCAGAATCTCCACGATCGCCAGCGGTTTAATTACCCACCCATTAGTATTCGCGCCGTTTACCGGGCTGGGAAAACCGCACACTATTGAGGTTGACCTATTCCTGACTCCTTGCTTGCCGCTTCTGACCACGAGATCAGCCGCGCAATTCGCTCAACACGCGGCCTTCGCTGAGGGCGATGGGGCGGCCAACGGAGGTCATGATTTCCTTCGTGGAATCGAGGCCGAGTTGCGCTTGCACGGTCGCGTGCAAATCTTCGACACGCACGGGATTCTCCGGCGTTTCCTTCATGCCATCGCGATCGGTGGAGCCGATGACGCGGCCGCCGGCGAATCCGCCACCCCCGAGGAGCATGGAGAAACCGTGCGGCCAATGGTCACGGCCGCCGAGCGGATTCACTTTCGGCGTGCGGCCAAATTCGCCGCCGCACAGCACGACGGTGTGTTCCAGGAGGCCGCGCCGTTTCAAATCACGAATCAACGCCGCGAAGGCCGGGTCGAGGATTTTCACCTGCTTTGCCTGGCCTTCATGGTTGTTGGTGTGCGTGTCCCAGCCAGCCAACGTCACTTCCACGCAGCGCACGCCGGCCTCGATCAATCGCACAGCGGCGAGACAACTGCGTCCAAATGCGGTGCTGCCATACGCGGCGCGCTCGCTCGCGGCGGCCTGGCTCACATCGAACGCGCGCAGTTGGTCCGAGGTCATCATGCGGCGCGCCTTGGTCATCGTGACTTGGTGCAAGGTTTTGTGTTCGTCCAAATCAGGACGCCGCCCGCGCGCGAAAGTGCGCTCGACGACGGAGAGGTTTTCCAGGCGCTCATTCACGCGCGCGGACGCAATTTTCGTCGTGACATCGGGCACGGGCTTGACGGGGTCGTCCACTTGAAACGCATCGAATTCCGCGCCGAAAAATCCGCCGCGCGCCGGCCATTGATTCGGCAAAATCGAAATGTGCGTGGGAATCTCAATCTTCGCGTCCGGCAGTTCGTGACACAGAATCGCGCCGATGGAAGGATGCACGAGCGTCGGGTTCGGACGATAGCCGGTCTTCACGTTATAGACGGCGCGTTCGTGGTCGCCTTCCTTGCTGACCATCGAGCGGATCAGCGAAACATCACCCATTACTGCGGCGGTCTGTTCGAGGCCGGGCGCAAATTGAACTCCGTTCAAAGCGGTTTGAATCGCGCCGGTTCCAGCGGCGCTCCGCGAACCCGGATGCGGGTCAAAGGTTTCCAACTGGCTCGGTCCGCCCGCAAGCCAGAGAATGATCACGGAGCGCGCGGGTTTTCCCTTGGGCGCTTTTTCGGCGTCGAGCGCGAGCAAATCCGCGAGCGGCGTGAGCCACGCGAGGCCGCCGACGCCCGCCGCCTTGAGCAACGTGCGACGTGACAAGTGATCCGCGCCGCCGCACGGAAACGGAAAGTTCAAGGGCGATTTCATCTCAGTGGTTCCAGGAAAACTCGGTCGAATTCAACAACGTCCAGTAGAGATCGGACATCACTTCACTGCGGGCGTCGCCCTTGGTGCCGCGAAGTTTTGTCGTGAAAAACTTCGCCTCTTCCGGTGTGGGCCGGCGGGTGAACGTGGCGAGATAAGCGGTTTCCACCGCTTTCGAGTCATCCGGAGCCAGGGAGCCGATGCGCGTCGAGGCGTTGAGCAGCGGGTTTTTGTCGGTGTGGCCGCGCACGATTTCGCCGTTCATCATCAGCAGGCGCTGCGGAATCGTGCCCGCCTGATTGCCGAACTCATCTTCGCCGAAATCGCCGTAGCGCTTGACGAAGTTTCCCAAATCCGCCGCGCGCTTGATGCGAAAAAGCACGTGCGTCTCCGCGTTCACGGTCGTGAGTGACGAGGCTTGAATCACGCTGCCGGCCATTTGCTCTGGACGCAATCGTGTCAGCGGAAACGCGGCCCAGTGCGCGTCAGCTTCGTCGGTGATTGCGCCGTCGGAACCCTTCGTGCGGCTGTCGAGTTGGAAAACGCGCGTCGCAGCGATGATGCGGATCAATCGCTGCAAATCGCAACCGTGCGCGGTGAAATCGTCCGCGAGAATTTCCAGGCCCGGCGGATACGGCCCGTGCAGCGGAATGTCATCCACGGGCGTGACAAGCGGACGGTTGAAGACGAGTGCCCAAATGCGATTGACGACGGCACGCGCGAAGGGGCGATTTTCCGGTGCGGTGACCCACGCGGCGAGCCGCTCGCGCTGCGTGCCCTTTGCCGGGACCAATTCTGGATTCCACGGCACGACGGGCGTGACAGTTTGCACCGCAGGCGTGCGCAGATAGCGGAATTCGTATTTCGAATCGGGATTGTCGCGCAAACCGGTGAGTGACATTTCCGCCGGCCCGAAGTAGGCGGCGAGCTGGTGAAAATCTTTCTGCTTCCACTCGCTGCCAAGTTTGCCATCGTGACACTGCACGCAGTCAATGCGCACGCCGAGAAACGCGCGCGTGACGCGGGCCGCAAGCTTGGCCTTGTCCGGTCCTTTTTTTGGCTCGACCGTGACCGTGACGAAATTCACCTCCGGCCGCGTCGTCCACATTCCGGTGGAATCCATCAGCGCGCGTGCAATCTCGTCGTAGCGGCGGTTTTCATGCAGCGCGTCGCTCAGCCAATCAGCGAGCCGGCGACGCCGATAGATCAGAAACGGCCCGTCCTCCGTGCCGACATACGCGCGCGCCAAACGCTCTGCAAAATAATCGCTGTAGCGCCGGTCGGAAAATAAATGCGCGAGCCACCATTCCGTCCGGTCCGCTTCGGGCTGCATTTCCAGCGCTCGAATTTCCTGCAACGACGGAACGGTTCCCGTGAGCGCAATCGAGAGCCGGCGCACATGCGTCAAACTGTCCGCCACGCCAACCGGTTGCAAACCGCGCTTTTTCCAATCCGCCTCGAACGCCGCGTCAACGGATTGCGCGACTGCACGAATAACATTCGCGGGGCGAATGTCTCTTGCCACCGGCGGCGGATGCGGCGTCCACAAGTGGGCCACCAACTGCTGCGCGCCGAGGGCGAGCGGCACGAGCAGCAGCGCGTTTTGCAAACAGACGATCCATGGGGATTTCTGCGGCATGGCTGACAGTTTCAACTTCGTTTGCGGCGCGTCAAAACGATTTCTTGCGCCAACCGGCTCGCTCGGCGACTTGCTTCCGGTGGTGACGCCGCGGCTAAATTGCGATTACGTTCGCGAGCGACTTATTGTCCAAACACAGGTGAAACCATTTTTGTTTCAAAGTGTCAGAATGGGACATTACGTGAGCGACGAAATCGAATCTCATTGCGGGCCGCCACCGCTGCCTTACGCGGGGCCGCCGCCATTTCCGGTGGATCCGCCGCCGCTCCCAGCACTACCGCTCGCGGAGACCGTCGCGCCGCCGGCGATGATCTCGAATGAAGCAGTTCGAGCCAGTTTGGAGAATTTGCCGGACGCAACAAAAGCGCCGATGCTAGTTTCCCGTTCATTCATCCGGCGATTTTTTGACGGCGTTGCCTCGCTGGTGGAATGGCTTTTCGGCGCAGCGGTCATCGTCGTCGGGCTGGCGGTGCTGTCCGTGCTGCCCGTGCTGAATTTCTTGAGCCTCGGCTATTTGCTCAATGCCAGCGGCACGGTGGCGCGCACGGGGCGGCTGCGCGACGGCCTCGTCGGCGTGAGAAAGGCGGCGGTGATCGGACGGTTCATCGCCGGCACTTGGCTGGTGCTCTGGCCGGTGCGCATCATCTCTGGATTTTGGAAGGATGCCGTGCTCATCGCGCCGGACGGCGCGAACGCGCGCGCGTGGCGCATTGGCCTTGTCGTGGCAACATTTCTGACGCTCTGGCACATCGTCTGGGCCTGTTTGCGCAGTGGAAAGTTGCGCCATTTTCTGTGGCCGGCACCGCTCGGCTTCGTGCGATGGCTTCGCACGCCGGACAAATACGAGACGACTCGCAACGCCGTGATCGAATACGTGCTCAGCCTTCGCCTGCCATTTTATTTTTGGCTCGGACTGCGCGGCTTCGTCGGCGCGCTGGCGTGGTTGATTATACCGGTGGGAATTCTCCTGCTTGCGTCGCGGCTGCCGCCTGCGGGAGCCGCGCTGCTCTCGCTGCCGGGCGGATTCTTATTGTTCCTGACAGCAATGTATCTGCCGTTTTTGCAGGCTCGCTTTGCACTCACAGGAGATTTTTCCGATCTCTTTGCGTTGCGCGAAATCCGCGCGCTGTTCACGCGTGCGCCCGTCGCGTTCTGGCTGGCGTTGCTGGTCACACTGCTGTTTGCGTTGCCGCTATATTTGCTGAAAGTCGAACTCACGCCGCGCGAATTGGCCTGGCTGCCGAGCCTCGTCTTCGTCAGTTTCATCCTGCCCGCGCGCCTGTTAACGGGCTGGGCCGTCGGCCGCGCCTTGCGTCGCGAGCAACCGCGCCACGCCCTCTTCCGCTGGGTGAGCCGGCTGGCAATTCTGCCGGTTGCGGGTGTCTATGTCTTGTTCGTGTATCTCTCGCAATTCTTCTCGTGGAACGGCGCGTGGAGTTTTCTCGAACAGCACGCCTTCCTCGTCCCCGCCCCGCTGATGACGCTGTAGCGCAAACTCACCGACGGAAGTTTGCGCAGCATCTGGGGAAAATGCTTGGGCAAGCCCTCAATGTCCAACACACCCGGAAGAATGTGTCGTGGATACAGTTTGGATTCCTCTGTTTAAGACGCTTCCATGTGAAAGCCTGTTGCTCTGTTGGAAACATTATGAGCGACAAGGTTTCGCTACCGGCGGAGGGTGTAGGCGAGCACCTTGAAGGCAGCTTCAGCCAGCAGTTGACTCGGTTTGCGCGAGGTCAGCGTCGAACCCGTCCGTTTCAGTGCGCTGAAGAAGCTCTCCACCGCCCAGCGCCGCCCATACCCCTTGCGTTCCAGGTAACGCTCGCTCATCTGGCTCCTCCAAAACCCGCTCCGTGTCCCGTCGGCCCGCTGTCTGGCCGGTTTGATCACGCTCTGGGCTCCCCACTTGAGCCGGCACTGGTCATGCACCCATTCGGCGTCGTAGCCCGCGTCCGCATACAGCGTGGCTGGCAGCGTCGCCCGGCTCGCCTTGCGCAGGAGTTCCCTGGCCTGGCATTGGTCGTTGCCCGGCCCCCAGTCCAGCACCAGACCCAGCGGCAGCAGGCTGCCGCAGAGCACGATCGTCGAAACTTTCACCCATTTGCGCCGCACCTTCCCGGCCCGGCTCTGGAAGTGCGCGCTGGCCGTGGTGGTCTCCAGCCCCGTGGCGTCCATCGCCGCCGCACTCCTGCCAAAGTCCCGTTCCCCGGCTGCCCTTCCGATGGTGCGGATCATCGCGTCGGCGATTTCCAGGACTTTGCTGCGGGCGCTGAACTTCTGGAGCGTGGTGTAGTGGGGCAGCTTGTCCTGCAGCCCCAGCGCCTCCCGGAGCCGGGGGGCTGACGGACAGCCGCCAACTCGACCAGTTGGTTCACCCGCCCCCAGCGCCTCCCGGAGCCGGGGGGCTGACGGACAGGAGTTCGAGCACGCCGCGGTAGGTGGTCTTGAGGTAGGCGCGCAGGACGAGGCAGCTCATCAACTGGCGCTGGGTGAAGTCGTGCCGGCTGCGGGCCGCGCACGGTCGAACACTTGGCGGCGGAGAACCGCCGGCTGCGGCGGGAACTGGAGCACGCCCTGCGGCAGCGGGAG
>CAYZJP010000204.1:0-6256 GCA_964478755.1 uncultured Klebsiella sp.
TCCGAGTTCGTGGCCCTGGTACATCCCCAGGCGTCGTAGATTGAGCCTGGGGGCGCGGCGTCGCCCCCCCTTTGCCCCCTTGCCCGCGAGGCCGCGAGTGAACCCCGCTCGGTGCGCCGCCCGAAGCCGAAGCTGGACGCCAAGCCGCCCGTGGACATAGCCAGCTCGGTCGAGGTGCCAGCGCGCGTGCGGCTGATGATTGAGCTCATGCACCTCGCGCTCCAGACCGACTCGACGCGCTTCATCACCTTCGCGCTGAACGGCCTCAACGCGGTGCCCGTCATCCCCGGCGTCACACAGGACTGGCACAACCTCTCGCACCACGGCCAGGATCCGGCGAAGCTCGCGGAGTTGAAGGTCGTGGAACTCCAGCAAATGAAGCTCTTCGGCGAACTGCTCGCGAAGCTGAAAGGCACCCGCGAGGAAGGCGGCACGCTCCTCGACCGCACCATCGTGATGTTCGGCAGCAACCTCGGCAACGCCAGCAGTCACGACAACAAGAACCTCCCGATCCTCGTCGCCGGCGGCGGCTTCAAACACGGCCAGCACATTGCCTTCGATCCGAAGAAGAATCCGCCGCTCTCGAATCTTTACGTGCAATTCCTGCGCCGCCTCGGCGCGGACGTGAATGCGTTTGGATCGAGCAGCAACGGGACGATTCTGGGCTTTGAGCTGGTGTAGTCGGCTGGCCATCGAGCTCGCTGGACGCGCCGGGTCGTGCCGCCTACTTTCCCCGCGCATGAATTTGGCGTCCCGCCCGTTGGTCATCGCCGGCCGTGAGTTCCGTTCGCGGCTCATCCTTGGCACCGGCAAGTTCCCTTCGCCCACCGCGATGCGCGATGCGCTCGCAGCCAGCGGCACGGAGGTGGTCACGGTCGCGTTGCGCCGCGCGGACTTGAGCGGGCAGAACGATCCCTTCGCGAACATCCTCGAGTTCATTGACCCGAAGAGATATTTGCTCCTGCCCAACACCAGCGGCGCGATGAACGCAGAGGAAGCCGTCCGCCTCGCGCGGCTCGCGGTCGCCGCCGGCCTGCCGAAATGGGTGAAGCTCGAGATCCATCCCGACCCGCGCTACCTGTTGCCCGATCCGATAGAGACACTCAAGGCTGCCGAAGTGCTCGTGAAGGAGGGCTTCACCGTGCTGCCCTACATCAATGCTGATCCCGTGCTGGCCAAGCGTCTCCAAGAAGTTGGCTGCGCGACGGTGATGCCGCTCGGCTCGCCCATCGGCTCCAACCGTGGCCTCCAGACCCGCGACCAGATCCGCATCATCATTGAACAGGCAACCGTTCCCGTGGTCGTAGATGCAGGCATCGGCGCGCCGAGCCACGCAGCGGAGGCGATGGAACTCGGTGCCGACGCGGTGCTGGTGAACACCGCCATCGCCATCGCGAGCGATGCAAACCGCATGGCCGGCGCGTTCAAGCAGGCGGTGGAAGCCGGCCGTGCCTCGTTTGAAATCGGGCTTGGCACGCAGCAGATCACGGCCAGCGCAACGAGTCCGCTTACCGCGTTTTTGAATTGAAAGAGAATCATCCTTCCACAAGCTCACGCCGATGACGCTGCCAGCCATAACCCCCGCGCGCCTTGACGAACTAATTGCGGGCTGTGCCAAGGCCCGCGTCCTCGTCGTTGGTGATGTGATGCTGGACCAATACATCTGGGGCCATGTCGGGCGCATCTCACCGGAGGCGCCGGTGCCCGTCGTGGAGTTTGACCGCGAGAGCTTCATGCCCGGCGGCGCGGCGAACGTCGCGCGGAATGTCCACACGCTCGGTGCGAAGACCGAATTGCTCGGCTACGTCGGCAAGGACGAGCACGCGCGCCAGTTGCGCCGGCTGCTGGGTGAACAGGACATCACTTGCGCAGGCCTGCTCGCCAGCACCGCGCGCACGACGAGCGTGAAGACCCGCGTGATTGCCCACCAGCAGCAGATCGTGCGCGTGGACCGCGAGACGCGCGGTGCGGCGGATGAACGCGATACGCAGCGGCTGCTCAGGACCATCGAAGCGAATCTCTCCGGTGCGGACGCGGTCATCGTCTGCGACTACGGCAAAGGCGTCGTCACGCAGGCGTTGCTTGATGGCGTTCACCGCCTGTGCCGCGCGCGCGGCGTGTGGTTGAGCCTCGACCCGAAGCCGGTTCACGAGCTGAGTCTCACGGGCCTCTCCCTGCTCACGCCAAACCGCAAGGAAGCCTTCGAGCTGGCGGGCGTTTCGGACGGCTCACGCAACGCCGACCCGCTCAAAGACCCGGGCCTGCAGCGCGTGGCGGAGACGCTCCTGGGCGAACTCAGCCCGGCGCTGTTGCTCATCACGCTTGGCGATTTGGGAATGCTGCTCTGCCAGCGCGGGCAGAAGCCGTTTCATATTCCGACCGTGGCGCGCGAAGTCTTCGACGTGTCCGGCGCGGGCGACACGGTGATTGCTTCGTTCACGCTCGCCATCGCGGCGGGCGCATCGCCGTTGGAAGCGGCGATTTTCTCCAATCACGCGGCGGGCGTGGTCGTCGGCAAGGTCGGCACGGCCACGGTTTCGCCGGCGGAACTGGCGGAGAGCTTCCGCCGCGAGGGATGAAGCGCGCCGTCTTCCTCGACCGCGACGGGACGCTGAACGTGGACCGACATTACCTCAGCAAGCCGGAGCAGTTCGAGCTGATCCCCGGCACCGGCCCGGCGCTGCGACGGTTGCAGGACGCGGGCTTCCTGCTCGTCGTTGTCACAAACCAGTCCGGCATCGGACGCGGGTATTACACGGAGGCGGACCTGCACGCGGTGAACGCAAGGATGAACGAGCTGCTCGCGCCGTCGGGGGTCCGCCTCGCAAAAATTTACTACGCACCGGAAGCGCCGGAGCAGCCGAGCCGAGGTCGTAAGCCATCGGCGGAATTCCTCTTCGACGCGCGGGACGAGCTCGGCGTGGACCTCGCGCGCAGCTTCATGGTCGGAGACAAGGTGATTGACTTGGAATGCGGCTGGAACGCGGGCGTGCAGCAGAGCCTGCTGGTCCGCACGGGCTACGGAGCGGAGACGGAGCGGAAGCTCGGCGACCAGGCCAGGCGCGCGGTGGTGGTGGCTGACTTGCCGGCGGCTGCCGAATGGATTCTGCGCCTGCCAGCGTAGGAGCGCTTACCAATTCCCATCCACGATCAGCGAGGCGGCATTTCGTGCGAGGTCTTCGGCGAGCAGTGGGACGGCCTGACGTTCCGCGCTGGCGAGGTCGGTGCCCGCGCGGATGGTGGTGCGTCCGCTGACTTCCCGGTCGAAGATCACCTTGCCCGTGCCACGGTCCTTCACCGTGATCTTGGCGGCCATGCCCAGCGCGAAGTCACGAACGGTGAGGATGTCGGCAGGCTGGAAACTCAGGGGCGCGCGGTCGAAGCGCGTGATGGTGCCGGTGAGGACAACGTCGGACTCGCCACGCGTGTCGAGCTTGTAGGTGCCGTCCTGCTGGAAGCGTTTGCGAAGCGCGTTGTTCACGGCCTCGATCAGGCGCGGCTCCAAGGTCTTGTTCTGAATGAGGCCGATCTGGATGCTGTGCTGGCCGGCGGGAAACGCGGCGGTGGAGCCGAGGTGGTAGCCCGCGCAGCCGGTGAGCGAGGCGAGGCCCGCGGCAAGACCGAGGACGAGCAAGACGCGCATGGTCATTGCGGTTTGACGGGCGCCGCCGGCACGGCGTTGGTCGTCGGGGCGGGGGCGGCGGCGCTCATGCCTGGGAGGGACTTGAGGAACTCGATGCGGCGCTTGGCTTCGGGTGCGAGCGCGGAGTCGGGATCCTTGATGAGCACCTCGTTGTAATAGACCAGCGCGCCGCTCCACTGCCGTTTCTTCTCGTAGAACTGGGCGATCTTCAGCGCGCCGCGCGCCTGCTCGGCCCGGAGGCCGTCAATGTTCTTGCGCGCCTCGGCCACGCGTTTGTCGTCGGGATAGAGTGAGATGAAGTCGGTGAACGCCGCGATGGCCTTGCCCGCGATGCCCTGGTCGTATTCGGCGTTCTTGGCCTGCTTGAGGTGCGTCTGGGCGGCCTTGAAGAGCGCATCGGCGGCGATGGTTTTCTGGTCGTGGTATTTGTCGGCGACCTTCTCGTAGGCCTTCACCGCGTCGGGCAACTCGCCGCGTTTCTCCTGCGCGCTGCCGATGTTCATTTGCGCCTGCGGGGCGACCTCGCTGTAGGGTCCGTTCTTGATGACCTTCTCATACATCTTCGAGGTCTTCTCCATGGAGGGGAAGAACGGCACGACGCCCCAGAGCTTGAACCACTGGCCGCCGAGGTAGCGGTTGCTGATCTCGAACTGGCGCTTCAACACTTCCGCGTAGTTTTCGACCTTGGGATATTTTTCCAGCAGCTCCTGATACGCCTTGAACGCCTCCTCGTCCTTCTTCTGCTCTTCGAGGCTGCGGCCCACAAGGAACTGCGCCTTGGGCGCATAGTCGGAGAGCGGCCATTTCTTCACCGTCGCCCGCGCGGCCTTGAGCGCGAGATCGTAATCCTTCTTCTCAAACGCCTGTTCGGCGACTTCGAGCTGGTCCTTCGCGCGCGTCTTTTGCCAACTGCCCGTGCTGCCGTAAGGCTCGTAGGTCCAGCCCTCGCCCGCCTTGTAAATCAGCGGCGCGGGACTGAGGTGTGGAAACGCGAGCACGGCGGCCAGCAGCAGTGTCACGCGGAATTTCCGTCGAATCATGCTGCGGACTGTAGAAAGCGGTCGGATATGAGTCAACACGCCAAAGGGCGGCGCAGATGCGCGACGAGCCAAGCGCGAACGAAATGAGTTCTTGGCTTCGCGCACCGGCTCCGCATCCTTGCGCAGACACATGGCAGGCGTCGGCTTTGAACTGAACAAGCTGCTGGCCAAGCAGGGTTACACCGGGCTGCTGCAAGCCTATGGCTACGCCGCGCTCATCGGCAGCGGGCCGTGGCTGGTGTCGGTCATCTCGCTGGGGATGCTCGGCGCGGTGCTCACGACGGTGAGCGACGCGGATGAGCTGCAAACATTTTTCGTCAGCATCTCGCTGGTGTATGCGGTGACGCTGGTGTTGAGCGGGCCGATTCAAATGGTGCTCACGCGCCACGCGGCCGACCAGGAGTATGCGCGCGAGCCGGAGAAGATTTACCCGACCTTCGTCTTCTCCATCGCGTGGAGCATGCTGATGTTCTCGGTCGTCGGGCTGGTGATCTTCGTCGGATGCGTGCCGGGGTCGTTGGTGTTCCGGCTGGCGGCGGCGATGCTCACGGCGTTCGTGGGTGGCATCTGGGTGGCGAGCATCTTCCTCACGGCCATCAAGGACTACGCGCAGGTGCTCTGGGGTTTTGCCATCGGCAGCGTGGCCAGCTTTGCATTCGCGTGGCTGGGCGACCGCTGGGCGGATGTCACGGGCGCGATGGTGGGCTTCACGCTTGGCCACGCAATGCTGCTGTTGCTGCTCTTCCGCGCGATCTACAAGGAGGTCGGCAACCGTGCGGTGGGCGATCCCGAATTCCTCCGCTGCTTCCGACGTTACTGGCAGCTCGCGCTCTGCGGCCTCTTCTACAACCTCGGCATCTGGATCGACAAATTCCTCTTCTGGTGGCTGGACCCGGCGGCGGAGAAGATCGCCGGCCTCCTGCACTCCGCGCCGGTGTATGACCGCGTCGTCTATTTCGCCTTCCTGACCATCGTGCCGGGCATGGCGGTGTTTCTCCTCAAGCTCGAAACGGACTTCGCCGTCGCCAACGACCACTTCTTCCAGCATGTGCTGAAGAAAGGCACGCTCGCGCAAGTCACCGAGCGCAAGCAGGGGATGATCGTCGCGTTGCAGGAAGGCTTCGGCCTGCTGCTCAAGGTGCAGGGGCTGTTCACCATCGTGCTCATCCTCGGCGCGGAAAGAATCCTGCCCATCATCGGCCTCGGGGCGGTGCAGGCGGGCATCTTCCAGATCGCGCTCATCGGCACGTTCCTGCTGGTGATCTTCATGTCGCTGCTGATGGTGCTGCACTATCTCGACAAGCGGCGCGACGCGATGATTGCCTGCGCGGTCTTCGCCGGGACGAACCTGCTGGTGACGTGGGGCAGCATCATGGCAGGCGAACGCTGGTTCGGCATCGGCTTCCTCGTGGCGGCGGGCCTGGGCACGGTGCTCGCCGGCTTCTGGGTGAACCAGCACGTGCGGAACCTGGAATACGACACCTTCACCCCGCAGCCGCTGTATGGGTGAAGGGGGGAAAGTGATTAGAGGCTATCCCAAAACCCTTGAACGTGAGAAGCGAAACGCTGTCTG
>CAYZJP010000205.1:0-6247 GCA_964478755.1 uncultured Klebsiella sp.
TAGAGTTTAACGGAAGGAGAACGAGGACGACCTCGTGGCGGATTTGCTAAAAAAAGAAAAGCGGCAGAGGGCTGCGCAGCCATTTCCAAGGCAGTGCTCGTTGTCCAACGCTGTTTACTCCGCTAGCTGGAACGCGCGGGCGCGGAAGAGGAAGTCCACGATGTTGCCTTCGTGCGGCTGGAGCCAGTCGAGCTTGATGGTGGGGATCGGCCCGATGTTCAGACGGTCAATGTGCGTGGCCTCGATGAGCTGCTGGCTCCACGCCGGGTCGTTCGTGATGGCGCTGCACACGAGGGTCTGGCCGATCTTGGCGAGCATGTCGGCCTGCGGGCATTGCACGACGGTGGCGTAGGGGAACATGTATTCCGTGTTGGCAATCTTCCGCTCGGGCGCGTCGCAGTGGATGATCCACGGGCGCAGGTAGGCGCAGCGCTCCTTCTCGACGAGGCGCGGGCCGAACTTCGCGGTCATGTCGGTGACGCCGTCTTCCTTCATCTTGTCAAGGATGCCGGCGTGAATGGCCTGTGCCTGACCGGGCACTGTGAACGCGGCGAGCGCGGCCTTCGGGTCTTCGGGTGGCAGCACGGGCATGGGGCCGAGCTTTTCGGCGAGGGCGGCGGCGATTTCCTTCGTGTGGCGCGAGGCCCAGATGCCGGAGCAGTTGATGCAGCCGCGACCGCTGTTGAGGTAAATGCTGTCGGCCATGAGATCAATGAACTTCGGCCAGTCATCCACGCAATCGTCTCCGAGGATTATTTTGCTGAAGCCTGGGCCGTGCACTTGCACGCAGGGATTGCCGTGGTAGCGCTTCACCGTTTCCGTGCTGCCGAAGATTTTCACGCGCGGCACGCGGGCGACTACTTCCGCGCCCATGTCTCCGCCGCCGGGGTAGATGCCGATGCACTCGCGCGGCACGCCGGCCTCGAAGAACGCGGCGGCCATGCGGTAGGGCGTCCACGGCTCCTGCGGACCAGGCTTGAGGATGAGGCCGACCTGCATCGGGA
This sequence comes from uncultured Klebsiella sp., assembly GCA_964478755.1. Lineage (GTDB taxonomy): Bacteria > Verrucomicrobiota > Verrucomicrobiia > Limisphaerales > SXTU01 > SXTU01. Next base: position 1,005 of record CAYZJP010000205.1, read on the forward strand.
TGACGGGCAGCCAAAGCGTGTGGACGCCGGGGGAGTTCGACGGCAGCACGAGGCCGAGCACGGGCGACTGCGCCTGGTAGCTCACGATGACGCCGCGTCCCTCGTCGCCGTAGCCCCGCGAAAGGATGTCGAGCGGCAGCCCGCGCGTGAGGCAGTCGAGAATCTTGTCCATGTTCGTGAGCACGAAGTGGTTCTTCGTCATGTTGAACTTGCACATGTGCTCAGGCAGACCGGTGGACGCGGACTGCTGGCGCGCGAAGTCGTCCGGCGACTGCGTGCCATCGCCCATTGGGAGCGTGGCGTCACGGTAGAGGTCGGCGGCGCGCTTGAGTTTCTGGGCGAGTTCCTTGATGGGAATTTCGCGGAGCACCTCGCGGGCGCGCGGGGCCTTGCGGATGTCCTTGGCGAGCAGGCCGGGATTGGCCTGGCTCACCTGGGCGAGCGTCTCGCCGGTGTTGAAGTGGATGACGTTGTCGTGGTCAATGCTCTCGTAGGGTTGACCCCAGCGCAGGACAGGAATTTTAACCATAGTAGTGACGGACTGTGAGACACGTTTGTGACAGGCTTGACTCCCCGCCATTGGCTACCGCGCGGGCCGCGCATTCAAGCTGAAAATCGGGCTTCTTCCTTTCCGCCTCACGCAAACGCTTCCTTCACCGCCCGGCCTTTCCCGTCCTCGGTCGCGTAAAAAGGCCGGCTCTCGATGTCGAACGCCGTCTTCGGGCTGATGCCCATCGCGGTGAAGATCGTCGCGTGCAGGTCCATGATGGGAACGGGATTCTTCACGGCAATCAGCGGACGCTCCTCGGCAGTTGCGCCATAAACAAATCCCTTCTTCATTCCGCCACCGAACATCACGACGCTCGTGCCGCCGGTGAAGTGCCGGTGCAGACCGTAGTGCTTCATCTCTTGAAGCGTCTCGCTCGGCGCGGTGGCCTGGTCCTTCGCGTTCGAGCCGGGCACGCCCTCGATCATCGCGTCGCGGCTGAACTCGCTGGCGATGACGACGAGCGTGCGGTTCAGCAAGCCGCGTTCTTCCAAATCGCGCACGAGCTGCGCGATGGGCACGTCCATTTGCTTGTGCATGCCCGCAACGGTTTCGTGGCCGTCCTTGTGCGTGTCCCAGTGAAGGAAGGGCACGTATTCAGTCGTCACTTCAACGAACCGCGCGCCGTTCTCCACCAGGCGCCGCGCAAGCAGGCAGCCCTGGCCGAAGCGGCCCGTGTTGTATTTCGCGTAGCTCTCCTTCGGCTCCGTCGAGAGGTCGAATGCCCCGCGCTCCTTCGAGCTGAGGAGTCGGTGCGCGTTGTCGAGGGAGCGCAGCATGGACTCCTGCTGGAAGTCGCTCATGAACTCGCGATGCGGATTCTTGTCCACGAGTTTGCGATAAAGGCTGTAACGATTGTCGAAGCGCCCCGGCTCCATCCCCTTCGGCGGACGCACGGACTGCGCGGCATCGTCGGGATACGGCAGGTTCATCGGACCGAACTCGTTGCCGAAGAAGCCGGCGGTGGTGAAGGCCTTCAACTCCTCCTGCTCACCGACACCTTCGAGTCGCTGGCCGACGTTGATGAAGGCGGGCATCACCGGGTTGCGCGGACCGAGCACCTTCGCCATCCACGCGCCGAGATGCGGGGCCGCGACCGTCTGCGGCGGCACGTAGCCCGTGTGCCAGTGATACTGGTGCCGCGAGTGGAGGATGTGCCCGAGGTCCGGCTGCGTGGCGCTGCGAATGAGCGTGGCGCGGTCCATGACCGAGGCAATCTGCTCCAAACCCTGGCAAATCTTCACGCCGTCCACCGCCGTGGGAATCGCGGAGAACGTGCTGAGAATGTTCTTCACCGGCGCGCCCTTCTCGAAGGGCTGGTAGCGCTTCGGGTCGAACGTGTCCGGCGCGGCCATGCCACCACCCATCCAGATCAGGATGCACGCATCCGCCGTGGCCTTGGGGTGGACGGCCTTTTCATTCGCGAGCAAGCGCGGCGCGCCCATTGCCAGCGTGGCCGTCGTGGCGGTGGCGAGCTTCGCGAGAAAATCGCGGCGGGTGTCCTGCGGGTCGAGAGGTAGCGCGTTCATCTGGTCATCTGACGAGTTGAAACTCTGGTAACATCAGTATCGCCCAGAGCAAGTCCTGCACGCCCTGCCCCGTCGGCTTCTCGCCAAGGACTTCACGGGCGATGGCCAGCTCGGCGGAGGTCGGGACGCGGGCCAGGGCGAACTGGTAGAGCCATGTCGTGAGCGCGTCGCTGTTCGGCCATTGCTTTGCGAGGATACGGGACGCGCCCTGCTCCAAACGCGACGCAAGCGTCTGGCCGTTGTTCAGATCAATGGCCTCCAGCGTGGTCAGCTCGGCGGGGCGGACGCTGACAATCTGCTCGCGGTTGGGACGGCCCAACGCGCGCATCAGGAAGTCGCTCTTGAGCAGCGAGGCGCGGACCATCGGCTGCGCGGCGGTGGCGGCCTGCGCAAGCTGCGTGGCGAGCTGCTTGCCCACGCGCGCATTCCAGAGGGCCGAGTTCGGCACCTCGACGGCGGGCTGCCAGTCGGTCGGCTCGGCGCGGTATTTTCCCGTGGCAAGGGGCAACGACTTCGTGGATTCCCAGCCTGCGTCCGTCCCGATGGTGACGGTTTCGCCGTCGGCGAGTTTGATGCGCGCCTCGAAGATGACGCCGGCGGGGTTCGGCGCGGTCCCGCCGTTCTTGGCGACGAGCACGATTTCGTTCGCGCCCTGCTTGAGCCGCGATTCAAGCGGGATGGCCTCGGGGTTTTCCCAGTTGTCGCCGGACGCGGCGAGCGCGCCGTTGACGTAGAGCGTAAAACTGTTGTCCGCCGTGCAGACCGCCCCGGCCCGGACGGGCGCGGACTTGAGCGAAAACTTCTTCCGCGCGACAAAGACTTCGCCAGGCTTGGCGTTGCCCGCGTCGGCATGGCCCCAAATCCAGTGCGCGGTCATGGTCATGGCCTTCACGGACTCCGCATCGGCCTTTCCGCGCACGACCTGCGCGTCGAAGCGCGTCGGGGCCGCGCCGGTGATCTGCCAGACGGCGTCCACGAACTGCTCGGCGGTGAGCCGTTTCGCGCGGGGGCCGGCATAGGTGTAGCCGTGCTCGTCGGCGTCTTTGCCGAGCACTTGCGCGTGCGACTGATACGCGGCGGAGGTGGCGATGAGTTCGAGCGTTTTTTTCAGGTTGTATTGATTGTCGGCGAGATGCGTGGCGAGGAAGTCGAGCAAGTCGTGGCTCCACGGCTCGGTCTGCATCGCGTCGGTGGGATGCACGATGCCGTGGCCCATGAGCCGATGCCAGAGGCGGTTCACGATGGTGCGCGTGAAACGGCCATTTTCCGGGTGCGTCATCAGCGCGGCGAGCTGCTTGAGCCGCTCGGGCTGCGGCGCGGCGGCGTCCACCTGGCCGAGTTCGGGGAAGAGCCAGCTCGCCTTCGCGGTCTTGCCGACGGGCTTGTCGCAGCGGTGAATCTCCATCTTGCCGGTCGCGTAAATCGCGGCGAGGCCGTAGGACTCCTCCAGCTTCCATCGGTCAATGAAACTGTCGTGGCACGAGGCGCACTTGAGGTTGATGCCGAGAAAACTCTGGCCCACGGACTGCGCGAATTGAATCTCCGTGGTCGCGCCCGCGCTCACGTCGCCGCGCCACTTGATGCCGGCGGCGAAGCCCTCGCTGTCCGGCGTGTAGGCGATCAGTTCGCGCGCGAACTGGTCGTAGGGCTTGTTTTCGACGAGCGCGCGATAGAGCCACTTGGTGATTTGCTTGCGCCCGCTCGTGATGAAGCCCGTGCCGGAGTAGTCGTTGCGGAGAAGATCATTCCAAAACGTCAGCCAATGCTCGGCGTAGGCAGTGTCGTTGGCGAGCAGGTCGCGCACGAGCTTCGCGCGCTTGTCCGGCGATTTGTCGGCGAGAAATTTCGCGAGCGCTTCCGGTTCGGGCAGCAGGCCGATCAGGTCGAGATGCGCACGCCGGGCGAACGTGGCGTCATCAATGGGCTGTGGACGCGCGGCCTTCCGCTTTGCGAGATCGGCATCGAGGATGCGGTCAACGGGATTGCTGCGGCCAGCAACAACGGGCGGCAGCGCGGGCCGGCGCGGCTTGAGCGGCGGCTCGTAGGTGGGCTTCTTGAACGCGAAGCCTTCCTCCCACGGCGCGCCCGCATCAATCCACTCACGCAGCAGCTTCACCTTCTCCGGCGAGAGCCGCGCGCCCTTCGGTGGCATCTGCTTGTCCGGGTCTTTGGTCGTGATGGCCTCGACGAGCGGCGACTTGGCCGCGTCGCCGGGAATCACCGCCTTGCCGCTCTCGCCGCCCGCGAGCAGCGAAGCACGGTCGTTCATGCTGAAGCTGCCCTTTTTCTTGTCGCCCGTGTGGCACTCGGCGCAATGCTCGCGGAGGATGGGGACGATTTGATGGGAGAAGTCCACCTTGGCTGGCGCGGCGGACGAGACTGAGGGCGCCGCGGCCAACGCGGCGATGGCAACGAAGCGGAACTTAAACTGCATGACGGAAAGCATTGCGAAATTCAGACGGCGGGACAAGCGGGCTTGCTCAAAAGCAAACAAGGCAGGCGCTGGGCCTGCCTTGGTGTGCCAGACGAAACAGGCTTCTCACTGGATGTTGTAGAAACAGAGCCAGCCGCCAATCTGCGAGCCAAGGTTGATCTGGTTCTCCTTATACCAGCTCACATGGCCATCCTCGAACAGAAAATCTCCGCCTTCCATCGCCCCCGTGGTGCCACGGTGACTCGTGCTGGAAACCACTTGTCCTGCGACGGTCGTCTTCCATGCTGGAGCCGTAAGCGTGAAGGGTCGTCCAGTGGGCTGGGGGCCGGGAGCACCCAAAACCTGCAACATATCTCCGACAATCGGGCCATCGCGATAGGCGCTGTCAAGCCGGGTCCGGGTCAGCCAGTTCGGCACGTTACCTGTGCCAAAGGTGTTGCGGGCGGCCACTTCCGCTGGTGTCCGGCCAAGCAGATAAAAGTAACCAGAAAGCTCCGCGTGGGCCACGTTGGGGTTGCCGTAGGTTCCGGCAGGGTAGGATGCGATGATGTTTGGCTGAAGAACCAGACGGTCATACGTGCGGTGATACTCGCCGGTGGGACAATACAGAGGGCTGTTCTTTGCGCTGGAAGCATTCGTGTTCGCTGGAAGCAGATAGCTCTGATATAAACGCAACACTGAGGTTGTCTCGATTTGGTGGACATGGAGGGGGCAAGGGCACGGGGTGTTTAGT
>CAYZJP010000206.1:0-6183 GCA_964478755.1 uncultured Klebsiella sp.
AGCTGGCGCGCAGCAACCCGGCGGCGTGGAGTTGCTGGAGCCAGGCGGCGTCGATGACGTCGGTCTTCTTGCCGGGGACGCCCTTGACGTGGCGGGCGTTGACCAGGCAGACCTCGATCCCGGCGTCCTCCAGCACGGCGCAGGCGCAGAGCCAGTAGTTGCCGGTGCTTTCCAGGGCGACGGTTTTGATCTGGCAGGCCAGCAGCCAGTCGCGCAGGGCGTGGAGGCCGGCGGTGAAACCGCTGAAGGTGCGCACGAAGGGACCTTCGCCGCGTCCGGGCGGGACGGCGGCGGGCGTGGCGAGCCCGGTCGCGTAGGCAAGCCCAAGGAGCAAGCATGAACCAGCAAACCGCAGTGGAACCGTTCTTGGCCGGCCGTCGGGTGGTCCTGGTCAAGTTCGTGGCGCATCGCCACAAGGAAATCCAAAACAAGGCCAGGAAGGTCGTCGGCATCGTGAACCTCTACGAGGTCCAGTGCGCCGACGGCAAGGCACCCACGGTGCAGGCATGGTGCCCGCGCAGTGTCCAGAGCCTCGAACACGCCGCCAAGGAGTGTGGCTGCCCCTACGGAGGGGCAGCGCCTGGTGGTGGAGTTCGATCTGATGGAGCCGAACCAGTTTGACGCCAAGAACGGCGTCATCATCCGGGCGGCCAGTGTGCAGGCCCTGGCATGAACGTGGCCACCCAAGACGGCCCCGTGGACGGGTGGATCGGCGGATGCGCGCGGAGCGCGCGCCGCCGGTCCACCCGTCCTTGTCGAGAGGTGTGTCTTGAAACGGTGAACCAGCGATGAATGGCGCAAGGAATCTGACCCCGGAACAGCGGTTGAAAGCCGCGCAGCTCAACGTGGAGATGGGCGACTGGGTGCATGGACTGGCCCCGTGGCAGGTCATCGCGCATCTGACGTTCGCGTGGGAAGCCTCGGTGTGGTCGGCGCAGCGGTGCTACGAGAAGTTTATGCGGTCCGAGCTGCGCGGGGTGTCCTACTTCTACGCGCTCGAACAGAACCCGGGCCGGGATGGGTTCCATGTGCATGCGCTGTGGTGCGACTGCCAAAACCGCTCCCGCCGGGACATCTGGCGGGAGTGGTTTCACCGGTATGGACGGGCCCGGATCGAGCCGGTGAACAACCGGGACGACGTGGCGGACTACTGCGCCAAGTATGTGACCAAGGAAGGCGCGTGGTGGGACGTGAAGCTGCTGGACCAGCGTCACCCGCAGAACGCCACCTTCCGACTCGAATGACATGCGCGACGAGCAACAACGCTTCCTGACGCTGCTGCACCTGCCCGCGCGGGTGACGGCGGAGGAAACCGCGTGGCTGCTCAACTGCCAGTTGCACGACGTGCCGGTCCTGGTCGCAGCGAAGCTGCTCAAGCCGCTGGGCAATCCAGCGCAGAACAGCGTCAAGTTCTTCGCCACGCGGGAAGTCCAGGAACAGGCCAAGGACCCCAAGTGGCTGCACAAGGCCACCGTCGCCATCAACCAGCACTGGCACCACCGCAACGCCCGGCGGAAGGAGACGCCAGACACGGAGACACCGCTACCCGCGACGTAGCCCAAGAGTCCAGAGGTCGTTGACCTTTGGCCGGGGTGTGGGGCAGGCCGCCCCACCGAAAACGAAACTCGCCTGACGCGCGCAGCCGTCAGGCGAAATTTTTTGGCGTGGTCACGCCGCGACCGGCGGCGACTCGGCGGCGCGCAGCTCGTATTCGTCGAGGCTGGGGATGTTCACCCGCGCGCCCTTCGCGTAGGCGCGATGCACGGCGGCGGAGGTGTGTCCGAGCGCCTCCTGCGCGAACCGTTCAGGATAGCCCGCCGCGCGCGCCCGCTCGGCCCACGCGTAGCGGTAGCTGTGCAAGCTCACGCCCACGATCCCGAGCTTCTGGCACCGCTCGGCAAAGCGCGTGGCCCGCGCCGCCGAGTCCTGCCTGCCAAAGTGCGGGAACAACAAGCCCTCGCTCGGCCGCTCTCGCAGGACGGCTTCCGCCGCCGTGCCGAAGCGCTGGAGAGCCAGCGTGCCGGTCTTGCGGCGGTAGTAGCTCAAGGTGCGGTTGGGCCAGTCAATGTTCGCGGGCGTCAGCGCGGCCATGTCCACCTGCGCGGCCCCAAAGTGCCAGAGCAGTTGCAGGAACGCCTTCCACTCCGGGTGCGGCTCGATGTCGAGCAACCGCTGCGCCTCGGGCGCCGTGATGGCGCGGCGGGTCTTGAAGCGAAGCCGGGGCCATCGCGCGTAGGCCAGCACGGGCCACGGCAACCATCCCATGCTCAGGGCGAAGCTGTGGAGCCGCCGCAGGAACATGTTGGTCGAAACCGTGCCGGACTGGAGCACGGCCAAGAGCGTCGCGGGCCGCGTCTCGATGAGGGGGACGGGGCGGAGCGCATTGAAGGGCGCTTCGGCAAAGGCGCTCTCATAGCGCTCCTTGGTGCGCGGAGCCGTGGCGACCTTGGTGCGCAGGACGGCGTCCATGACGCACTGCCAGGTGCGCTGGCCGATCTCCGGGTCGCCGGCGACGAGATAGGCGCGGGCCAGTTGCGCGTTGAGCGCGGGCTGGCGATGCGCCTCGTTGCGGGCGTGGAGCAGGCGCTCGGCCTCCGAGCGCTCAGAAGTGCCGAGGCTCTCCTGTTTGCCGGTGAGGTTGTCTTCGGGGTAGAAGCGGCCATTGCAGCCGCGCTGATACATACGGAACCGTGGTTTCATAACTTTGTGGGTTATGAGCGTAAGGCAGGGGAACCAGAACTGGTCAGCGGCTAGTGACAGAGTGGTGAAGCGGTTCTGGCGAATGGTGCCGGGCGCATCACAAAACTGTCGAAACTGCTGGCAATGCCCCGCAGAACTTGTGGCAGCCCGTTGGTGCACACGCACTTGGGCCGAAAGGCAAACGACCCAAGCTCGGCGCACCGCGCCACAGCAAGTGCAGCAACGCGGACGTGGTCAACGAGCGGTTCACCCGCCGGGAGGCGAAGTCAATGCGGGGCAGCAGCCTGATTGTGCCCGGCTGTTCGTCTCGGTCGGTCGCCCTTCACCATCAGGGCAGCGGAGCCGGGCTTGTCCGTGGGAGTAGTCTTCAGAGGGGACCACGCGACACCCCGGCGGAGCGGCCCGGTGAGGCGACCGACCGGGCGGACGGACGGAATAGCACAGCGGAAAAGGACCTGAGAACGCTCGGCAAGGCTGCCATTACCGCGCGGCGGGCGAGGCGGGCGGGATGGCTCTGCTCGGGGAAGATTGCAGCCACCATGCCGGACGAGCATTGCTGGCCGGTCTCCGGGGAATCCACGCCGCATCACGGAACGGAGCGGGAGCCGCTCGGCGCGCGGGTGGAAGTCGGGCGCGAGGGCGAGGCGGAGTGGAGTGAAGCGGCGTGGCAGTCCCCGGCCCGGCGTGTGGGGCACAGGGGCGCTCGGCTGACTTCTGGCCGTGAGCCGCCGGAAGCGAGCGGACAGAGGTCGGCGTGAATGAGGTGACGAGGTCGCAGGCTGATGCCGCCGATTCAGCGCGCGTTCACTTCTTCGCGCGAAGCAGTGCGCGCAACCGCTTGGTGGTCTGCACCCGGTCAAGACGGCTGGCTGCCACGTCGAGCGTCAGGAATTCCCACGCATCCGTGGCGAGCCGCTCCTCCGGCAGCAGGTCGTTTTCGCTCAGGAACACCAAGCACGTCGCCAGTGCCGTTCGCTTGTTGCCATCCACGAAGGGATGGTTGCGGCACAGGTAGAACAGATAAGCGGCCACGATTTCCACCGGGTCGGTGAACAGCGGCTCGCCCATCAACGTGGCCTGCGGTGCGGCCACCGCCGACTCCAGCAACGCCGGTTCGCGCAGCCCCGCGCCACCGCCGTGCGCCGCCAGCACTTCGGCGTGGATGGTCTTCACGGCGTCCACCGTGGGGTGCGCCAGCGGCCGGTTCATGCCAGCCGCCGGAACAGTTCCGCGTTCTTCTTGATCAGGCGCTTGGCCGTGGCAGCGGCCTTGTCCGGCGGGATGGCTGGGCGCACCGGCGTCAGGACGATCGAGCCGCCTTCATGCACGCTCACGGTCACCTGATCGCCCACCTTGAGGCGCGTCAGGTCCATCAGCGCTGCGTCCAACATCAGACCCTGCGAGTTGCCGATCTTGGTGATCGTCTTGGTCATGGTGTTAAACTATGTTTTACCATCCGACACGTCAAGCTGGTTGCGCCGTAAAGATGCGGGCGGAGGCTTTCGCGTTGGACCATTGGGGAGACCGGTGGCGGCCAGGAAGAAAATTGACAGTCCGGTGGCAAAATGGCACCGTCTAGCCATGGAACAAGTTTTGGAAGAACCCCGGAAGCGGATCACGGCCCGCGTATCGGACAATGTGCGCGTGACGCTGGAGCAGGCGGCGGAGCTGTTGGGTGCCACTGTGAACCAGTTCGTCGTCCAGACGGCGTATCAGGAGGCGCAGCGCGTCCTGGAGCGGGAATCGGTCATCCGGCTTTCGCAGCAGGATGCGCGGAAGATTTTTTCCTTGGTGGACCAGCCGCCCAAACCGAACCAGCGGCTCAAAGCGGCGGTCAAGGCATTCAAAGGCTCGGTGCGTGCGTAAGCTCGAGCCACTGGCGAGGACCCACGACCGGGCCGGGTTTGATTGTGGCAGCGAGCCGTTGAACTCGTTCCTCAAGCAGACGGCGCGGCAGCACGCAGAGCGGGGCATTTCCCGGACGTATGTGCTGGTGGAGGAAGACGCCTCCGAGCCGAAGCCAATCCTCGGCTACTTCGCGCTGAACCTCTGTCAGATAAAATCGGAAGCCCTCGCACAGGAGGAGGCCCGGCGGCTGCCGCGCGATGTGTCGGGCATCCGGCTGGGCCGGCTGGCCGTGGCGAAAGCCCACCAGCGGCAGGGCATCGGCCGGCTGCTGCTGGTCGGGGCAATGCGGAAGTTCATGGAGATATTCGACGCGGCGGGTGGAATCGGTCTGTTCGTGGATGCCAAGGATCAAGCGGCCCGGCGTTACTACGAGCAGTTTGGCTTCGTCTCCCTGCCGTCGAACGAACTGGAACTGTTCTTGCCGGTCCGCAGCATTCAAGAGGCCTTGGCCGGTATCGAACAGCCACAAAAGTAGTTGGCGAGGCCGCGGTAATCGACGACCAGACCGCCGGGCTTGTCTCGGAAGACGCGGTTCACGCGGGCGGTGGCCTGCGTGAGGCCGTGGCTCTGCATCGGCTCGTCGGCATACATCTTGTGCAGGCAGGGCGCGGCGAAGCCCGTCAGCCACTAAAGGCGGGGTGCCTCACCCTCGCGCACGATGACGATCTTGAACGGGTCACGCGCGTCCTTGAACCGGTTCGCCAGCTTGCGGCGTTTCTCCTTGTTGCCGATGTTCCGCTGCCACTCGGGGCCGTCCTCGGCGCTGCCAGTCATCACCACCTTCAACGTCTCCGCCTCCCACTCGGGCCGATGCGCGATGGTGGCATGAGAATTACCGCGGTCTTTCGCAAGCACCGTCGTTTTCGGTGCGATAATGCACCAGCCATCGTGGGTGTTCCCCAGTGACCGTGAAGTCGCGGAAACTTTGGAGCAAATCGGTCAAGGTGGCGAAGCCAAGAGTGCGGTGGACAGGCCTTGCTTCGGGGAACCTTTCTGCGAGGGCAAATCCGACCGTTGGCAGATACAAAGGCCGCTGCTCGGCAACGCTTCGTTGAATCATGTCCGTGACAACTAACCCGACCTCGCAACGCAAATCGTCGCTGCTAGGAGTTGGTTGAGCCTCTCGATAGCGCACTTCCCACCGAGGATGATCACCAGTGACAATAAAGTCGTCAAAGCTAAGAATCAGATCCGTCAAGGTTTGAAACCCAAGGCTCCGATGCACCGGCTTTGCTTCCCGAAATGCTGCCCCCCCAGCGCAAGGCCAATAGTTGGTAGAAACAGAGAACGCTGGTCACGAATGCTTTTGTCGATTAACTTGCCGATAAGGATTCCGACTTCGGAACGAAGATTCACGCCGCCTGTGCCTTTGTGGTCTTTCCGATATTGCACCACCCATTTGGGATGCTCTCCTGTGATCGTGAAGTCTTCGAAACTCAGGACCAAATCAGTCAGCGTGTTGTAGCCCAAGCTGTGGTGCACAGGCTTCGCTTCAGGAAACCGCGATCCTAGTTCGTCGTCCCTGAAAAAGCCCACCGGCTCGCCGAAGCATGCGGCTCGGCCTCAGTGGGCGAG
>CAYZJP010000207.1:0-6066 GCA_964478755.1 uncultured Klebsiella sp.
CGAAACACTACGGCATCCCGGACGTGCATGGCGTGGCGTTCCGCAAGGTCGCGCTCAAGCCCGAGCAGCATCGTGGTGGTGTGCTCACGCACGCCAGCGTGCTGAAGGTCACGGCGAACGGCACGAGCACCTCGCCCGTGCTGCGCGGCGTGTGGATGCTCGACCGCATCATGGGCAAGCCCGCGCCGCCGCCGCCGCCGAACGTGCCTGCCATCGAGCCGGACATTCGCGGCGCGAAGACGATTCGCGACCAGCTCGCGAAACATCGCGCGACGGAGAACTGCGCCGGCTGCCACGCACGCATCGATCCGCCGGGTTTCGCGCTGGAGAACTACGATGTGATCGGCGGCTGGCGCGAGCGATACCGCATCGTCGCCGAGCGCAAGGACTGGGTGAACAACCGCGTCGGCCCGTTGGCGAAATATCTCGCGGCTTATCAATATGGCGAAGGCCGGCCGGTGGAAGCCGGCGACAAGTTTCCCGACGGCCGAGAGTTCGCGAATGTTGATGAGTTCAAGAAGCTGCTGCTCGCGAACCCCGAACAAATCGCGCGTTGCCTGACCGAGAAGCTCGTGACCTACGCGACCGGCCAGCCCGTCGGCATCGGCGACCACGCTGGGGTGGACAAGATTCTCGCCGAAGCGAAGACAGCGGACTACGGGCTGCGTTCGCTCGTCCACGCAGTTGTGGCGAGTGAGCTGTTTCGCAGCAAGTGAGGTTCCGATCCGCGAGCATGGCTTCGTCAACCCGGCTTCACCGCCGTGACGATGCTCCGGTCGGCGGCGGTGGGACGATGTTGCAGGTCGCGGAAACCGACGGCGCGAAACAAGTCATCCAGTTCGCCGAGTGAATAGCATTTCCCTTCCGTCGAGTGCATGAGGATGACGGAGTATTCGGCCACTGGCAGCGGGCCGGACTTCTCGCGGTCGAGGTGCATGTCGTGGATGACGAGCATGCCGCCTGCGGGCAACGCGGCGAAGGATTTCTCCAGCAGCCGCTTCACCACCGGCGTGTCCCAATCGTGCAGGACGTTTGAGAACAGGTGCATGTCGAAGCCCGTCGGCGGCGCATCGTTGAACATGTCGCCGGCCTGCACGGAGACGCGCTCCGCGTAGCCACGCGCTGCGATGAGTTGCGCCGCGACCTTGTCCACGGGTGACTTCTCAAACACCGTCGCATGCACGCGCGGATGGGCCGCCGTGATTGCGCACGCGTAGATGCCCGAGCCGCCCGCGATGTCCAGCAGCCGCGTCCGACCGCCAGTGTTGAGCGCGTGCGCGACCGCGCGACCGAGGTAGATGCCGCGACAATCCATCGCCGCCGTGAAGCGTTCCGCGAAGTCCGGTTCTTCCATCGCCCTCGTCCATTCCTTCTCGGTCTTCGAGCTGCCCCAGTTCGCGGGCTTGTCCGTGCGCAACACTTTCACCATGTCGAGCGTGACGGGCCGGTCTTTCAGCGAGGCGAAGTAGGGACCGAGAAACCACGGCGAGCCTTGCACGAGATGCTCGCGCGCGACTTCGGTGACGTGGAAGACGCCCTTCTCCGGCCGCACAAAGCCATTCGCAGTGAACAGCGTCAGCATCACGTCCACGGGCCGGTCGGTGAGTTGCAACTCGCGGCAGATCGTCGCCTTGTCGGCGGGATGCGCCGCGAGCCAAGTGAAGAAATCGAGATGAACGACGGCGGCGTTGAGCAAATCCACGGCGTAGATGCCGTCGCGGTAGCGATAGATGCGGAGCGGGTCGGCGTGCGGGGCACTGGTCAGGTCAAGCATGGGCGGATGCTGCGGAAGCAGGGCGGCGGCTCAAAGCCAAAAGTTCCGGCGGGCCAGCCCGTCGGTGCGAGTCACTTTCCACTCACGTCCAAGCAGAGCAATTCACCCGGCGCGTTGCGGACGTAGATGCGGCCGTTGGCCAGCACAGGTGAAGTCCAACACTTCTTGCCCAAGACTTGCGCGCGGGCAAGGGCTTCAAAACCCTTTGGCGACGCAGCCACCACCAGCAGTTCGCCCTTCTCGCTCAGGCAAACCAATTTGCCGTCTGCCGCCACGAGGGAGCCGAAGCCGATGCCTTTCTGCGCCCACTTCGGCGCGCCCGTCTGCCAGTCGAGGCAGCGCAACTCACCGTCGCTCTTGCCGCCGAGCCCGTGAAAGGCGTAAAGGTGACCACCAAGCACGACTCCCGCGTTGAATTGCACTGCGGTGTCGGTTTTCCAGCCCGGGACGGGCACGCCGTCACGGAGGTTTAACTTCACAGCGGGCGCGTTTTCTCCCGAGAGCAGCAACGTCCCGTCATGCACCACGGGCGCACCGGCATTGGTGTCGTATGCCGACACGAACTTCCGGATCCAGCGCACCCTGCCCGTCGCCACCTCCACCGCCGCGCACTCGCGATGCGTGAGGATCGCAACGCAGCGTGTGCCGTCGAGATCGAATGGGATCGGTGTGGCGTAGGCGGCGGAGGCCTTGCCGTTTTGCCAGACGACTTTGCCCGTGGCCTTGTCGAGCGCGGTGCCTTGGCTGCCGAGATTGAGAACGACCAGCTTGCCCTCCACGAGCGGCGAGCCGGCGAAACCCCATTCGGGCACCTCGGCCTCCAGCTCGGCGACAAGCTGCTTTTGGTAAACAACTTTTCCAGTCGCAAGTTCAAGGCAGACGAAATCGCCCTGCCGGCTTAGATGATAAACGCGGTCGCCATCAATCGTGGGCGTGCCCGTGGTGCCGCCCTCGAAATACTTGTTGCCCAGCGGCGTGGGGTAACTGTGCCTCCACAAATCCTTCCCGTTCGCCGCGTCGAAGCACCAGATCGTGGCCTCGCCTTTCGCGCGCCCGTCGTGTCCGGTGGTGATCACCTTGTCCTGACTGACCACAACAGTGGAAAAGCCGAGGCCGATCTTCGCGCGCCACGCGACCTTCGGCCCGTCCTTGGGCCAGGACGAACTCCAGCCCGTTTCATGGGAAACGCCGTTCAAGTCCGGCCCGCGAAACATCGGCCAGTCGGAAGCATTGGCGAGAGCAAGCGAGCTCAGCAGAAGCGAGAACGAAAGCGAGAGACGCATGGCCGGAGCTTGCGCAGGTTCAGCTCGGAGTCAAGGCGTTGCCGGCCGCTCAGAGCGAGGAGGGCGCATCTTGACACTGCCCCCGACCCCGCTGGCATTGCGGAGCGCCGATCTCTGAATCGGCGCGTTTCTGCGTGGCATTCAACACCTGCCGGTTCGGAGACCGGCGCTCCGGGGGCAGTGTCAAGATGCGCCCAGCGAGGACACAACCTGTCGCGCGATCTCCTCACCAATGGCCAGCGAGGCGGTCGCAGCGGGGCTGGGCGCGTTGAGCACGTGCAGCGCGCGGGGACGGGCGACGAGGCAGAAGTCCTGCACGAGCGTCCCGTCCGGCGACATGGCCTGGGCGCGCACGCCCGCGCCGCCCGGTTCGAGGTCGCTCTCGCGGATTTCGGGCACGAGGCGCTGGAGCGTGTTGCAGAAAAGGCGTTTGCTGAAGCTGCGCTTGATTTCCTCCCAGCTCATGCGCTTGTGCCTGCCGAGAAAATTCCACAAGCCGGCGAACGTCAGCGCGTCCCACAAATCCCCGGCGCTGATGTCCGTCTTCGAGTAGCCCTCGCGGGCGAAGGCGAGCACCGCGTTCGGCCCGGCTTCGATGCCGCCGTGGATCATCCGCGTGTAATGCACGCCGAGGAACGGGAACTGCGGATCGGGCACCGGATAGATCAGGTTGCGCACGAGGAACTCGCGGTCCTTCCGCAGTTGGTAGTATTCGCCGCGGAACGCGATGATGCGCACGTCGCGTCGCTCGCCGGCCAGCTCGCTCACGCGGTCGCTGTGCAGGCCGGCGCAGGTGATGATGAAGTCGCCCTCGAACGCACCCGCCGTCGTCTCCGCCACCCAGCCGGACGAGTTGGGACGCAACGCCGTGACGCGCGCGGAGGTGACGACGCGGTTCCCACCTTGCTCGATCAAGTCCCGCATCGTCGCGCAGACCTTCGCGTAGTCCACGATGCCTTCCTGCGGGACGTGCAAGGCCGCCACGCCGCCGACGTGCGGCTCGATCTCGCGCATCTGGGCTTGGTCCAGCCAGCGCAGGCCGAGCAGGCCATTTTGCTTTCCGCGCTCGTGCAAGTCACGGAGCCGCTCGATTTCCGCATCTTCCACCGCCACGACGAGCTTGCCGCAGACATCATGCGGGATGTTGTGCGCGCGGCAGAACCCAGTCATCTCGGCGACGCCGCTGACTGCGAGACGGGCCTTGAGCGAGCCGGGCTGGTAGTAGAGGCCGCAATGCAGGACGCCGCTGTTGTGGGTGCTTTGATGACGGCCCACGCCGGGTTCCTTTTCGAGCAGGGTGATGCGGGCGTCGGGCAGCCTGCGGGCGAGCTTGATCGCCGTGGCCATGCCCACGATGCCGCCGCCGATGATGAGGAAGTGCTTGCCAGCCACGATGGGCCGGGATGGTGCGGGCGGGAAGCAGGGCTGGCAAGTCCGCGCGCGGGCCGGCCCGCAGGAACGGCTTGTGCCGCAGACGAATTGCTGGCCTAAATCCGCCCATGCAAACCCATTTCCTCCGCGCCCTCGCCCTCTTCCTCGGCGGCCTCGCCCTCGCCGCGCAGGCCGCGAACAAGCCCAACGTCGTCTTCCTCTTCGCCGACGACATGCGTGCCGACTCCGTCGCCGCGCTTGGCAACCCCGTCGTGAAAACTCCCACGCTCGACGCGCTCGTCCAGCGCGGCTTCGTCCTGCGCAACGCCTATTGTCTCGGCGGCAACATCGGCGCGGTCTGCACGCCCAGCCGCAACATGCTCCTGAGCGGCAATGTTTATTTCCGCTGGAAGGACTTCACCGCACCCTCCGGCGGAAAGGGAGTCCTCTCGCCCGGCGACGGCCCAAACTGGCCGCTCTCGATGAAGGACGCCGGCTATGAAACCTACCACGAGGGCAAACGCGGCAACAGCGCCCTGCTCATCCAGGCCAGGTTCGAGCACAACCTCTACATCAATGAGAATGCCGACCGCACCAGTGGCGAGCCCGGCAAACAGATCGCCGATGACGTCACAAAATTCCTCAGGGAGCGCAAAGACCCCCGCCCGCTCTTCATGTATCTCGCCTTTGGCAACCCCCATGACCCGCGCGTCGCCGACCAGCCCTACATGGACCTCTATGACCGCGACAAAATCCCCCTGCCCAGGAACTTTCTCCCCCAACATCCCTTCGACAACGGCGAGATGACCGTGCGCGACGAGGCCCTTCTCCCGTGGCCCCGCACTCCCGCCGCCGTGCGCAAGGAACTCCACGAATACTACGCCACCATCACCGCGATGGACCACCACATGGGCCGCATCGTCGCCGCGCTCAGGGAACTCGGCCAGCTCGACAACACCCTCCTCCTCTTCTCCGCCGACCAGGGCATCGCCATCGGCAGCCACGGCCTCCTCGGCAAGCAGAACCTCTACGACGCCGGCATGAAGTGCCCCCTCGTCTTCGCCGGTCCCGGCATCCCCCACGGCGCCAGCGACGCCTTGCTCTACTTGCTCGACATTTATCCGACCATCCTCGACCTCGTCGGCGCGGCGCAGCCCGCCGGCATTGACGGCGTGAGCTTCCGTCCCGTCCTCCACGGCTCCGCCAAGACCATGCGTCACGAACTCTTCTTCTCCTACCGCGACCTTCAGCGCGGCTACCGCGACGACCGCTGGAAACTCCTCCGTTATCCCCAGGTCAACGTCACCCAGCTCTTCGATCTCCAGGCCGATCCCGACGAGATGCAGAACCTCGCCGGCTTGCCCGCGCAAAAGGAGCGCGTCGCCCAGCTCATGGACAAGTTGAAGGAACAACAGGCCCGCTACGCCGACATCCTCCCGCTCACCGTCGCCAACCCCAGGCCGTCGCAGTGGACGCCTCCCAGCGCGGAAGAGCTGGCCCGGCAGAAGGCCGGCAAGAAGGCGGACAAGAAGAAGTAACTGGTGCCAATGTCGGCACAATCGTCCCCAACCCGCCGGCACTTTCTAAGAAGACACTGAACAATGACTCAAACCACAGAGACACAGAGAACGCAGAGGT
>CAYZJP010000208.1:0-5974 GCA_964478755.1 uncultured Klebsiella sp.
TCGGCATGTGGAACAGCCAGACCATTCTGCTCGCGCTCATCAAGAAAGGTCTCACACGCGAAGCCGCCTACAAGATTTGCCAGGACGCCGCGATGAAGACGTGGGAAGTCAAACACGCCGGCCGCGACGACGCTGATTTCGTGGAACAACTCAAAGCCGATCCGGAAGTCGCCAAGCATTTCAAGAAAGACGAACTGAAAGCGCTCTGCTCGCTCGACTTCCATTTCAAGGAAGTGAGCAACCGGTTCAAGAAGCTGGGTCTCTTATGAAAGGCGATGATTCCACATCGTTTGATTGAAAGAACTGGAAGTCAGGGCAACTCCCCGATTTAGCACCGCACAGTGCGGCCAAGTTGAAGGTGCTCCAAGACTACGTCGAGGAATACATCACCATCCTCTGCGCCCGTTCGTTTGGCGTGGAAAAATTTCGCATCACGCTGATTGACGGATTTTCAGGAGGCGGCGCATACAAAGATGCAAAGCAAGGTTCGCCATTTGTGTTGCTGCGCGCTGTGGAAACTGCCGAGGCAAGGCTCAATCTTGGCGGTCGCACTAAGCGGATCGAAATAGACTGCGAATGCCACTTTATTGATTCGAGCAAGGAAGCAATAGAGTGTTTGCGCCATCAATTTGACCAGTCAGTTTACAAGAAGCGCGTTGGGAAGAGTGTGTTTCTACATCGAGGCACATTCGAGTCGCAATATCCATCCATTGTCGAACGGTTGAAGAAGCGTCATCCAAGAGCGGGAGGCAGAGCGATTTTCTTTCTCGACCAATGTGGCTACACCCAGGTGAACCCGACCGTCCTTCGAGAAATCTCTCACGTAATCAAACACGCCGAATACATCATCAACTTTGCAATCGAATGGCTTTCGGATTTCATCGGGGACAGCAAACAGTTTCGGAGCAGATTCCAAACGCTGGGATTGCAGAGCCAAACCTCGGTCGAAGAACTGATCAGGGCCAAAGAGCAAGGTGGCGTTCACTGGAAATACCTGGTCGAGTCACAGATCGGGCCAGCATTTCGAAAAGCCGCGGGCAGTCCATTTTTCTCTCCTTTTTACATTGAACCTGTAAAAGGGCACAGAGGTTATTGGCTTTTGCATCTTGCGCCGCATGAACGGGCGCGTTCGGCAATGCTTGATGTCTATTGGCGGAATGCCAATTCGCACCGGCACTTCGGTCACGCGGGACTGAACATGCTGGCATATAAGGCAGATGCAGACCAAACTGGATACCTTGAAGGAATGTCGTTCGATGACATTACCCGCCAAACTGCGAAGGCGAAGCTTTCCGAAGATTTTGCGCGAGTCATTCGAGACAGCCATGCTGATGGAATCAGCTTTGACCAATTCGCCAAGTGTTACAGCAATCAGACAATGGCAACCACTGCCCTTATGGCCGAGGTGATTGCCGAACTGGCAGGAAGTGGTGAACTGATTGTCAAAGGCCCAAAAGGCAGTGCAAAACGCGCGCAAACGGTCCAAGGCGGAGACGTCATTCTCCCGTGTAATCAGCTTCAGTTCCTGCTATCTTCAAAGACCGAGAACAAATAGTTTTTGGCTTGGACGGCATTTGTCCGAGACGCTGTGGTTCGATTCACAAAAAGTATGAGCGACAAATCTAAAATCGAGTGGACGGACGCGACGTGGAATCCGGTTCGTGGCTGCACGAAAGTCAGCCCTGGCTGTCTCCATTGCTACGCCGAAACGTTTGCCGAACGCTGGCGCGGCATTCCCGGCCATCCGTTTGAGTTCGGCTTTGACCTGCGCATCGTGCCCGAAAAGCTGGGTGACCCGCTCCGTTGGGGAACGCCCCGCATGATCTTCGTCAACTCCATGAGCGACCTTTTCCACAAGGACGTTCCTGACGAATACATCGTCAAAGTGGCCCGAGTGATGGCAGCAGCCAACTGGCATACCTACCAGATTCTGACCAAGCGCGCCGACCGGCTTGCCACATTGCTCAAGGGCAAGCTGCGTTTTGCCGCCCAGCAGTCGCACATTTGGTGGGGCGTAAGCGTGGAGAACAAGCAACATGGACTGCCGCGCATTGACCTGCTGCGTTCCGCTCAAGCGGCAGTGAGGTTTCTTTCCATTGAACCACTGCTGGAAGACCTTGGTGAGTTCAAACTCAACGGCATCGCGTGGGCCATTGTCGGCGGCGAAAGCGGCCCGGGCGCACGCCCGATGAAAGCCGAATGGGTGCGGAGCATCCGCAGCCAATGCAAGCAGGCAGGCGTGGCGTTCTTCTTCAAGCAATGGGGCGGCGTGCGCAAATCGGAGACAGGCCGCGAGCTGGATGGAAAAACTTACAGCGAGTTTCCCGCCCGTAGTTCAATCGAAGCTCCGTCCTTGGAAGATCGGCGGACCTTCTTGCGACAATTTGAAGTTGATTTGGCCATTGCCTGATTTGCAATGCCAGACACGCCTGCCAATTCCTCCTCGTTGATCCTCCACCAGACCGAGAACGGACAGCTCGGGCAGTTTGCCTGCTCAACCCGCTCATTCCTACAGCCCCACTTCGGATTTCGTGCTCAGTCCACAAACGCCGCTTCGTTCGAGACGAGGAGGATTTGCGCGAGCTTTTCCCACGCGTTGAGGTTCTTGTCTGCTTCCGCCGACGGCGCAGAGAGGAAGGTCTTCGCCATCGCCACCTCATCGGCGGCGGGCCGGCGCTGGTAAATCGTTTCGTAGAGGAAGCGGATGCGTTCGCTGTCGTCGGAGAATTTCTTGAAGTCGTCGCGCGCCGCGAGCGACTGCGCCTGCTGGAGGACGAACGGCGAGTTCATCAGGAAGAGCGCCTGCTGCGGCACGGTGGTTTGGAAGCGCTGCGACGCGCTCGCGTCGGGACTGGCGAAGTCGAACGTGCGGAACATCGGCGGGAGATTCTGCCGGTCAATGTAGCCGTAGGCCGTGCGACGCGTGGAGAACGGCTGCGCGGTCAAGTCCACCGGCAGGCCGCCGGTGGCGAAGTCGAGTTTGCCGGACGCAAGCAGGAGCGAATCGCGCAACTGCTCGAAGTCGAGGCGCTGGCGGTTGAACTTCCAGAGCAGCGTGTTCGCGGGGTCGGACTTCACGCACTCCGCGCGGTCGTCGCTGGCCTGCTGATAAGTCGCGGACAGCATGATGACCTTGTGCAGCTTCTTGATGCTCCAGCCCTCGGCGACGAAGCGCGTCGCCAGCCAGTCGAGCAACTCCGGGTGCGACGGCGGGTCGCTGCGGACGCCGAAGTCGCTGGGCGTGCGGACGAGTCCCGCGCCGAAGTGCCAGCCCCAGACGCGATTGACGAGGACGCGCGCCGTGAGCGGGTTGTCCTTGTTCGCGATGGCGTGGGCCAATTCGAGGCGACCGCTTGACTTCGCCGGAAACGGCAGGGTCTTGCCCAGCGCCGCAACTTTTGGGAAGCCGCGTTCGACTTCGGGGCCGTGATTGCCAGGATTGCCGCGCACGAAGACGTAGGGCTTTGTGGGCGAGTCGCGATCCACGAGCGCCATCGCGCGCGGCGGCGCGCCGGGATGCGTGGCGTCCACTTCATCAATCTTCGCCTTGAGCTGGCGCAGGCGCGGGCGGGCGTCTTCGAGCAACGTGTCGTTCTCCGGCGCGGGCAGGTTTGGCGGCGCATCGGCGGCGCGGAGCGCGAGGCGCAAGGCTTCCTTGTCCTTGTCCGCGTGCGGCGTGGCGGCGTCCGCGTCGGTTAACAGCTTGCCGTAACGCTCGGCGACTTCCTTGATGGACTTCGGCGGCGTGGCGAAGGAATTGCGAATGGCGGGAGGCGAATTGCGAACGTCCACCTTCGCCGCTTCTTCCGTGAATGTTGCTTCGGGCAATTTCGCGTAGGCATGCCACGCAGACCAAATTGAGTCGGGCGCCTCTGACTTCGCGGATTTCGCGAGGTAATCCTGCCAGCGGCGCACGACGGCGGGGACGAGCTTGCGCTCCTGGAAATACTTGTCGCGGTCGCGGCGCTGGGCATTGGCCGACGCGCGGGCAACTTTCGGGTCCACCTCGTCGGCGGCGAGCAGGTAGTCGGCAGTGCGCTTGCGCAGGATGCCGAGCTGCTTGTCGAGCTGCTCGACGCGGTATTTTTCCAACTCATCCTCGCGCTTTTTCTTCTCGGCGAGATAGGCGGCGTGCGATGCCTCGTCGGGCTTGATGCCAAGCAATGGCTTGTCCGCCGGCTCCTGGCTGGAGGCGAAGACGCCGTAAAGACTGTAATACTCCGTCGTCGCAACGGGATCGTATTTGTGATCGTGGCAACGCGCGCACTGGACGGTCAGGCCCATCGTCCCGCGCGTCACCACGTCAATGCGGTCGTCAATGATGTCGTGGATGTTGTTCAGAAATCGGCGGCCCAGCGTGAGGAAGCCGAGGCCAGCCAGCGCGCGCTTGTCGTCGCCGAGTTGAAGCTGGTCGGCGGCGATCTGCTCGGTCAGGAAGCGATCGTAGGGCTTGTCCTCGTTGAAGCTGCGGATGACGTAGTCGCGGTAGGTGTAGCTGAAGGCGAAGCGCCGCTGCTCGTCGCCGGCGAGGTAGCCCTTCGTGTCCGCGTAGCGCGCGACGTCGAGCCAGTGGCGTCCCCAACGCTCGCCGTAGCGCGGCGAGGCGAGGAGTTTATTCACGACCTTCGCGAAGGAATCGGGTGATTTGTCCGCGACGAATGCTTCGACCTCAGCCATCGACGGCGGCAAGCCGTGCAGGTCGAAGTAAGCGCGGCGGATGAGCGTGCGTCTGTCGGCAGACGGGGAGGGCGACCAACCTTTCGGTGCGAGCTTCGCGGCCACGAAGGCGTCGATGGGACTTTGAACCTGAAACCTTGAACCTTGAACCTGCGGAACTTTCGGCTCTCTCACCGGCTGAAACGCCCAATGATTCCGCACCACGTTCGGATCGGACAGCGGCGGGCCGGAAGGCTTGCCGGTGCGCGGATCGGGCGCGCCCAGGCGGACCCATTCCTCGAACAGCGCGATTTGCTGCGCCGTAAGCTTTTTCCCCTTCGGCGGCATCTGGAGATCCTTGTCCGCGTAGCGAATTGAGCGGATGAACAGCGACTTGTCCGGCTGGCCGGGAACGATGGCCGGGCCGTTCTCACCGCCCTTGGCCCAGCCATCGCGCGTGTCGAGTGCGAGGCCGCCCTTGGGCTTGTCTGCCGCGCTGCCGTCGTGGCACTTGAGGCAGTGCTCGATGAGCAGCGGGCGGATTTTGTTCTCGAAGAAGTCGTGGCTGGTGGCGGAGTCGGCAGCGCTCACGGGCAGCGCGAGGGCGCAGGCGAGGAGGGCGAGATGAGCAGAGCGCGGCGCGGGCATGGAGAGTGATTAGTAATTAGTGATTAGTCGGGCGACGGCTCTCAGCGGTCGAGTTCGAGCGTGAGCAACTCGCGCTCTTGAAACTGGAAATACGGCTCCATCAAATCATCGGGCTTGATTTGACGAGCGAGTAGCCGGTGCGTGCCCTCGTCACCCGACCAACAAGAATAGATGGATTCCACCCGATGCTTGCGGAGGTAGGAAACCAGCCGGGCGAATGAGGCTTTCGCCTCTTCGCTCCTACCCCAAATCTCTTGCACCTCGTCGCCCGTGTTGCGCCACTCGTTAAACCCGCACCCACACTGGGTGTGGCTGCCAGCCTGGCGGACATTCGCCACTTTGAAATGCGTCCGAACGGCCTCCTCGTGCTCCGTCAGTTGGGTGACGTTGAATGCCCGTTCCGACTCCCGCCAAGGAATCAGCGGCAGCGGCAAACTCGATCCCACGTAAACGACCATGCACATACTGCGAGAATGACGAATTACTAATCACTAATCACTGACTACTTCCCCCGCCGAAGATTCGCCCCCATCTTCCCCCGCCGCCACCTCCCCGCTCACCAGCACGACGAACTCGCCCTTCAGCGAACGCTTCGCCACCAGTGTCAGCAGCTCTGCCGGCGTGCCGCGCAGGAATTCCTCGAACTTC
This sequence comes from uncultured Klebsiella sp., assembly GCA_964478755.1. Lineage (GTDB taxonomy): Bacteria > Verrucomicrobiota > Verrucomicrobiia > Limisphaerales > SXTU01 > SXTU01. Next base: position 5,953 of record CAYZJP010000208.1, read on the forward strand.
TTCGTCAACTCGCGCGCGAGCA
>CAYZJP010000209.1:0-5965 GCA_964478755.1 uncultured Klebsiella sp.
AGCGGCAGTGCAAGGGGCAGCTACCAGCTTGCAGAACAACAGCGAGGCAGTGGGCGCGACAGCGGCTGCGAGCGGTGCCGCCGCAGGCGCAGTGGCGAACGGTGCTAATGCAGCACAGGCCAAGCAAGCGGCGCAGCAGGCGGCAACCCAGTCAACGACTGATGCAAAGGTTGCAACCGCTGCGGCTAACAACGTAACGACTGCGGCCATCAACCAGGCGATTGCCACCCAAGCGCAAGGAGCCGGGTCCACCGGCAGCATGGTTGAGGTTCTGGTGCAGAATACCAAACCTGCTACTGGCACACCGACTGGCGGAACCAGCAGCACTGATCCTGGGGCCGGGACCAAGACTGGCACGACTACGAAAGTTGGCGAGACGACGATCTTCATTTCTCCGGACACGGCCGGCACCACCACGACCCCGAAGCAGTAGTAATCATTTCAGCCCTTCAATTCACCCAGAGCGACCTTGTGTTGCTCTGGGTTTTTTGTTTAGCTGTGCGCACGCGTGACTCTCTCGAAGGCCAAGCTGATTCCTTACGCCATCGCTGTCGGAGTCATCGCGTTCGTCGGCTTCCTGCAATCCCTCCGGCATTGGAGCCCATACGGTGGCAGCATTGAGAGGTTGGAGGGGATTTCCTACGACTGGCGGCAGAAGGAGGCTTTGAAGAGGCATCCCCCGTGTGCCACAAATCTGGGCTTCGTCTACATTGAGGACGACGACATTCGCAAACTCGAAGACGGAATGGGCGGGGCCTTGGATTATCAGTTCGGGCTTTACTGGCCGCGCCAAGTTTATGGGAGGCTCATCAGCGAATTGAAGGCCGAGGGTGCGCGCCTGATCGCGTTTGACGTGTTGTTCAGCGGCCTGCGGTTGGATCACGCCCCGGTGCCGATGGGGACCAACGTCGCGCCGGTTCCCTCCGACGAATTCCTCGCCGACCAATTGCGCTCCGCGAACAACGCGGTCATCGCCACCAGCAAGGATTTGCTGCCTCATCGGCTCTTCCGGGACAGTGTGCGGCGTTTGGGGGACATTTCGACCGACAAGGATCCCGATGGTGTGCTGCGTCGTGCTCATGCGGTTCGCACGTTCCATGTGTTGCATTCAACGATGGAACGCCTGGCCGAGAAGCATGATTTTGATCTGAGCAAGACGGTCATCGTGCCGGGGAAAAGCATAACTCTTTCGGACGGCAAGTCGGCGGGTAAGAAGGGAAAGCAATTGATCATTCCGCTGACGGAGGCCAACAGCTACGACATTGGGGTCTTCAAGTCGCAGTTGCCCGGCGAAACCGGAGCACCACCCGGGGCAATGATGGGGCGGGCGTATCGGGAAGTCACCTCGTGGCACATGGGCATAGTCATGGCAGCCGCGCAGCTCGGATTGGATCTGGAACGTGCCACGGTGGATGGTGTTCGCGGGTTGATACACATCCCAGGCACCAACGGCATGCACCGCACAATCCCGGTGGACAAGGAGGGTTTTTTCTATGTGGACTGGAGCATCAAGCACGATGACTCTCGGCTGACGAGGGAAAACTTCACGGGTGTCTTGGCTAAGGAACGGTTGCGTCGCCTTGGAAAGCCCAAGGACGACGACACTAGGTGGAAGGACAAGGTTCTGATCGTCGGTTCCACCGCGACTGGCAATGACCTGACGGATCGCGGCTCCACTCCCATTCAGAGCGACGCTTACCTCGTCGGCAAGCACTGGAACGTCGCTAACTCAGTCATCATGGGCCGATTCATCACGCGCAGCCCACTGTGGCTGGAGTTACTGGCCGTCATCGTCATGGGTGTGCTCGCGGCAGGGCTGACTTGGAAATTGCCGGCCCCCTGGCCAAGCCTTGGCGTCTTGGTCGTCATCGGGTCTTACGGGTTCATCGCGCACTATGTGTTCGTGGAATACCGCTACTGGATTCCCATCGTGCTGCCTGTGGTTGGCGCTCTATTGCTGAACCACGTCGCGTTGCTCACCTACAACATCGTCTTCGAGCAGGGCGAGAGGCGCCGCGTCAAGGGCGTGTTCTCGAAGCTCGTCTCGCCCAATGTCGTGAACCAGCTCCTGCAGAGCGAAGTGCTCCGGCTCGGTGGCAAGCGCGAGAAGATCACGGTGTTCTTCTCCGATGTGCGCGGCTTCACCAAGCTCACCGATGTCAACCAGGCCCGCGCCGACAATTACGTGCGTGACCATCATCTCACCGGCGCGGCGGCGGAGGCCCACTTCGATGCGAACGCCAAGGACACCCTCGACACAGTGAACCTTTACCTGTCCGTCATCGCCGATCAGATCAAGAAGCACAACGGCACGCTCGACAAATACATCGGCGATTGCGTGATGGCCTTCTGGGGTGCGCCCACACCAGACGAGCAACACGCGGTGCATTGCGTCCGGGCCGCGATTGACGCGCAGATCGCCATGCACCTGATCAACCTTGATCGTGCCGCCAAGAACCAGCTCCGCGAGGTGGAGAACGCCCGCCGCCTTGTCGCCGGCGAGGAGCCGCTCAACTTGCTGCCGCTGCTCGCGCTGGGCACGGGCATCAACAGCGGCACGGCCATCGTGGGCATGATGGGTTCCGAGGCGCACATTTTCAACTACACCATCTTTGGCCGCGAAGTGAACCTCGCCAGCCGTCTCGAGGGCGTCTCCGGCCACAGCCGCATCATCATCGGCGAGGCGACGTTCCGTGACCTGGAGAAGTTCGATTTGGAGCTCGGCGCGCTGTGCGTCGAGCGGGAGCCGGTGACGCCGAAGGGCTTCGCCAACGCCGTGCGCATCTGGGAAGTCCCGTGGAAACACTTCCTGCCGCCGGGCACCGGCGAACTGCCCTCCGCCGAGCCGATGCTGGCGGCCAGCCCAGCGACGCAGCGCGCCGCCGGCCTGCCGCCAGAGCCGCCGAACAAGTAGATCGGCCAGTCCGCACAGAGTCGTCGCGGAGAGAGGATTTTCCACTCCGCGCCGCGAATCCCGGCTGGGCAGGCAGACTGCTTCGCGGCAAACTGTGCGCGTGCGCGTCTTGATCGTGGGCTGTGGCTATGTGGGTTTGCCGCTGGGTGCGGAGCTGGTGCGGCATGGGCATACAGTCTTCGGTTTGCGGCGGACGACTGACGGGGCGGGGGAATTGCGCGCAGCGGGCGTCGCGCCGGTCGTGGGCGATGTGACGCTGCCAGAAAGTCTGCGCGCGCTGCCGGGGCCGTTCGATTGGGTGGTGAACACGGTTTCCTCCTCGAAGGGTGGCGCGGACGTGTATCGCTCGGTGTATGTCGAAGGCACGCGGAATCTTCTTTCGTGGCTGGGTGGCCGCACAGTCAGCAAGTTCATCCACACGAGCAGCACGAGTGTCTATGGGCAGACCGATGGCAGCGAAGTGACGGAAGAGAGTCCGGCCGAGCCGAAGGCCGAGACGGGCAAACTGCTCGTGGAGACGGAGAACCTGCTGCTCGGCGCCGCGCGCGAGCGGAACTTTCCGGCGGTCGTGCTGCGCGTGGCGGGGATTTACGGGCCGGAACGAGGGCACTTGTTTCAACAGTATCTCCGCGACGAGGCGCGCATCAGCGGCGATGGCAGCCGGCTGCTGAACATGGTCCATCGCGACGACGTGATCGGCGCGGTAGTCGTGGCACTGGAGCACGGCGGGCCGGGGCGCATCTACAACGTGGCGGACGATGAGCCGGTGTCGCAGTTGGAATTCTTCCGCTGGCTGTCGGAACGGTTGCGCAAGCCGCTGCCGCCGTTTGCGGGCGCGGAGGAAAACGCGAACCGCAAACGCGGCGTGACGAACAAACGCGTGTCCAACCGGCGGCTGCGGGAGGAGCTGAGGTGCGGGCTGAAGTATCCGACTTTCCGCGAGGGCTACGTGGCGGAAATGAAACGGCTGGGGATTTGAATCAACCGACCCGGAAGGAAATCCGTTTCACCATCTCCTTGCCGAAGCTGTGCTGGAGGCGGCTGAGGATTTCGCGGCGACGGTAGCGGACGATCTCGTCGAGCCACACGCTGCTGTCCACGCTGACGAAGAGCGTGCCCTTGTGCAGGCCGGCGGGCTGGGCGTGCGTGGTGACCTGCGGGTCCATGAGGTGGTTCCAGACCTTGATGATCTCGGCCTCGCCCCGGCGGCGGTCGAGACCGAGTTCCGTCATCACGCCGGGCAGGAGCGAGGCGAGCGGACGGCTGTGGTTCTTGCCGCCACTTTCCAGCGCGGTCACGTCCACGCCACGCCAGGCCGCCAGCACGCGTTCGCGCGCGGTGGAGGCCGCGTGCCGGGCGGTGGCGCGGTCAGGCCGGGGCGACTTGCTCATCCACAACGAGGACATCCCTGGCGAGGATGTCGTGGCCGCCGGAGAGGGTCTTGCCGGTGAGACAGTCGCGCACAGGTTTGAGGAATTGGACATGGACGGGCTGCGCGTGGTGGTTCAGAAGGAAGTAAATCCGGTAGTCGCCCCGCACGCGCATGCAGACCTCGACCTGGTCGGGCACGCGGAGCAGGGGGGTGATGCCGCAAATCTGCCGGAGCCACGTGACGAGGTCGTGGTAAAAGGGCAGGTTGCTCATCATGCCGATGTAGATGGCGCGGCCTTCGCCAAACTGGTTCATCGTGATGGCGGGCTTGCCGGCGTAGAAGTCCTGCGCGTAGGTGCCGAGCACCTGGCATTCGCCCGGCTCGATGACATCGCACCACAGCCGCGCGCTGTGCAGGCCGGTTGTCGGGAAACCGCCCTTGATCGTGATGTGGTTTTCCTCGCCCGGCGGGAGCGGATCGAACTCGACGACCTTGAGGCCGAACATGTCGGTCATCTCATACGGCGGATCGGTGGCGGCGAGGTTGTTCTCGTCCACCAAGCCGGTGTTGAAGGTGCCGACGAGCGTGCCGCCGTTGTGGACGTAGAGCCGGAGGATGTCCGCCTCGCCGCCAGCGACCATGTGGAGCGAGGGGGCGATGACGAGCTTGTATTTTGAGAGGTCGTCGGTGGGGCGCGCGAAATCCACGGGAATGTTGCGGTCATGCAACGCGCTGTAATAGAGCTGCACATGCTCGCGCTGGCTGAAGAACTTGTTCGGTCGCATGGACTGGTTCAGCGCCCAGTCACTCGCATGACTCACCAGGATGCACACATCCGGCAACACCTGCGTGCCCGCGAGCAGTGGAGCCAGCGTCTGCAACTCCGTGCCGATTTGCATGACTTCCTGAAACATCCGGTTCTTCGCCAGCCCGTCGTGCGTGAGCACACCCCCGTAAAATTTTTCCGGACCGAAGCGCGGCATCCGCCAGTAGAAGTAGAGCAGGCCGGTCGCGCCGCGCGAAAGCAGTTGGTAACTGAAGAGCCGGACCACACCGGGCCGCACGAGCGAGTTCGCCTCGGCCCACGCGACGTTGCCGGCCTTCTGTTCCATCACCCAGAAGCCCTCCGCCTCGCCGCTTTTCTTGAGCGAGCGGGTGAGGGAGATGGTCATGGCGTTCTCCGCAGCTTTGGCACCCACGGCGGCGTCGCTGTCCATCGCCACGAAGTCAATCGTTTCCGCGAGGTCGAAGTTGTCTATCTGCGTCGCAAACGGGCGGATGGTCGTGGTGACGGGGATCTTCGGCGTGAGTTCGCGGAGGATGTCCGCCTGCATCCGCACGAAGGCCACGCAGGTGTCGCTGGAGAACCGCCGCCAGTCCGTGAGCAGCGCGGGGTTGTGCGCGGCGGGCGCGGTCATCGGCATCGGCACCTCGGCGAAGTCATTGACCACCTGGCCCCAGAAACGCAGGCCCATGCGCTCGTTAAGCGCGTCCACGGTCTCGTATTTGGCCTTGAGCCACGCGTGCCATTCGCGCTTCGTCTCGGGGTTGAAGGCGTATTCCGTGTTGTGCCGGCCCACGCCGTTGTCAATCTGCCACGCGACCACGTCCGGGTGGTCCCCCAGCGCCTCGACCATCGCGCGGACGATCTTCTGGCTGTATTGCCAATACACGTCGCT
>CAYZJP010000210.1:0-5270 GCA_964478755.1 uncultured Klebsiella sp.
CCGGCGGCATCGCGCTCGTGGACTCCTTCCGGCGCGGCATCGTCGGCACCATGCCGGGCGCGGACCTCATCCGCGGCCTCGTCCCGCTCTGGCGCGCGCTGGAGGCCGGCGACACCGCGCGCGCCGACCGCATCCACGGCCCGCTTGCCGCGCTCATCTCGATGCAGACCAGCCTCGACGCCTTCCTCGCCGTGGAGAAGCACCTGCTTGTGCGGCAAGGCATTTTCAAAAACGCCCTCGTCCGCGGCCCCGTCGGCTTCCGCCTCGACGACGAGACCAAGCGCGAAGTGGAGCGGTTGTTTGACCGGATGATTGAGGCGGCGAAGTAACCACGAATGAACACGAAGAACAAGCGACGGCTGCTCCTTGGTGCTATCCGACGGCGCAACGAAGTGCGTTCCGGCAAGGTTAAGCCGGTATCGGCGGCAGAAGTCTATCGCCGAATCGAACGCCTGCTGGCAAAGTGAGGCGCAAGCTCCATCCGGATTACGGAAATCAAAGCGAAATGGGCGTTGCCAAGCTCACAGGCTACGGCTAAAAGCGACGGCTGGTTACCGAAAAAAGAAAAGAATGTCAGCCACGATGCGAACTCCTCAGGCCGAAGGGCTGGACGTGGTTTTGGTGGGGTCGTTTAATCCCGCTATTTTCCACCCAGAATGGTTTCTCCGTCAGGGCATCATCCCGGACCAAGATGCCAAGGAAGCTGAAATTGAAGTCGTAAGTGGGCAGGTTGCTTCGATGAAAATGTGTGGGATGCGTTTTCAGTGCTTAGGCGACCGGTTTAACATCGGAACACGCAACGTGTCCCTTGCGGAGCGCTTGCAAGACATCATTCACCAAACTTTCAGCCTCTTGAGGCACACACCAATCACAGCTTGCGGTATCAACCCTTGGGTTCAATACGAGGTCAGTAGCCAAGAATACTGGCATAAAATTGGTCACGCATTGGCACCGAAGGAGTTGGTTTGGAATGAATTGCTGGAGAGGCCGGGAATGCAATCGCTAACCATTAAGGCTCCTCGGCATGGTGAGTTTCTTGGCGAAATCAACGTAATCGTGGAGCCGTCGGTGGCCCCTTTGGGGATTGTCGTGCGCTCAAACTACCATTACGGTCTGCCTCGCGATAGCACTCACGCGGGTGCTTCTGACCTCGCTTTGAAGTTCATCAGAGCCGAATGGAAGCCGGCTTGTGGCATGGCTCGGAAGGTCGCGGAACAAATTTTTACGAAAATCAAACCCGAAAATGACTGAGGAGTTGTCAACTAGGAGTGTCCCCCTAAAGTGGGCAGCAAAGACGGGCCAAAGTGGCGGGCCGCTAAGCACGGCTTTCTTCGCCGAAGGTTGCATCGTGACAGAAGAACCTGCAAAGCGGGAGCCAATCCCTGAAGCCGGAGCTGATTGGTCGAGCTGCTCCATTGCGAGCGAACCTGGCGCAAAGAGTTTAACCCCTCTCCCAATTGCCCGTGTTCCGCAGCCGCGAATTCTCCGCAGCCATCACGACCAGCGCTACATTTTGCTTAAAAAATACGAGGGATTCATCACGGTGCTCCACGAAGACAGTTTTTCAGGAAGGTTGTTCGAGAGCGACAACGATTACCCGCAGATTGATGCAGAATTTGCTCTTGAGGAGCTTTCGGAAAGTGACCGCCAACTCGTCGCCGAAGGAGCGCAGTTGGTATGGACGATTGGCTACTCCTACGATGGTAGCACCAGAAAGCGTGAGTCACTGATTTACTTGCGCCGCTCCTCTCCTTTGGCGGAGAAGGAGCTTACGCAAGCCAGAAGAGCGGCAGGAGAACTAACCAGTGGCATCGGGTGGGAATAGCCTGACAGTTGCCCCGGATTCAAGAGAACTGGAGGTGTCAGTTTTTGGACCTGGGTTTGGAGAATCTATCGTCATGCACCTCGGCGATGGGAGGTGGACAGTGGTTGATTGTTGCCTTGACCCCTCGTCGAAACAGCCGGCCCCTTTGCAATACCTCAGCAGTATCGGCGCAGACTTGGAGCAATCAATTCAGCTGGTAATCGCGACGCACTGGCATGATGACCACATTGATGGTTTAAGCATCGTTTTCAAGAGCGCTGTCGAAGCTGCGTTCGTTTGCACGGGTGCAATCCAACAGCCGATCCTCGACGAAATGCTCACGGCATGGACAGGGTCTCGTTTTTTGCCGGGAGGTTCTGGAGTTGACGAACTCCGCAGGATACTGACCGAGTTAAAGAACCGGCGTGTCGGAACGAGATACGTTGCGCCGAAATTTGCTTGTGCGGGTAAATCTTTGTGGCCGATTCCCAGCAAAGCAAATCCCTTGCGGATGAGTATCAGGTGTCTTTCGCCTTCCGACAGCGCAAAACTGGCGACCACAAGCCGACTTTGCTCTGTGGTAGCCGAATCGGCCAAGGCTCGAAGACGGCTGCCCAACCTTAGGGAAAACGACACCTCGGTGGTTCTTAGCGTTGAAGCAGGGGGCCACCGAGTTTTGCTAGGTGGAGATTTGCATGTCCGCGCAGACCGCTCGTTCGGTTGGCTCGCAGTAGTTGATGAGTTTGCTGACGAGAACGCGAGGCATCACGCATTCAAAGTGCCGCATCATGGTTCACCGACAGGTGACCACCAAGAAATTTGGACCAAGTTGGCATTGAACCAAGCTTACGCAGTCACGACTCCATTTGTAGGTGGACGTGTGCGCCTTCCGTCAGTCCCGGATTGTGAGAGGATTCTTTCCAGAACATCGAACGCCTTCCTTTCTGCTCCACCTGTTCCCACTAGGTTCCGTGATTCTGACAAAACCGTGGAAAAGACGGTCTTGGAAGCCACCCGGTTCGTGCAACTTGTTCCGGGCAAATTTGGACAGGTCCGCTTACGAAAGCATTTTGATGAACCGCCCGACACCCCTTGGCGGGTTGAACTATTCGGTTCGGCATTAAGCATGTCCGACTACGTTCACGCAGCCAAATGACGAGCTGCACATGCCCATTGACGTCCACTCCCACTTCTGGCGGTTCCCCGGGGATTTCTCCGCCGACTTCATCCGGCGGGCACAGCGCGCGCGGGGCGGGCAGGCGATGGACTTGCGCGTGCGGTTCGAGGACTACGCGGCCAGCGCTCCGGCGGAGACGCGCACCATCGTCTTTGGCGGCAAGGCGCGCCTGAGCGGCGTTTGGGTGGACGACCAATATGTGGCGGACTACGTCGCCGCGCATCCGGACCGGCTCGTCGGCTTCCTCTCCGTGGACCCGACGCAGGACGGCTGGGAGCGCGAGCTGCGCGCGGGCCACGAGGAACTCGGTCTGCGCGGCATCAAGCTGCTGCCCATGTATGCGGGTTTCAGCATGGATGACTCGCGCCTCGACCCGTTGTGGAAATACGCCGAGCAGCGCGGCCTGCCGGTGCTGCTCCACGCGGGCACGACCTTCATCGCGCAGGCACCGCTGGCCTTTACGCTGCCGCGCCTCATTGAGCCGGTCGCGCTGAAATTCCCCGGCGTCAAAATCATCCTCGCGCACCTCGGCCATCCCTACGAGGCCGAGTGCCTCGTGATCATCCGCAAGCATGACAACGTCTTCGCCGACGTGAGCGCGCTGCACTATCGGCCGTGGCAGTTCTACAACTCGCTCATGCTCGCGCAGGAATACGGCGTCTGGCCCAAGCTCCTCTTCGGCACCGATTATCCCTTCACGACGGTCAACGCGAGCATCGCCGGCCTGCGCGCGCTCAACGCCATGCTCGAAGGCACGAAGCTGCCGCGCCTCGACGTGAACCAAATCGAGGCGATGATCCAGCGGGACAGTTTGAAGCTGCTGGGGCTGGAGAAATGACCTTGTCCAAGGACGTAATGACCAACGAAACCCCAATGCCAAATGCCCCGGCCTTTGCTGGGTTCGGATTGACTGGAAGTCCCCACAGAAAACTCCGCGCCCTTCCCCCTCACCCCAGCCCTCTCCCCGAGGAGAGGGAGCAACGTATCCAGCGCTGGGCGAAGACGGCGCGCTTCAGAATTGCCGAACGCTGCCGAGCGCCTCTCCCTCTCCCGGCGGGAGAGGGCAGGGGTGAGGGGGAAGAACGTGCGTATCATCCAGGCGGCAACGCAGAGCCATTGGTCGCGCGATCGTGAATTCTCCCGCTGCCCCAATCGCGCCGACGAAAACTCGTTTCATCGTCCTCGCGTGGCTTTGCGCCGCCGCCGCGCTTTCCTACATCAGCCGCAACGCCATCGCCGTCGCCGAGAGCACCGTGCGCGGCGACCTCGGCCTGACGAAGGAACAATCCGGCTGGCTGATGAGCGCGTTCTTTTTCAGCTACGCGCTGTGTCAGATTCCGACAGCGGAATTCGGGAGAAGCCGCGGCACGCGCCGCGCGCTCCCGCTCTTCGCCGCCGTGTGGTCGGTGGCGACAGCGGTGACGGCGTTCGCCGGCGGGCTGGTTGGATTCGTCGTGGCGCGCATCGTGCAAGGCGTGGCGCAGGCGGGCTTGTTTCCGATTTGCACCGTCACCGTGTCGAAGTGGTTTCCGAAAACGGGCCGCGCGCTCGCGACTGGTTTTCTCGGCAGCTTCATGTCCGTTGGTGGTGCGTTGTGCGCGTGGCTCACCGGCGTGCTGCTCGAAGTGCTCGACCCGCACGTCGCGCCCGGCTGGAACTGGCGGCTCACGTTCCTGCTCTTCGCCGTGCCGGGACTCGTGTGGGCGGTCGGATTTTGGAAATGGTTCCGTGACGAACCGCGTGAGCACAACTCGGTGAATGAAGCAGAGGCGGAGTTGATTGAAGGCTCTGCCGCCACGGCCATCGGTGGAGCGCTGGCCTCCGGCCCGGCACGAACCGCTGCGACACCGCAACGCGCCGGGGCGGAAGCCGGCGCTCCGACGCCGTGGCTCGCGCTTTTTTCCAGCCCGGCGCTGTGGTGGATTTGCGGACAGCAGGTCTGCCGCGCGGCGGGCTACATGTTTTTCACGAGCTGGTTCGCGACTTATTTGCAGGAGACACGCGGCGTGGGCATCGCGAAGAGCGGCTTCCTCAATATGCTGCCGCTGCTCGGCGTGGTGATCGGCGGCATCGCGGGCGGCGCGTTGTCCGACTGGCTGCTCACGCGCACCGGCAGCCGCGCGGTGGCGCGCAAGTTCATGGGCGCGGCGTGCCTCTTCGTGTGCGGGCTGTTCATCTTCGGCTCGATGTTCATCGCGGACGCGTTCGCCGCGGTGCTCGTCATCAGCGGCGGATCGTTCTTCGCCGCGCTCGCCGGGCCGTGCGGCTACACCATCACGATTGACATGG
>CAYZJP010000211.1:0-5203 GCA_964478755.1 uncultured Klebsiella sp.
GAGCGCGAGCTGTTGCAGCGCCGCGCTCGCGGGCGGCACGAGCAGGCCGGCGACGACCGGCGCGTCGGCTTCGGGACGGTTGAAGCCGCGACCCAACAACGGCACGGACGCGCGGCGCATGGCGTCGGAGGACTTCGCGCTGGCGGCAAATGCGCGGGCATCGGCGTAAAGCTGTTGCAAGCGAGTCGTGGCGGCGCGGACTTCCGCACTCGGTGACGACGAAAACTTTTTCAGCGACAGCCCGCGCGCGTCGAACGCGTCTTGCAACGCAGCCATCGCGAGGAGTTGCCAATACTGCGTGCGCTCGCCCTCTGCCGGCGCAAGCGCGGTGAGCAATGAGGCAAACTCGGCGTCGCTCGCGGACGCGGACGCGGTGGCGATGACCTGACCGAGGAACTCATTGCGGCCCGGCGTGGCGGCGGGCGTGGTGACGGCGAGCTTGAGCAACTCGCCAGTGCGGCCCACGGCTCCGCTAAGGATGGCGGCGCGCTGGTAGGGATCGCCCATGCCATCGCGGGCGAGTTGGACAAGTGCCTCGGTTGCACGCGGGTCGTTCCAAGTGCCGAGGGTGAAGGCAAGCTGGTAGCGGAGGGTCGGTGCGGAATCGGAAACGAGTTTCAGCGCGGCAGCGGCGATGCGTGAGTCGCTCGCGAGGAACGGCTCGGCGAGGCGAAGAGCGAGTTGCCGAACGGCTGGATGTGAGTCGGTCAGCGCAGACGCAAGCAGTCCGCCAGCGCCGCCGACCTTGCTGTCGTCGAGGACGCGCGGCAGCGCGTCCCTACCGGACAAGGCTGCGAGAGCTTGCAGGCGGATGGCGGGATTTGTGGATGAGCGGAAGAGTTTTTCAAGTGGCGCGGTGGCTTGCGCGTCGTTGCGATGCAGCAGCTCGCGATGCGCCAAGTCGCGCGCGACGCCGTTTTCCGTGTTGAGTGCGGTGATGACTTGCGCGGTTGTGAGCTTCGTCAGGTCGCGGATTGGCCGGAGCTTCGCGCCCTGCGGATAGACGCGGTAGATGCGGCCCTTGTCGGCACCGGCGCGCACGTCGAGGGATTTCAGCCTGTCCGGCGGAATCCAGCGCGGGTGCTCGATGACGAAGCGATACATATCCACGACCCACAACGCGCCATCGGGGCCGGTGAGCGCCTGCACGGGGCGGAACCAGTTGTCGGTGGACGCGAGGAATTCGGACTCGGTTTCATCGGCGGCGCGGGCGGCGGTGAAGGTCACGCCGTCGGGCGTGAGCACGAGGCGGCGGACCATGTCATGCACTGGCTCACAGATAAAAAGATTTTGGCTCAAGCCCGCGCCGAGCAGCGTGTCTCGATACACGCCGAGGCCGCAGCCGCTCGTGACGTGGTTGAGTGACTGCGGGCTGTTGAAGCGCTCCAGCGGCGTGCTGATGGGGTTCAGGCGCGCGAGGTTCGCAGCGAGGTTCACGCTCGGCGGTGGCGCGGGCACGTGCGGATTGCGCGCGAGGTAACGGTCGGGCAGCGGGTAGTGGAAGGCGAACGCGCTGTTGTTGCAACCGAACCAATTGCCAAAATCATCGCGTGCGCGGCCCTGTTGCGTGAGGCCGGACGTGGCCTCGAACTCGCCGGTGTCTGGCCGGAAGCGGAAGTCGCGGCCGCGGATGTTGAGGGGTTGAGAATTGTTGGTTGAGAGTTGAGCGGCGACCGAGCCGAGCGTTTGAATGTCGCCGCCGAGCAGGCCATTCGCACCGTGAATCCAGTTGTCGAGGCCGAGGGAGAGGCTGTTCACGCGGGCTTGGTAGTTGTTCGTCTCGAAGCCCGTGTAGAGCTTGCGCACCACGTCGGCCTTGCCGTCGCCGTTGGTGTCTTCGGCGTAGAGAATGTCCGGCGCGGCGCAGATAAGCGCACCCTTGCCCCAAGCCATCACGCCAGTCGGGAACGGCAGGCCATCAAGGAAGATCGTCGCGCGGTCGAACGGGCCGTCGGGTCGCGAGCGGGTGAGAAACTTCACGCGACCGCCGGGCTTCCAGTTGCCATCGAGGCCCATCGGGTAATCGGCCATCTCGACGACCCACAGCTTGCCGTCGGTGCCAAAATCAATCGCGACAGGACTTGTGACGAGCGGCTCGGAGACGGCGAGCTCGACGGTGAGGCCGGGCCGAGTTCGGATGCACGCGAGGGAATCGGTGGGGGATTTTGGCGAGATGTTTTCAGTGCCGGGATGCGCCGTGACGGCGACTTGTAGCCGCCGTTCGGGCGTGCTGTTCGCGGCGGACGGCGACTGCAAGTCGCCGGCACGAGCGGTGGCCGCGGACGTTGCATTCGGGGTCTCGGTCAAGAAGCTGTGCGGGAGTAACTCATGCACGGCTCCGATGATTTTGTCTTCCAGCCCCGGCGCAAACTTCGCCGGCCGGTCGTAATACACCATCGCGCCGCCGCCCTCGTAGCCGCCTTCCTTCAGCACGCGCTCCGAGGGAATGTAGCAAGGGTCATCGTTTGAATAGCCGTGGACCCACAGGCGCGACGCGTCGAACTCGCGCTTCAGCCGCAGGCCGTAGTCCACGACGACCTCGCCGGGCAGGAACACCAGTGCGAGGTTGGTGCCGAATGTCCACGTCTGGACAAGATAGGGAAGTTGCGTCGGGAGCTTCTCGCCACGGTCCAGGCGGGCAAGGTTTTTCTTCGCGTGATACGAAATCTGCTGTGCCTTGTTCGTCGCGAGCGCCTCCCACTCGGCGCGTGTCGGCAGTTCATCGAAACCGAGTTCGATGCGTTTCGTGCGCGTGGCGGGCGGCGCGGAAAGCTCCTTCCACGGCCCTGCGAAAAGGCGTTTGACCTCGTCAGCGATGGCGCGGCCATGAGCGTCAGCAAGGTCGGGCGTGCCGCGCTTGTTCGGGTTTTGGTCCGCGCCACAGCCGATGGCGACGAGCGCAATCGCACCGGGATGGTCAGCCTCGAGCGCGAGTTGCGCGGAGCCGGCCCAGTCGCCGTGGACGGTGTTCAGGCCGAGCGTGACGCAGTGACAGGCATAGCTGACGAAGACCGCGCGCACGCGGCCATCCGGCGCGATCACGCGCAACGCGGGCAGGTCGTGGTCCACGGGCGCGACGGGTTTGCCGCGACGGTTCATCGCGAAGCCGACCGTGCCTTGCGACCACTCGACACGGCTGGGCCGGCGGTCGGCGAGCGCCGCGCGGATGACTTGCTCCAGCTTGAAGGTCAGCTCGCGCGTGTAGCGGTCCACGCGGGACTGCTGGTCGGGCGGCAGGTCGGCCATGAAGATGTTCGGCGCGACGCCGGCAATCATCGGTGCCGAATGCGTGTGCGAGGAGCAGATGGCGAGGCGGTCGGAAGTGATGCGTGTGTCGCGCGCGAGGCGGCGGAGCAGCTCGGCGCGGATGGCATCGGACACGCCGAGGTTGTCCACCGTGACGAGCACGGCGGGGCCTTCCGCGTCGGTGCCGATGGCCAGGGCCTTCGCGTGGATGTGCTGCGCGACGCCTTCAGACTCGGTCTTGCGCACCGCGAAGCCGGTGAGCCGTGTCGGATAGTCCGGCGTGATGTCCACGCGCGCGACGCCGACGCTGGGGAGGCCGGCCGGCGCGGAGGCGCGCTTCACGGCGCAGGCGGCAAGCAGGGACAGTGCGACGAGGAGAAACGCCAGCGTCCTGGCAGCGACGGAAGGACCGGGCGATGATCGCGTGGCATTCATGGAATTCGGCAGTGCGGCCAGTGTTTGCCCACGGTGGACAAAGTCAACGCGGGAGACAGAGGGAAAAACGGTTGGTAATCAGTCGCCAGGTGGGGCCGAGTTCCTGACTTGGCCTGAATAGAACCCGGCCCAAGCACACTCCAACTCCCCACGCATGAACTCATCGTTGAACCGCCGTCGTTTTCTCACAACCTCCACCGCCGTCCTGGCCGTGCCCTATTTCCTGCGCAGCCAAGGCTCGCCGAACAACAAGCTGAACCTCGGCTGCATCGGCACGGCAGGCCGCGCGGCGGGCGACATCGAGGGCGTGAAGGGCGAGAACATCGTCGCGCTGTGCGACGTGGACGAGACGAACTTGAACAAGGCGGGCGAGAAGTTTCCCGGTGCGAAGAAGTATCGGGATTTCAGAAAGATGCTCGAACAAAAGGACATTGACGCCGTGGTCGTCGGCACGCCGGACCACACACACGCCGTCTGCGCGGTCGCCGCGATGCGCAGCGGCCGCCACGTGTATTGCGAGAAGCCGCTCGCGCGCACGGTGTCCGAGGTGCGGGTGATGACCGACACCGCCGCGAAAACCAAGCGCGTGACGCAGATGGGCAACCAGATCCACTCGCATCCGGGCAACAACTACCGCCGCTGTGTCGAGCTGGTGAAGAGCGGCGCGATCGGCGCGGTGAAGGAAGTCCACGTCTGGGCCGGCGCGATTTACGGGAACAAGACAGTCGTCGCGAACCCGCCGCCGCCGCCCGCATCGCTCGACTACGATCTCTGGCTCGGCCCGGTGCAATACATCAGCTATCGCCCGGAATACGCACCGTTTCATTGGCGGCACTTCTGGCATTTCGGTGGTGGCACGCTCGCGGATTTCTGGTGTCACTTCGCCGACCTCGCACACTGGGCGCTGGACCTGAAGTATCCGCTGACCGTCGAGGCGGAAGGCCCGGCGGTGGACCCGGAGCTGGTGCCGATTGACCTCAAGGTTCGCTACGAATATCCCGCGCGGGGCAAGCAGCCGCCGGTGAAGCTCACTTGGTATCAGGGCAAGTATCGCCCCGAAGCGGAGCTTGGTCCGCTGCTCAACCAGTGGAAAGGCGGCGGCGTGCTCTTCGTCGGCGACAAAGGCCGTCTGCTCGCGAATTACACGCAGCGTCTGCTGCTGCCGGAGGATACTTACAAGGACTTCCAGCCGCCCGCGCCGTTCGTCCCCGACGCCAAGGGCAACAACTGGCACCACGAGCAATGGATTCAGGCCATCAAAACCGGTGGCAAGGCCGAGTGCGATTTTTCCTACGCCGGCCCGCTTTCCGAAGCCGGCCTGCTCGGCAACGTCGCCTTCCGCGTCGGCAAGAAGCTCGTGTGGGATGCGAAGACGCTCCGCGCGATGGGCTGCCCCGAGGCCGACCAGTTCATCCAGCACAAGTATCGCGAAGGCTGGAAGATTTAGGCTCGCAGAATGCAAAAGCCTTCTCCCTTCGCGGAACGAGGGGAGAAGGTGGCCGCAGGCCGGATGAGGGGTGCG
>CAYZJP010000212.1:0-5145 GCA_964478755.1 uncultured Klebsiella sp.
CGGCGAGTTCGATGAACTTCGTGTTCTGCCCGTATTCGCGCGCCTTCCACGTGAGGTAAAACGGATCAATCGGGATGCAATGCCCGCCGAGGCCGGGGCCGGGATAGAACGCCATGTAGCCAAACGGCTTGGTCTTCGCGGCGTTGATGACTTCCCACACGTCAATGCCCATCGCGGCATAAACCTGTTTCAACTCGTTCACGAGCGCGATGTTCACGCCGCGGAAAATGTTCTCCAGAAGTTTCGTCGCCTCCGCCGCACGGCACGACGACACGGGCACGATGGTCTTGATGGCCTTGCCGTAAAGCTCGATGGCGCGACGCTGGCATTCGGGCGTGAGGCCACCGACGACTTTCGGGATTTGCGCGACGACGCTGTTCGGGTTGCCGGGGTCTTCGCGCTCCGGCGAGAAGGCGAGGTTGAAGTCCACGCCAGCCTTCAGCCCGCTGCGTTCGAGCACGGCGCGCAAGTCCTCGTCCGTCGTGCCGGGGTAGGTCGTGGATTCGAGCACCACGAGCAGGCCCTTGTGCATGTGCGGCAGGATGGCTTCGCCCGATTTGATGATGTAGCTGATGTCCGGCTCGCGGTTTTTGTTGAGCGGCGTCGGCACGCAGATGATGACGGCGTCGATCTGCTTGATGGCAGAGAAGTCGCTTGTCGCGCTGAATCGCTTCGCCGCGAGCTGCTCCTGAATGGCCGCTGCGGGAATGTGCTCGATGTAACTGCGGCCCGCGTTGAGCGCGACGACCTTCTTGTCGTCCACGTCGAGGCCGGTGACGTTGACGCCGGAGCGCGCGAACTGGAGCGAGAGGGGAAGGCCGACGTAACCGAGGCCGATGATGCCGATTTTCATGCGCAAGTGGTTCGACAGTCAGGCCGCGCGACGGGCGTTGGCCCGCAGTGGGCGGGTTTGGTCGCACGTGCCTTCGGGCGTGGTTTTATCTGCCGGGCAAGATGATGGAAAGCAAAACCTGCCCGCCTGCGCGCCGCGCATTCGCAAGTCTGTGCCTGGCATGGAACTTCCTCTACGGTTTCCGCCGTAGTTTTGCGAACGCATGAGCGCCGTCACCCATTCCCTCCCCGCCGCTTCGCGCAACGCCCCGCTCGTCTTCATCGTGGACGATGAACCCGTCTCCGCTGAAATCGTCGCCGAACTTCTCCAACTCGAAGGCTATCGCACGCGCGTCTTTCACGATTCGCAGCTCGCGGCGGAGGCGTTGAGCAACTCATCGCTGAAGCCCGACGTGCTGCTCGCCGACTTCAAGATGCCCGGCCTGAACGGCATGCAGCTCCTGGCGCGCGGCAAGGCCGAGGTGCGCGGGCTGAAGACCGTGCTGATGACCGGCCTGGCCTATGACCGCACGCTCGGGGAAAAGGGCTTCCTCCCGGACCAATGGGTGACGAAGCCGTTCCCGGTGACCGCCCTCATCAAGTCCGTCCGCACCGCGCTCGCCTCGCCCGGCTGACGGCGCGGCATCCACGGCGCTCAATCCGCCGGAATCCCCGACACGGTCAGCGGCTGTCCATTGTCGCGCGGGCCGAGCTTCAGCAGGAACGGCACGGCCAGCTTCGCCCACTCTTCCGCCGTCGGATACGCCGAGGCTGAACTGCCGAAGCAGCTCCGCAGCATGTCCGTGTTGATGATGCCGGGATTCAACGGCACCGCCGCCATGCCCGTCGGCAGCTCCTGCGCGAGCGCCTGCGTGAGTCCCTCCATCGCCCATTTCGTCGCGCAGTAGGGCGCGACCTCAGCAGAAGTCGAGCGGCCCCAGCCCGAGCTGAAGTTCACGATGACGCCGCTGCGCCGCGCGACCATCGCCGGGACGAAGTGCCGTATGACATTCGTGACGCCCTTGATGTTCACGTCCACCACGTCGGAGAACTCCCTCGCGCTGACCTCCCACAGCGGCGCGTTGCGGTTGATGAGCGCGGCGTTGTTGAGCAGCAAGTCCGGCGGGCCGTGCGAGTGAAGGATGCGTTTCGCCCAATCCTGCACGGACTCCTCGGACGCCACGTCCACCACTGCAAAGTTGTGCGGCGTGGTGTGATGCTTCACCAGTTCCGCCACTGCCGCCGCATTGCGCCCGCAACCGGCGATTGTGCGCCCGCGCCGGATGAACTCCTCCACCATCGCGCGCCCCAGCCCGCGCGAGACGCCGGTGATGACGACGAGTTTGCCTTTCGTTGCTGCCATGCCCGCATCGTGGCGAAGTAAGGTCTCTGGTCAACTCTTCGCGCTCCGCCGGCCCGCAACTCCACCATTGCCCGCCCTTCCGCGCTGCTCCAATAATCCCCGCCCTATGTCGAGCCGCAGACAATATCCGTTTGATTTGATCGAGCCGAAATGGCAGCGCGCGTGGGACGCCGAGCAGACCTTCCGCGCCTTCAACCCCGGCGACGCCGTGCCGGCGGGCCATCCGTTTGGGAACCGCCATTCGCTCGCGGGCAAGACGGCTTCCGCTGCCACGCTACCGCCGAAATTCTACATCCTCGACATGTTCCCCTACCCGTCCGGCGCGGGATTGCACGTCGGGCATCCCGAGGGCTACACGGCCACGGACATTCTCGCCCGCTACCGTCGTGCGTGCGGTTTCAACGTCCTGCATCCGATGGGCTGGGATTCCTTCGGCCTGCCCGCCGAGCAATACGCCGTCAAGACCGGCCAGCATCCGCGCCAGACCACCGAGGAAAACATCGCCACCTTCAAGCGCCAGATCAAAAGCCTCGGCTTCAGCTACGACTGGTCGCGCGAAGTCGCCACCACCGACCCCGAATACTTCCGCTGGACGCAGTGGATTTTCCTCCAGCTCTACCACGCGTGGTTCAATCCGGAGACCAACCGCGCCGAGCCAATCAGCACGCTGAAGTATCCCGAAGAGCTTGAATTGCCCAGAGCGCAGGTAGGGCGCGGTGTCCTCACCGCGCCGTCGGCGTCCGATGCCCAGCGGCGCGCTGAGGACAGCGCGCCCTACCCGGCCGAACTGGCAGCCCGCCGCCGCGCGTATCGCGACTCCAAGCGCCTCGCCTTCGTCAGCGAAGCGCCGGTGAACTGGTGCCCCGAACTCGGCACCGTGCTGGCGAACGAGGAGGTCATTGACGGCAAGAGCGAAGTGGGCGGCTTCCCCGTCGTGCGCAAGCCGATGCGCCAATGGGTGCTCCGCATCACCGCCTACGCCGAGCGCCTGTTGGCCGACCTCGACACCATCGAGTGGACCGACTCGCTCAAGGAAATGCAGCGCAATTGGATTGGCCGCAGCGAGGGAGCGGAGGTGGACTTTGCGATTTCGGATTGCGGATTGCCGATTGGTGATTTGGCCAAGGACATTCGTGTCTTCACAACTCGACCCGACACGCTCTTCGGGGCGACCTACATGGTGCTCGCGCCCGAACACAAGCTCGTGGAGGAGTTGCAGGAGCGAGCCAATCGTTGGGCTAAGTTTGAAGCGAGGACGAACTCTCAAATCACCGCCAAGCAGGTTCGCCTTGTCCAGCCGGACGGAACGCGAAGCGTCATGGCTTTGGAGCAGGCTCTGCAGATTGCCGCAGAAGGTCGCCGTGACTTGATTGAAGTGGACGGCGAGGCCACGCCACCAGTGTGCCGAATCGGCAGCTACGATATGTTTCAGATGAGCCTGAAGCAGCGGGCGGACGAAATCCTGCGCCAGCAATCCGCAGTCAAAGCCTATCGAGACGAAGTTTCGAGAAAGTCGGACTTGGAACGGACAGAATTGGCGAAAGAGAAATCAGGCGTCTTCACCGGAGCCTACGCCGTCAACCCTGTGCATGGCGGGATGATTCCCATCTGGATTGCCGATTATGTTCTAGCGAGCTACGGCACGGGCGCGATCATGGCTGTGCCTGGACACGACACGCGCGACTTTGAATTCGCGACAAAGTTCAATCTGCCAATCATCCAAGTTGTTCAGCCACCCGATCCGAAGACTGATTGGCGCAGCTTCGTTGATGAAGGAATCGCGACCAATTCAGCAAACTTTGAAATCTCGTTGGACGGCCTCCCCACCGCCGAAGCCAAAAAGAAAATCACCGACTGGCTCGAAGCCAAAGGCCTCGGCAAGCGCACCATCAATTACAAGCTCCGCGACTGGCTCTTCAGCCGGCAGCGTTACTGGGGCGAGCCGTTCCCGATTGTCTGGAAGCGCGACGCCGCCGGGAATCTGTATCACGAGGCGCTGCCGGAAAGCGCGTTGCCCGTCCTGCCGCCCGCGTTGAGCGACTACAAACCCACCGCCACCGGCGAACC
Source organism: uncultured Klebsiella sp. (assembly GCA_964478755.1). Classification (GTDB taxonomy): domain Bacteria; phylum Verrucomicrobiota; class Verrucomicrobiia; order Limisphaerales; family SXTU01; genus SXTU01. The sequence continues at coordinate 4,262 of CAYZJP010000212.1, forward strand.
GCCCCTGGCCCGCGCGAAGGATTGGGTCACGCTCCCCGACGGCTCGACGCGCGAGACGAACACCATGCCCCAATGGGCCGGCAGTTGCTGGTATTATCTGCGCTACCTCGATGCGAAAAACGCCGCCGCCTTTGTAAGCAAGGAGGCTGAATCGTATTGGATGGGCGGCGAAGGTTTCAGGTTGAAGGTTCAAGGTTTCAGGAGCGAGTCCCCTCTGAAACCTGAAACCTTGAACCTTGAACCTCAGCGCTCCGCCACTCCCGGCGTTGACCTCTACGTCGGCGGCACCGAGCACGCCGTCCTGCACCTGCTCTACGCCCGCTTCTGGCACAAAGTTTTGTTCGACCTCGGCTACGTCTCCACACCCGAACCGTTTTTCAAACTCGTCAACCAGGGCCTCATCCTCGGCGAAGACGGGCAGAAGATGTCCAAGTCGCGCGGCAACGTCGTGAACCCCGACGACATCCTCGCGGAATACGGCGCGGACGCGTTCCGGCTTTACGAGATGTTCATGGGCCCGTTGCAGGACACCAAACCGTGGAGCACCAAAGGCGTCGAAGGCGTGTATCGTTTCCTCGGCCGCGTGTGGAGGTTGTTCGTGGACGAAAAATCGGAGACCGCTTTCGAACAGGCGGAAACGATGGCGGTAGGGCGCGTCACTCCGTGCGCGCCGTCGTCGGACGATGAGGAGCGGCGCGCACGGAGTGACGCGCCCCACCTGCTCGACTTGATCCTGCTCGACGGCGCGATCACCGACGTGGCCGCGTCGCCGGCGCAACTCAAGACGCTGCACGCCTGCATCAAGAAAGTCACCGAAGACCTCGACGGCCTGCGCTTCAACACCGCCATCTCCGCGATGATGGTCTTCGTGAACGAAGCGAACG
>CAYZJP010000213.1:0-2915 GCA_964478755.1 uncultured Klebsiella sp.
CCGCGCCTCCGGCGCAAGGCTTGGCTCCAATTCCACCGAAAACAGCGGAGAACCAACTTTAGGCTGCGAATCACCGAGAAGGCAGTAACTACGATACGGCGGTCAAAGACCGCCGCTACACGAGCTTCTTCAACCGCGCATCCTCCGCCAGCTTCTTCACCAGCTCCTTTACTTTCTGCGACTGGCTCTTGTGAGCGACAAGCGTGGCGTCGTCGGTCTGGACGATGATGCTGTCACGCAGGCCGACGACGCAGATGGGGGTGCGGCGGTCCTTGCTGCGCGCGTCGTAGATGATGTTGCGCGCTGCGTCCACGTGGAGGAAGTCGGCGACGGCGCAGTTGCCTTCGGCGTCGGGCTTCACGTGATGCGCGAGCGCGTTCCATGAGCCGAGGTCGTCCCACGCGAAGGAGCCGTCGGCCACGACGACGTTCTGCGCCTTCTCCATGAGCGCGTAGTCGATCGAGACCTTCTTGATGTCCGGGTATTCCTTCGCGAGCACCCTGGCCAGCTTGCCGGGCGACCTCGCGGCGTCGAACCAACGATGGCACGCGGCCGCCATCTCAGGCTGATGCGCCTCCAAGCCGTTTGTCACAGTCACGAAACTCCAGATGAACATGCCGGCGTTCCAGCGATACTGGCCGCTGTTCACGTATTCGAGCGCGGTCTCGTAGTTGGGCTTTTCCACGAAGCGCTCGGCCTTGAACATCGCGGTCTTGTATTTCTTCGCGCCGGGCGGCGTGGGCAGCTCGTTGCCAGTGTGGATGTAGCCGTAGCCCGTGGCTGGCTCGGTGGGCTTGATGCCGATGGTCACGATGGCCTGCCCGCGCGACGCGAGGTCGAAGCAGTCGCCCAGCACGGTTTGAAACTTCTTCTCCTCCGGGATGACGTGGTCCGCCGGCAGCACGGCCATGACGCCCGTGGTAGAACGCGCGCCAACGATGGCCGCGCCGAGCGTGACGGCGGCACAGGTGTCACGCCCCACGGGCTCGGCAACGACATTCTCCTTGGGCAGCTTGGGCAACTGCTTCCGCACCTCGGGAGCCTGCACCTCGTTGGTGATGACGAAGACGTTCTCGTGCGGCACGAGCGGCGTGACACGATCCACGGCTTGTTGAAGGAACGAGCGGTCGCCGAGGAGCTTGATGAGCTGCTTGGGCGTCTTCTCGCGGCTGACGGGCCAGAAGCGCTCGCCGCGCCCGCCGGCCATGATGATGACGAAACGGTCGTTGGAACTGGAAGATTTCTTCATCGGTGCGCGAGATTCTAACGAAAGAAAGGCGGGCGTCAAATTCCGGCGAGCCGACGGCTTGTGCATTCGCACAATCACTCACGCCCCACCCAAACTGCTTGAGCCGTCCCTCGCGTTACGTCGCCTGCCCGTCGAGGTTCAGCCCCACAAACGGGTTGTTGGCAAACCCGGCCGTCTGCGGCTTCCCCGACTTGACCGGGACGGGCCGCGCGTCCGCCGGCGCAGTCTCGGAAACCGGCGTCGGCGGCGTGTTGCTGATGATCGGCTTGGCAATCGGCTCGTGGCCATGCTCCAAGCCTACGATCTCACCCTGCTCGTTCTTGGTGGGGTGCTTCGCGCGCTTGTTGCGCGGGTGCGGGCTGATCATCACGTTGATGGTCTTGCCCATCAGCTTGGGATTGAAATCCGGATGTCCCCACGGAGCGGCTTCCTTGAGAAAGCGCGCGACCACCTGCTCGCCGATTTCCTTGTGCGCCATCTCGCGGCCGCGAAAGCGGAGCATGACCTTGACCTTCATGTCCTCGCAGAGGAAGTCAATCGCGTGGGCCAGCTTCACGCCGAAGTCGTGCGGGTCAATGTTCGGACTGAGCTGCACCTCCTTCACCTTGTTGGCGTGCTGGTGCTTCTTTGAGTCCTTGTCCTTCTTGGACTGCTCGTAGCGGAACTTGCCGAAGTCCACGAGCCGGCAGACCGGCGGGACGGCGTTGGGCGCGATCTCGACCAGGTCCACCGCGTGCTGGCGCGCGAGGTTCAGCGCCTCGGGCAGGGTGATGACACCCAATTGTTGTCCTTCGTGTCCGATGACGCGGACTTCGCGGGCACGAATCTTCCCGTTGATTCGGTAGGCCGGCGCGGGGGGGGTGCGAGGGGAAAAGGGGCGGCTCAAAGCGCCCTCTCCAGGTGAGGGTTATCCATGCGAGACTTGAGAACTGCGATCTGCCATGCGGCTAGTCGTGCGGATTACTACGAAGTTGCCCCTCGCAGCGCAAGTGAAATATGGCCGGTGAATCCAGCCGGAACCGCCGGCCCGGAAAAATCTCTTGCCCCGGCCACGCTCGCCGGAATGATTCCGCCGCACGATGCTCACCACGCTCCGCATCAAAAACCTCGCCCTCGTTGCCGACCTGACGCTGGAGCTGCGCCACGGCTGCAACGTCATCACCGGCGAAACCGGCGCGGGCAAGTCCATCATCATCGGCGCGCTGAACCTCGTCCTCGGCGAGCGCGCCGACCGCACGCTCATCCGCAGCGGCGCGGACAGTTGCGCGGTCGAGGCAGTGTTCGATGTGGCAAAGCTGCGCGAACCACTCGCAACACTGCTGGACGATAACGGGCTGGAGCCGTGCGAGGAAAACCTGCTCGTGCTCAAGCGCATCTTCACCGCCGCCGGTGCGAACCGTCAGTTCGTCAACGGCTCGCCCACCACGCTCGCCACGCTCGCCGCCATCGGCGAGGGCCTCGTGGACATGCACGGACCACACGATCACCAATCGCTCCTGCACCCGGCCAGGCAGCTCGCCATCCTCGACGCGTTTGGCGGGTTGTCGGCACAGGTCGCCGCGTTCGCCGAACCCCTCCGCCTCCGTGCCGGGCTGGAGCAAGAAAAGGCCGCCGTCATCGTGGACCAGAAAACTTACCACCAGCCCGACGACCCCCCCCCCCCCCC
>CAYZJP010000213.1:2925-5137 GCA_964478755.1 uncultured Klebsiella sp.
CCTCCGCCACCAAGTTCAGGAAATCTCCGCCGCCAAACTCCGGCCCGACGAAGAGGCCGAAGTCGAGGCCGAGCACCATCGCGCCAGCAACGCCGCGCGCCTGTTGGAGCTGTCGCAATCGGCCCTCAGCACGCTCGACGGCGAGGACGCCTCCCTGCTGAACCAGCTTGGCGCGCTGGGCCGCACGCTGCAGGAGCTTCAGCGCGTGGATGCGACGGCCAAACCCTTTGCCGACACCCACGAGCAGGTGGTCGCCTCGTTGCGTGAACTCCAGTCGGACCTCTCGCGCTACGCCGACCGCGTGGACCTCGACCCCGCGCGCCTCGCACTGCTGGAGGAGCGGCTCGACCTGATTCACTCACTCAAGCGCAAATACGGCGCGACACTGACGGAAGTCATCGCGTCCGGCGACGACGCGAAGACCAGGCTGCACAGCCTTGAGCAACGCGACGCAGAACTCGCCCGGCTGAACGCGGCGCTCGCCCAACTTGATGCAAAGCTGTCCCGCGCCGGACTCGACCTAACTGCCGCGCGCCGCAAGGTGATTCCCAAACTGACCAAGGCCGCCACGCGCCAGTTGCAGGACCTGGGCTTTCAGCAAAGCGAACTCGGCGTGGCGATGGCGGTGATGGCACTGACGGCCAGCGGTTGTGACTCGGTGGAGTTCCAGTTCGCCCCCAACCCCGGTGAGCCGGCCCGGCCGCTCCGCGCCATCGCGTCGAGCGGCGAGCTGTCGCGCGTGATGCTCGCGCTCAAGACCGTGCTCGCGGCGGAGGATGAGATTCCCGTGCTGGTCTTCGACGAGATTGACGCCAACGTCGGCGGCGAGACGGCCAACACTGTCGGCGAGAAGATGCGGCAGATCGCGCGCGCGCGGCAGGTGGTCTGCATCACGCACCTCGCGCCGGTCGCGGCGGCGGCGGACACGCACTTCGTCGTGAGCAAGCAGGTCCGCGACGGCCGCACGCTCTCGGACATCCAGCCCTTGAACCGCAAACAGCGCGTGGACGAGCTGGCCCGGATGCTCGGCGGCCAGGGTGAGGCCGCCCGCAAACACGCCGAGGCGATGCTCGCCACCCGATAGCCTTCGCATGACTGAGCCAGGCCAACCGCCAGAGCCGCCACGCCCGCGCGAGAACTGGCGCGCGCTGCTCGGCCTCGTCCTGTCCAGTGCCGTCGTCGCCAGCCTGTGCTGCCTGCCCAGCGTGGTGCTCGTGCTCTTCGGCCTCGCCTCCGTCAGCACGGCGGCGGCGCTGTCCGACCAGCTCTATTGGGGACCGATGCGTTACGCGCTCTATGCGGTGAGCCTCGCCCTCGCGATTGCGGGACTGGTCATTTACTTCCGTCGGCGGGGCATCTGCACGCTGGACGCCGCGAAGCGCGAGCGGAACCGGATCATCAACACCTCGCTCCTCGTGCTGGTCGGCGGCGTGCTCGCCTACCTCGTCTGGAACTACGTCATCCTCGACCTCATCGGCATCGCCGCCGGCCTGCCGTGGAGGATGCCGGGCTGGTGGCCGTGGTGAATGGAACTCTGGGTCACACCTGATGGGCTGCCTTTATGGGGGGCACCGGCACCGCCACCGGCTCAGTTGGAAAACCAAACGCCGCCTCCTCGAACCACCCCACCGCCACGAACTCCAACGTGCGCCCCGGCCAGTCCTGCCACCCGTTCTCCCGCAGCCTCTCCGGCGTGGTGTAAAGCCGCTTGATCCCGGCATGCGTGTAGCGGAGCATTAATTCCCATCTGGCCCGCCCCTTGACCCGGTAATACACCTCGGTCGCGTCGCAGGGGTTGGGACGATTGAAGCTCAACTCGACACCCTCATCGAAATACTTCCAGGTCAGCACCGGGCGCAGCTCGCCCCCGTAGGCCCGCTCCACACCGGTCACCCAGCCGTCCAGCACCCTGATTAACTCCGACCGCTCCGGTTCTGGCATCACCGGCGCACGCTGAAAACCCTCCCGAAACACCGTGGGCCACCGCGTCTCCGCCGGGCACACCGCCAGCAACCGCTCCCGCAGCCCCGCCAGCGACTTCGCCGCCGCCGCGAACTGGTCCGCCCGATACTCCTCACGCATCCGGCGCATCATCTCCAACTGCGCGTGCGTCAGCCCCTCCTTCAGCCCGAATTCCACGATGCCCTCGGGGAACTTCGCCAGCCACTGCTCATACGCCTCCGGGTCAGTCGGCGGCTGCCAGTCCTCCTCC
>CAYZJP010000214.1:0-5132 GCA_964478755.1 uncultured Klebsiella sp.
GCGGACTGCTGTTCGAGCGTCACGGACAAGCGCGACCCGGCGGGGATCTCCACCGGCTTCTCCGCGACGAGCGTGAGCGTGTGCGGCCTGCCGGTTGCGCCGCCCACGGCCCAGCCGCGCGTGCGGTCCTTTTTCGGGGCGTCGTCGTGCAGCACGTTGTCGGCGTCGAAGTTCGCCTGCGTGAAGTCCGCGATGGCCGTGCTGAACTTCACCTCGCGTGCGCCGTTCATGGCGAAGGCCACGTCCTTCACCGGCGCGGCGTTGCCGGCTTTTTCCCAAACAACATTGCGCTGCGCGTCGAGTGCGACGACTCGGAAGCCCTTCAACCGCTCACCCGCCTCGGCGCGATTCCACACCACGATGCGTTCCAGCGCGCGGGCCTCCTTCAAGTCCACCTCCCACCACGGGTTGTCCTGCGCCTCGGTGTGCGCAACGGAACCCTTGTCGTATTCGCCGTCGGTCCGACCATCGATCGCCCGCGCCGCCGCCGCGCCCATGTAAGTGCTGCTCTGCTTGGCCTCGCCTTTGAGCGCGACGTTCTCGCCAGCGCTGAAGATCTGCACCTCGGCGAGCTGGAGGAACTGCTGCTTCGCCGGCAGCTCGATGCGCACGAAACGTGCGACCGGCCCCTTGCTCTCGGCGGGCGGCAACAGGCTCGCGCGCACACGGGTGACGACGAAGTTCCCGGCCGCCTGGCCCGGGCCTTTGCCGGGCAGCTTGTCGCTGGGCAACGCTTCGAGCCGCAGCGCGGTGAGCTTCTGCGCGTCGGACAAGGTCAGCTCGACGGTGAAGGTGTCTTTCGCGGCCTCGTTCTTCGCCACGAGGATCGCACCGTCGTCCTGCGTCGCGAGCACCGCACCGGAAGTGGCTTTAACTGCGCTGGGCTTGGGCGAAGTCCAGTCCAGCTTCACCGGAAACGCCTGCGCCCACTTGTCAGCAGCAGCGATGACGGCGGCGGACGGCGACTTGAACTTCGTTTCCACGGCGGCGAGCTCGGCTTCCCAGTCGTTTTTTTGTTTCCGCTGCGCCGCGGTGAAGAAGCTCAGGACCGGCGACTCGTCGCGCTTGTCCGAGTCCTCGGTGTTGTTCAGAAACGCGTAGAGCTGGTAATACTCCTTCTGCGCGATGGGATCGTATTTGTGCGTGTGGCACTGCGCGCACGCCATCGAAGTGCCCATCCACACGGCGAAGGTCGTGTTCACGCGGTCCACGATGGCGGCGGTGCGGAACTCCTCGTCGTTGGTGCCGCCCTCGTTGTTCGTCATCGTGTTGCGATGGAACGCAGTGCCCTTGAGCTGTTCCTCGGTCGGATTCTCCAGCAGGTCGGCGGCGAGCTGCTCAATCGTGAACTGGTCGAACGGCAGGTTGTGGTTGAACGCGTTGATCACGTAGTCGCGATACGCCCAGATGACGCGCGGCGGGTCGTCCGCGTAACCGGCGCTGTCCGCATAGCGCGCGAGATCAAGCCATATGCGCGCCCAATGCTCGCCGTAGCCGGGCTTCGCAAGCTGCAAGTCCACGAAGCGCTCGTAGGCCTTCGGCTCCTGGTCCGCGACGAACGCGTCCACCTCGGCGAGGCTCGGCGGCAGACCGGTCAAGTCCAGCGCGACGCGACGCGCGAGCGCATAACGATCCGCCTCGGGCTGCGGGAGCAGGCCGTCCTTGACGAGCCGTTGCAGAATGAACGCGTCAAGGGGAGAGGAATAATTGGCAATGAGCGAGTCAGCCAGCGCGGGCTTCGCGCCGGCCTTCTTGACCAACGCACCGATGACTTCCTTGCCAATCACCGGACGGGCGGGCCGCTGCGGCTTCTGATACGACCAATGCCCCGAAATCTTTCCACCCGCCTGCACCCAGGCGACGAGCAGTTCGGTTTCGCGTGGCGTGAGCTGCTTGCCGAACTTCTTCGGCGGCATCACGTCGTCGGGATCCTTCGTCGTGACGCGCTGGAGCAGCAGACTTTTTTGCGGCTGGCCCGGCGCAATCGCGCGCCGCCCGTCGCCGAGGTCCGCGACCATGCCGTCCGCCGTATCGAGCCGCAGGCCGACGCCCTTCTTGCCGCCCTTGCGTTCCTTCTCGTCCGGTCCGTGGCAGGCGAAGCACTTGTCCGAGAGGATGGGGCGGATGTCGCGCTGGAAGTCGAAGGCAACCGCCGGCTTCGGCGCAGGCGCGGCGGACGCCAGCCCGCTGGCGATGCACAGCCAGCCCGCAACGCCCCAGCGTTTCAGAAAACGTGTCATACTCGAAAGCACAGTCATCTTCAGCCCGCGTGCTTGGACGCGCCAAGCCAGCAGACGATTGAGATTTTGCGCGGGAACTTTCCGCCAAACCAGCGCGCTTGTCCATGCCTCTGACAAGCGAACTGGCCGGCGCGGAGGGCGTCAGCCTGTCTCTTTGCAAAGCGCCTTTGAACGCGGCGTGCCAGTCTGCAGGAGGGTGAACCTGACAATTCAGGATTATCGCCAGCAGCGCCGTCGGGCCGGGTTGATCCGGCAGTGGAACAGGCCGCGAGCGTGAGGACGCGGGCGAGTTCCACGCAGTGCGCCTCAGTGTAGGCGTGTGTGTGGCTCTCGTCGCGCTCCGATCTTTGGGAAATTGGCGTTGCCTGCGGATCGCCGACACAGGTTCAGCGGCCCGCGGCCCAGTGGGTGAGCCGGCGCATGATCTCCCAGTTGTCCTGGCCTTTGACCACGTTGCCGCCGATGCCTTTCTCGGTGAGCGCGTCGTCGGTGAGCCAGCCGGCGTCGGTGACGAGCACCACGTGGCCCCGGCCCGGCTCGGCGAGGGCGAGGAGACAGCCCGGCGCGTTGCGCGGGCCGTTGAGGGGCTGGACGGACACGTCATTGTCAATGAGGGAGCGGGGTTTCGCAGCGTGGCCGGATTCGATGACGATTTGGTTGCCGGTGTAATAACCCCAGTTCAATCCACCGATGATGGGCGCGTCCTTCGGCATCGAGATCTTCTTCATGTCGGTGTAACGGTCAGCGAACTGAAGGCCGAAGCGCGCGAGAAGTTTGTTCAAGTCCGCGGTCTCCAGGTTGTGATTCTCCTGATTGCCCATGATGATGAGGCCGCCGCCCGCCTCGGTGTAGCGCGTGAGCGTGGCGATGTCCCCGGCGGCGACGTGATGTGGCGGCGGGTTGTTGCCGACGGCTTTGTCGCTGGGATTGGCAATGAGGACGACATTCACGCCCGCAAGATTTTTGCCGGTGAGCGGCTCGTTGCTGACGCGGACCTCGAACTCGCCGCGCAACTTGGTGAGGATTTCCTTGAAGGTGCCGTCGGGCAGGTAGCGGGACTCGCCGACGGCGTTGAAGGAGCGGCTGTAGAGCAGCACGGGCTTTTTGGGCGCATCGGCAGCGGTCAGGAACAGCGGCAGCGCGAGGAGGGCGGCGAGGGACAGGCACCAGAGCGGGTTTTTCATGGGAGATTATGGGTCTGCTGATTCAATTCACGGGCCAAGTTTGAGGCGGAAAAAGTTCGCCGAGTTGGTGGCGGGCAGCGTGACGGTAAGCTGGAGCCCGTTGGTGGCCGGCGTTTGCGAGACAGTGCTCCAGGTGGCGGAGTTCGTGAGGAGAGGATTTGCCTGAAGTTGCATGGCGGACGCGTAGGCGGGCCACGATAGCAGGGCATTGGCATTTGTCAGCGTCAGATTGAGCGCCGGCGATCCGGTGATGATCTCGGTGATTTGCGTGGCCCAGGTCTGCGGGCCGACGGGGACCATCTGAATCGTCCAGAAGCGCGCTGGATCAATCGGGTCGGGCGAGGTGGCGCTGTAGTCGCCCCACCGGCTGGAAGTGTCACCCGAGATGATGTTCCGATAGCTGACGTTGCCGGCCTTGAGGAGCAGCGGCGCGTTAAACGTCGTGACCCCGTTCGTCAAGAACCCGACGTAGGCGTAGGAGCTAACAAAGGAATTCGTGCTGCAACCGTTGCAACCGATGACGACGGTGCCCTGCGCGTTCGCGGCGATGGAGGGGTAAAACAAATCGAGCGTCGGTTCGGAGACGGTGCCGGATTCGAGCACTGCAAACGTCCCGGCGTTGAGGCGATACCAGCGCAGCGCGGCGTGCCCGTTCGCCTGAACATTATGCACGGCGTAGAGCACGCCGCCCACGACGCGCACGGCGGCGCTGAAGCGAGTGTCACCGTCGTCGAGATCGGTAAGACCGTTTGGCTGTGTCGGGTTCAGCGGCACGGAGTAGGTGCTCACGTTGATCGTCGTCACGGATGAAAGGGAGGCGCTGGCCGTGGCTCCGTTGAGTATCGTGAGCGCTTTGAGTGCGGAATGATTGGCGAAGTCCAGGCCCAAGTCGCCCACCGCGAGCACCGGACCGCTGGCGCTGCCATCCACGCAGACGGCGGGTTGCAGAATTTGGCCGTTGGCACCGTAGGTAAGATTGTTGAAATAAGTCCGGCGGCTCACCGAGGGAGTGGCGATCAGCAGGTCGGCCTTGGGAATTGAAACGAGGATGGGCCCGACCGCGTGCTGGGCAGGATCAAACAAGTCGCCGGACAGATACACGCCATTGGCATCCAGCCCGAGCGTCGGAAAGTCGGCGAAATTCACGCCGGTCGGATCGGAAGGAAACGCCACTCCCCGCCACGCCCCCGTGGGATCGTTGCTTGCGGAGACGGCGAGGAGAAACCGGTTGGTGTTGTGGACTCCGCCCGGGTCGTAATCAATCTGCGCCGCAAACCAGCGCTGCGCTGACGGATCATAAATCAGGCGCGGGTCCGTGAGATCGTAGCCACTGGGCAGTGAAATTCCGGCCGCACTCCAGAAAGCCACGTCCGTTTTCGTCAACACGCGGCTGCCATTGGTCTTGCTGTAAACCGAGAACCGCCCGTTAATGAGCTCGACGAAGTGATCGGAATTCACGGCACCGTCGGTGTCTGGAGGGAGGGCCGAGGAGTCCACGTCCAGCACGCTGCCCTGAAAATTCTGGCCGATGAACGCGGGCACCGCACCACTCAGGGCGGCGACCGGCAGAAGGCAGCCCAAGACGAATACGCGCCAGACGTGCGGGATTGGCTGTGGGAGCATCGCAACAGACAGGCGCTTCACAATGACACAACTAGAGGCTATCCCAAAACCCTTGAACGTGAAAAGCGAAACGCTGTCTGACGAC
>CAYZJP010000215.1:0-5129 GCA_964478755.1 uncultured Klebsiella sp.
GTGTGCATGCCGTTCTATGACGCTCGGGCCTGAGGGGAGTTTCGCAGAGGTCTCTTACCCTGATTGCAACAGCATTGTTCCTGTCGGCGTTGGATCAAAGCTCTCATCGTAAAGCTATGTTGAGTGCCATCGTGTTTGCTATGGCGATGCATAGCAAGCTTGCAACGATCCTCGTTTTGCCTGCGTTTCTAGCCTTGGGCTGCCTCCGTGTGCATGGTCAAAGCCATTTCCAACGCAAGGAGCGGCTGTTGCTGTCGTTGAGATGGCTCATAGTTGCTGCTGGGGCTTTCATGGTTCTAGCTGTTGTCCTGGGCTGGAACACGCAGTCGTTGATTCAAACGCATCTTGGCACCGCCACACGCGAGGCGTTCAAGAATGAACCCGGCCATGTCGCACTTGGACACGCAGTGATGCGGGATTACGATTTGGTCATTCTGGCCGCCGTTGGCGGCATCTTCGCCCTGCGGCGCCGGACACCTAAATTCGTATTCCCGTTCGTTTGGCTCGCATCCGAATTGGTTGTTCGCTCATGGCATCGTCCCTTTTGGCCATTTCACTGGCTGCATATCGCTGTGCCTATGGCGTGGCTGGGCAGTTTGGCAATAGGCGAGTTGGTTGCGCTTATCAAACTGACGACATGGAGTGATGTGGTTAGATTTCCCTACAAAGGGGCGTGGGTTGTTGTTGTGTTTTCTGTCTTACTCTCGGTCTTCCTAGTTGAATTGCCAGCCAAGATCGAGCGCAACACAGCCTTCATCCGACATCCGCCCGACCGCACGGCGGAGTGGAATGCAGTAAAGGTGATGAAAGAATACGAGGCGCGCACGCGCTGGGTCTTCGCTGAAGATGGCCTGTTCGCATTCCATGCGGGAATGCTTGTTCCGCCGGAGATTGCCGTGCTGTCCACGAAGCGCCTGCGCGCCGGGCTTATCACCCAGGAGCAATTGCTTGAAATCCTAAAGCGCTACCATGCCGAGCAGGTCGTCACCAGCCGGGGCATGTTTGGCGAAGGCATCATGTCCTATGTGCGTGAGCACTACGAACTCAAGTATGAAGCGGGCAACATCAAAGTGTTTGTCCAAAAGAACCTGTTCAAGAAACCGAAACCACCGCCTGAGGTGTCTTGATGAGCCGCTCTGCAAAAGCTGAACTTGGTTTGACTCTGCTCGAGCTGTTGGTGACCATCGCGATCATTGGGGTCTTGGCGGGGCTACTCTTGCCGGCACTGGCCCGGGGCAAGGGCAAGGCGCGCGGCATCAGTTGCGCGGGCAACCTCAAGCAGGTCGGCTCGGCGTTCCTCATGTATCTCGGCGACAACACGGAGCATTTCCCCGCACCCGGTTCCAAGACGCTCATCGGGCCGATGGCCGAGGACTGGATTTACTGGCAGAACAACCGTGACGTGAGCCAAAGTCCCGTGGCCCGCTACCTCGCCGGCGGCGCGCTGCCCACGAACGTCTTCCGCTGCGCGGCGGATTTCGACGCGCTCAAGCTGGAGCAGAACCGCGCGACCAACCCTTACATCTACAGCTTCTCGTTCACGTCCTACCGGGTCACCAACGACATCAACGCCGGCATGGCGCTGGCGCTCGATCAGCGGCGTCAAAAAGTCCTGCCCTTCTCCCTCGGCTCGGTCATCAACCCCTCCGGCAAAATCATGCTGGCTGAGGAAGACCGCAAAGGCGAGGGGCTGAACGACGCCCGCTGGATTCCGACAATCAATCCTGTGTCCACGCGGCACAACGGCAAAGGGAACGTGGCCTTTGTGGACGGGCATATGCAGTCCGTGGATCAGAAGTTCGGCCTCGACCCGCGAAACTCCCTGCCTTCCGCGCCGTAGTCACCATCTTTCCGCATCCGTTCAAATTTAACCCAAACGAAACATGAAAGACGAGTTCGTGCAAAAGCTGGCCATGTTCGGCCGCGTGAAGGATTACCTGCAAAACCCGGCCAACAAGCCGCGCTGGTTCAACCAGAAGCCCAAGGCGTTCACCACGCTCGAAGCACAGTTCGAGTTGCAGGCCGGCGAGGTCGGCGCGTTCGGCGACCAGCAGTCGCAAACCCTCACCGGCGTCACCGACCAGCAGAACACCGCCGAGCAGGCGCTTGAAGACGCCGCCGCGCCGCTGGCCCGCGCGCTGCGCCTGCTGTTCATCAAACAGGGCAACCTCACAGATGCCGCCAAGTGGGACATGACGCTCACCGACTGGCGGAGGTTGCAGGAGTCGGTCTTGCTGGATCGCGCGCGTTCGTTGCTCGAAGCGTTGCTCCCGCAGACCACGGGCACCCCGCCCGCCGGCGCGGACTATGGCATTGATACCGATGCCAGCGATTTGTTCAGTGACCGCATTGATGCTTATGCCACCATCATCGGCGCGCCTGGTTCCGCCCGCTCGACGAAGAAAGCGCAGACGGGCTCCATCCGCTCGCGTTTCCAAGTCCCGGACGACACGCTTGCCGGCATGGATGACCTCGCCCCGCAATTCGCGACCAACGCGGATGGCAGTCCAAACGTGGATGGAAAACTGTTCGTGGACGGCTACTTCAACGCCCGCCGCATCGGTGGGCAAAGCAGCGGCGGCACCACCCCGCCGCCCGCCACTTCGCCCGCGTCGAATCCGTGAACCGGCAGGGCCGCGTTGCCGCGCGCGTCGGCGGTCCAGCGAAGGCGGGGCGGTGGAGAATTTGGCGTCCGAGGGCGAAGGTTTCGTGTGCCGAGGCTGGCTTGGACGCAACGGGGAATCCAAAACGGGCGCATCTTGACACTGCCCCCGGAGCGCCGGTCTCCGAACCGGCAGGTGTTGAATGCCACGCAGAAACGCGCCGATTCAGAGATCGGCGCTCCGCAATGCCAGCGGGGTCGGGGGCAGTGTCAAGATGCGCCCATCCAAAACTCAGTCGGGAAGTTTGACGTGACGGAGTGATGAGAGTTAGTTTCGCCCTGTGAACACCGGCATCCGCATCGTGGCTCTCGTCGCATGGCTGCTGGCGGCTTCGGCCTCGGGGCAGGAATCTTTTGACTGGCCGCAGTGGCGCGGGCCAAAGCGCAACGGCATCTCCGCCGAGAAGGACTTCATCGCGCAGTGGCCGAAGGAGGGGCCGAGGCGCCTGTGGGCCGCGAAGGTCGGCGTGGGTTTCTCGTCCGTGTCGGTCGTGGGCGGGCGGCTCTACACGATGGGCAACGTGAGCGACGTGGACCATGTCCTGTGCCTCGACGTGGCCAATGGCAAAATCCTGTGGGACTACAAGTATCCCTGTGCCGCCGCCGACCCGAACGGTTATCCCGGCCCGCGTTGCACGCCCACGGTGGACGGCAACCTTGTCTTCACCGTCAGCCGCAACGGCCACTTGCTCTGCCTGAGCGCGGCGAACGGCGCGTTGGTCTGGACCAAAAGTCTCATCAACGATTTCGGCGGCTACATCCCGCAGTGGGGCTTCGCCGGCTCGCCGCTGGTGGAGGGCGAATTGCTGATTCTGGAGACGGGGGCGGCGGGACGTTCCGTCGCCGCGATGGACAAGAAGACCGGGCGCGTCGTTTGGACCAACGGCAATTGGGCGGCGGGCTACGCGTCGCCGGTCGCCTTCGAACTCGCGCGCGACCGGGCCGTCGTGGTGTTCAGCGCGGGCGGTCTGACAGGCCGCGCGGCCAGCAACGGTCGCGTGCTCTGGCATTACAACTGGCACACGAGCTACGACGTGAACGCGGCCACGCCGATCATCTTCGAGGACAAGGTGTTCATTTCCTCCGGCTACAACTCCGGCTGCGCGCTGCTGCAAATGTCGGCCAAGGGCATCCAGCTTGTATGGTCGAACAAGAACATGAGGAACCACTTCAACTCCTGCGTGCTGTGGCAGGGGCATCTCTACGGTTTCGACGAAAGCCAGCTCCGCTGCCTCGACGTCATCACCGGCGCGGTGAAGTGGTCCACGCCCGCCTATGGCAAAGGCTCGCTCATGCTCGCCGACGGCAGGCTCCTCCTCTACGGCGAGCGCGGACGGCTTGGCCTTGCCGACGCCTCACCGGCAGGTTTCCACGAAAGCGCGGCGGCACAGGTCCTCGGCGGCAACAGCACGTGGGCGCCGCCGGTCCTCTCCAACGGACGCATCTACTGCCGCAGCCTCGGGGACTTGGTGTGTCTGGATGTGTCGGGGAAGTGATCCGCGCCGGAACCCGGTGGGACAAACTGTTTGCGGGACGGCGGCGGATTTGTTGTCATCGCCAGCAACCGAACCAACGACCATGAGCATTTGGAGATACGTTCAAAACGGCCAGCCTTCCGCGCCCGTGGACACCGCTGCGCTGTCGGCGCTCCTCACCAACGGCACGCTCTCGCCCGACACCTACGTCTGGAAGGAAGGCATGGCCAACTGGCTCGCGGCGAAAACACTGCCGGAATTCGCAAACTGCCGCCCCGCCTCCCCGCCCGCCGTGCCGCCTGTGCCCGGCGCGGGCAACGCGTCGCCGCCGATTCCGAGTCAGCCCGGTGCGCCGATTTCAGAGGCCGATGACATCGAGAAGAACCGCGCGTTCGGCATCATTGCTTATTTGTGGGTCCTGTTCGTTGTCGGACTCATCGCCGCGCCGAACTCGAAGTTCGCCAAGTATCACGGCAACCAGGGACTCGTCCTGTTCCTCGCGTCCATCATCGGCTCGGTCGGTTGCATGGTCATCGGCTTCATTCCGTTCGTGAACATGATCCTGGTCCTCGTCGTGCCGCTGCTCTGGCTGGGCTGGCTCGTGCTCACAATCCTCGGCATCGTCAACGCCGCCGGCGGGCACTGCAAACCCCTGCCGATGATCGGCCATTACGAACTCATCAAATAGCCGTGCGCACCAAGGTCAAAATCTGCGGCATCACGCGGCTGCCCGACGCGCTCGCGGCGGTCGAGGCCGGCGCAGACGCGCTGGGCTTCATGTTCTTCGAGGGCAGCAAGCGTAACCTCACTCCCGCCGCCGCCGCACAAATCATCCACGCGCTGCCACCGTTCGTCGCCAAGGTCGGCGTGTTCGTGAACGCCAGCGCCGAGACCGTGCGCGCCGTCGTCGCCGAATTCGGCTTGGACACCCTGCAATTCCACGGCCAGGAAACCAAGGAATTTTGCCGGCCTTTCCGCCCTGCTAAAATCCG
>CAYZJP010000216.1:0-5053 GCA_964478755.1 uncultured Klebsiella sp.
AAGCCCCGCTCGTTGGCCGTAACCGAACTCGGAACCAACCAGACCAGCCAAGGGATGCCGTAAATCATGGCGAAACTTCCTCCCAAAGCCACCCAAAGGGCGGACTCGAACGGCGGTGGTCTTTTCGGCCCCTCCTTCAATGTGGCGAGATACCACTGCAGCAGGAATAGCCCCGCCAATCCGAGAACAAGCACGGGCTTAACCCACCAGTTCGTGACCCGCTTTCCCACCGTCCGCATCTGGTCTCGAAATCGACGCGGTTGATTCCAACTGACGAGCGTCTTGGAAAGAAGTGGCATAGGTCGCCTTTCTACTGCCGCCGTGCGAGTTTGGCAAACGGGTGGTGATGGCTCAGATGTGCTTCGAGTCCGCGTGGTCCTTCTGCGTGTAGCCGGACTCCTGGCGCTGGAAGTTCACCGCGTTCTTCTTCACGTAGGCGGCGAAGACGTCGTCCGCGCTCATGCCGAGCACTTGCGCCATGCTGATGAGGAAATGGAACAGGTCCACGACTTCCACGCGCGCGTTCTGCTCGTCGAACTTCTGGTATTTGGCCCACCACTTCCACGGGACGCTGTCGGTCAGCTCGGCCAGCTCCTGCTGCATGGCGCGGGTGTAGTTGAGGAGCCACTGGGTCTTCTCCTCCTCGCTCATGCCGGCGGTGCGCACGCCGATGCGTTCGTTGAGGGCCTTCTGCATCCGAAAGAGTTCGCGTAGCTGGTCGGGTGTTTCCATGCGCGGAAGGGTGAAGTTCCGCGTTCAAAGTTCAAGGTTCAAAGTGGCTCGTCGCACCAGCGGTGAATTATCCCGCCGCGCCGCCGGTCGGTTTCTGCATTGAATTGAGCGCGGGGATTTGCCATTGTCTCCCCATCAGCCGTGAATCTGTCCGCCACCAGCGCGAATCCTCCGGCGGCCCTGACCGAGGGCCAGCGGGGCGCGTTGCTCACCCTTCTCACGGACGAAGACCCCGCGATCTACCAAGTCATCCGCGCGAAGATCATCGAGCAGGGCCAGCCCGCGCGCGACTGGCTGCGGGCCTACACGTTGAGCAGCGACCCGGTGCTGCGCCGGCGCGCGCAGGAGATCGTGGACTATTTCGAGCGCGGCGCGGCGGACAACCGTTTCCTCGCGTTCTGCCTGAGCCGGGGCGAGGACCTGGACTTGGAGCAGGCCATCTGGCTGTTGTGCCAGACGCAATACCCGAACATCAACCCGCTCGCCTACTCCGCGCTCTTCGACAGTTACGCGGCGGACCTGCGCACCCGCGTGGACTTCGGCGCGCCGTTGGACCGCATCATCGGCACGGTGAATTACTACCTCTTCAACGACCTCGGCTTCACCGGAAACGAGGCGAACTACAACGACCCCGACAACAGCTACCTCAACCGCGTGATGGACCGGCGCACGGGCAACCCCGTCAGCCTGTGCGTCGTGTATCTCGCCATCGCGCGCCGCCTGCGGCTGCCCATCACGGGCATCGGGATGCCGGGGCACTTTGTCTGCCGCCTCCAGACCTCGAAGGGCGAGGTCTATATTGACGCCTTCCGCAAGGGCAAGCTCATGACCAAGGGCGACTGCATCAAGTTCCTCATCAACTCCGGCCACGACTTCCACGATGGCTTCCTCGCCTCCATCACCCCGCGCCGCATCCTCCTGCGCATCTGCTCCAACCTCCACGCCATCTACAGCAGCCTGGGCCTCGCGGAGGAGACCACCCGCTTCCAGCGCTACATCGTGGCGCTCTCGAAGTGAGGCCCGGTGGGCTGGAGCGAACCGGCGCAAGCCGGCTCCCTCCCGCCCCAGCACCCTGATTCACCCATGAACGACCCCCACCTCATCCTCGGCGTGGACATCGGCGGCACCAGCATCAAGGCCGCCGTTGTGGACACGCGCAAAGGTGCCCTCACCACCGCCATCGTCCACGCCAGGACCCCGCAGCCTGCCACGCCCAAGGGCGTCGTCGCCACCATCGGCGAGCTGGCCCGCCGCCTCCGGTGGCACGGGCCAGTCGGCGTGGGCTTCCCCGGCCTCATCAAGCACGGCGTCGTCCGCCGCGCCCCCAACCTCGACCCCACCTGGGTGCGCCACGAGATCGTGGACAATATGCGCCGCGCCCTCGGCGCCCCCTTCGTCGCCGTTGGCAACGACGCCGACGCCGCCGGCCTGGCCGAGGCGCGCTTCGGCGCGGGCCGTGGCGTGCGCGGCACCGTCGTGCTCGTCACCCTCGGCACGGGTATTGGCTCGGCGGTCTTGCACAATGGCTCGCTCCTGCCGGACACCGAGCTGGGCCATCTCGAGGTCGGGGGGCACGACGCCGAGAAGTATGCCTCCACCGTCGCGCGGGAGCGCAACAAGTGGACCTGGGAACAGTGGGGCAGGAAGGTGGACCGTTACCTCGCCACCCTCGAATATATGCTCGCGCCCGACCTCTTTATCATCGGCGGCGGCGTCAGCGCGGAGCCGGAGCACTTCTTCCGCTACCTCGAGAACGTCGAGGCCAAGATCGTCCCCGCCACGATGGGTAACGCCGCCGGCATCGTCGGGGCCGCCCTCTTCGCCCTGCCCGGCGTCAAGGCCCTCGCGCGGAAACATAAGCGCAGCGTGGCCTAGCCGCCTCCATACGCATCTGCTGCTCGTTCACCACCTGCCGGTAATGCTGCGCCATCGCCTGATACGTCTGCTCCTGCCGCCGCGCCTGAGCCGGCGCTTGAAGCGCTCAACGGAGAGCATGCCTTTCACGCCGAAGTTCCAGCAGAACTTCGCGATGCACCGCTTGTTCGCGGAGCGCAGCGTGCGGAAGATGAGGGCGGGGAGCATGGTTCAACGCCAACCGATTCGTTCAATGAGGTTAATGATCTTGGCGTGCGCTGCTTGAAATTTTTCAAGCGAACCTCCAAAGAGTCCTGCCTGGAACGGAGGCCAAGATGTTCCAAGTGTGTCAATTTCATTCTGCACAATCGTGAAGACTGAACGATTCGCGTCCCGGTGTCTCCAGCCAAATGCCCCAAGGGGAAGGCCGTTCCGATTGGAAAACAAAGCGCAAGTGAGGTTTGAAAAGTATTCAAACCGGTCGAAGGCTTCCTGATAAGCCAATTCGCTCGAAAGGAATTGGCCGAGCGGCTTTCGAAGCACCGCGAAAAGGTAATCACTCAGCGGGGTGTAACGATTCCTCATTTCGGGAAGCAATTGTCCAACCTGCTGCTCCATCACCGTCCAAGTCGAAAGTCCAACTGCGAACGACTCGTGCTTTTCAAAAACATCATCCGATGCTTTCGTCTGCTCCAAAAGAACGCGTAGCGTCCGATAGTTGCCGCCAGCAATCGCAGCGATTCCTGCGGCGTAAAACATGAAAAGGGCAGGATACCGCTGAAGCCTCAAGAGATGTTCATTGTAGGAGCCGTCACGCTTGTGGAACGAAGCCATGCGCTCGAGGCTTCGTGACCAAAGAGATGTGTGCTGATCTCCTCCCCAATAGCACCCAGTCGCAAAGAGCTCGGCCAGTGGACTTGTCAACGCGTCGAATCTCTGAACGCGTCTTGGCAATTCCTCTTCAGGCTTGCCGGAAAACGTCAGTGGGAAATCTTTCGACCAAATAGCCGTTCGTGTCCGCTCAACTTCTTCCGTGACCAAGTCAAACAACCGAATTCGGTGAGCATCGTCAGCAAGGTATCGTTTGGCAGTTGCCACAAGGACCTTCGCGGAGAGCGGATGCGGCGCGTTTGCCTCTGCGAGTGCGTTTACGCCCTCGGCAAGACCAGTGAAAAACTGGTCAGCGTCCTTGATGGGGATGAGTTGCGCCTTTCGGTGCCCGACCAGTTGATTCGCTTTCTCCCCGCGATTTCCTCGGTCTGCCCAAAAGGTGGTGAAGCGACGAGACGGCGTCCGTGTGATGGCCCCTCGCAACGCAGAGTCCCACTCGCCCGACCAACCGCAAACAATAAGGCCGTATTCATCGAGAATGCGGTCTAGCAGCTTCTTGGTTACTTCGTCGTAGTTGTCCAACTCGGTTGGCGTATTTCGGATTCGCGTGTCGAGGTAGTCACCGTGGAGCTTGACGACGGTGCAACCCGCATGAACCAGAGGAAGCGCACCGTTAACCGCATCGGGGGTGTTGATGACTGTCGCGTGTATACCGGCGGATTCGAGTGCCTTCTCCACCAGTCTGTCAAAGTTGGTCGTTAGAATAATCCGCACGTGACCATTCGCGACAAGGCTTGCGATGGCTTTGTGAGCGGCGGTTGGAAGTTTGATGCCTTGGTTGCGCTCATCTTCAGTCGGTTCGAAATATCCACGCAACAGTTGCTGACGACCGGCAGGAGTTGCTGCCAGTGCGTCGAGTAGTTTGCTGTAGTCGGGTTCAGCATTGTGCTCCTTGCGGAACCATTCTTCTGGGTTCGGCTCACATTCTTCACCGTGCAATCGCGCCAGCTTGCGAATCAGGTCGAGCACGATCTCCCAGCCTGTTGGGATACCTGCCGAACGTGACACGCCCGAACCAAGCAGAAGTGCGTAAACTCCCTTCTGTGATTGAACCGAAAAAACCAGCGAAAGCAGCGGGTCAATCATTGGTATTAAGCGCAGTTGATGTCGCAATTTGCGACTTCATCACATCGCATTCCCTTTGTTCGCTGCGGGTGCCGCCGCTGCTTTCGCCTTCGCCTCCTCCGCCTTGCGCAGGATTTCCTCCGGCGACGGCAGGATCATCAGCACTTCCGCCCGGCGAGCATCGGCGCGTTGATGTGGGTATGATTTCATCGGTTTCAGGCTTCGAGACTAGCTCCTCCGAAGCGTTGCCGCCAGATTTCCATGAGCGGGCGATAGTCACGCGCGTCCGCCGCAGCGAGGGCTTTGAGATAAACTTGCCGGCCCGCCTCGTTGTCCGGCACCAAGTCGGGTAGCGGCCAATCGGCGCGGCGAAGTATCTCCGCAAGCCACAGCCGGGTCACTCGCCCGTTGAAATCCTGAAACGGATGAATGGAGAGCAACCGACCCTCCGCAAAAGCTAGAGGCTATCCCAAAACCCTTGAACGTGAAAAGCGAAACGCTGTCTGACGAC
>CAYZJP010000217.1:0-5037 GCA_964478755.1 uncultured Klebsiella sp.
AAAAGGACTTGCCGGCCCGCCTGAAGGGCCGGCCCGGGACCGGGTCCGGCCGTCGCGCCAAATATTTGATGGCCGACCTGACCTCCGGCGACGTGCTCTTGATGCATCTGGGCATGTCCGGCTCGTTCCGCGTGCTGAAGGGCGAGGCGAGCGCGACACCGGGCGAATTCCATTATCCGCGCAGCGAGAACCGCGCCCACGATCATGTCGTGTTTCACATGTCCTCCGGCGCGTCCGTCGTGTTCAACGCCCCGCGCCGCTTCGGCTACATGAAGATCATCGCTCGCAACGCGCTCGACGAGGAGCCGCTGTTGCAGGGGCTCGGCCCGGAACCACTCGGCAATGAGTTCGATGCGAACATGCTGGCGCGTGCCTGTCACGACAGGAACCGTAGGGGGGGACAAGATAAATCGACTCCTTGAGCCGCTGGTCGTCCGTGGCCGGCGCTTGCCCGGAGAGCGCGTAGTAGCCCGCCGAGTTGTGGTTCTTCATCGTGTGGTGCATGGACCGGATGAGGCAGACCTTGTCCATGACCTTCGCGGTGTGCGGGAGGAGCGAATTGACCTGAATGCCATCGGCACTCGACGCCATCGGTTTGTGCAGGCCGCGAATGCCCTCGGGCGCGTCGGGCTTCATGTCGAACGTCTCCAAGTGGCTCGGACCGCCCCACTGGAAAAGGAAGACGACGGACTTCGCGCGTGCCAGCGGGTTCTTCGCGGCCTTCGCCTCGGCGGCGAGAAGCTTGGGCAACGACATGCCAAAGAGGCCCATGCCGCCGACTTGCAGCAGGCGGCGGCGGGTCATCTGGAAGTTGAGCTGCGGGGTGCAGGCGAAGTTCATTGCATCAATGGTCTAGCACTGGAGAGCAGACGCGGCAAGGGGAGTGAAGTTTCAGCGGGCTGGTCACCCATGGTCGGGGCAGCGTGTGCGATTAGCGCCGCAGCGCAAATTCCTTCGCGTTCACCAAACCCCAGAGCACGTCCTCGACGCCGGCGCGGCGGTCCTTCGCGGCTTCGATGTGCGCGACAGTCTTGGCCAACTCGGTCGCATTCGGCGGACGGGTGAGCGCGGTCCAGTAGAGTTCCTCGACGATGGCGCGGTTGGGCTGGCCGGAGTCGAGGAGCGCGCCGAGGCGATTGTCCGAGCGCGTGAGCAGCTCGTTCACCGATGGTCCTGAGATCATGAAGAACGCCTGGCCCATGCTCGTGTCCGTGGAGCGCTCGCACTCGCAGGTAAGCAGGCGCGGTGGTTTGCCAAACATGGAGAGGAACACGTCCGGCGACATTTGCGTGCGCTTGCCGCGACGGCCCTCGATGCGCGCGCCGGGAAGTTCCGCCGCGCGCGTGCCGGTGGGGAAGCCCCGGAACTCCGCCGAGACACCCGCGACCTGATGCAGCGTGTCGAACATCTGCTCGGCCGTGAGCCGGCGCAGCGGGGCGCGGGCGTAATTGAGTTCGTCGCCCGCGTTCGTGTCATTCGGTTCGCTCGCGGTCTGGTAGGCGCGCGAGTTCATGATGAGCCGGATGACGTGGCGCAGGTTGAAGCCGCTCTTCACAAACTCCGCCGTGAGCGCGTCGAGCAGCGCGGGGTGCGATGCAGGATTCGTCGCGCGGAAGTCGTCAATGGGGTCCACAATGCCGTGGCCCATGAGGTGATACCAGATGCGGTTGACCTGCGAGCGCGCGAAGAGCGGGTTGTCGGCGCGCGTCATCCACGCGGCAAGCGCTTCGAGTTCGTCCTGCTTGTCGAAATCCATTTTCACCGCACCGAGAAAACGTGGCTCGGCAGTCTTTTCCGTGCGCGGATTCGTGACGCTTCCCTTGCGCGAGAGGTAAACAAGCTGCTCGCCGACGAATTCGTGCTTGTCGTTTTTGTCGCGGCGGTTGTTCTCCAGAATCTTGTAGTCCACGCGGGCGAAGAGCGCGGCCCAGTCGTAGTAATCATCCTGCGTCCAGCGGTCGAACGGGTGGTTATGGCACTGCGCGCACTGGAGCCGCGTGCCGAGGAAAACTTGCGCGGCGGCCTCGGCGCGGATGACGGGCGTGCGGTTGGCGCGATAGAAATTTGCTTCAGGGTTGGCGTAAGTGCTGCCGCGCGACGCGATGAGTTCGCGGGCGAACTGGTCCATCGGCTTTCCGCTGGCGATGCTCGCGCGCAGCCAGCGGTGGAAGTCCTGCATTCCTTTTGCGTCGAGCGTCTTCTCCTCGACACGCAGGAGATCAGCCCACTTGAGCGCCCAGAAATCGGCAAACTCGGGGCGTTCGAGCAGTTCGTCGATGAGCGCCGTGCGCTTGACTGTTCCTCCGCTGCCCATTGCAGGGCTGCGCGTGGTAGGGCCGCGCTGCTGCGCGGCCTGATTCGACACGCCCTTGGCTCCGGGCTGGACGCGCGGCAGCGCGTCCCTACCGGCATTCACGAACTTTCTCGCCTCCTCGGCCGTGGGCAGAATGCCGAGCAAATCCAGACAGGCGCGGCGCAGAAAAACTTCATCGCTCGCCAGCGCGCTGGGATTCATCCGCAGTGTCTTGAGCTTTGCGAAGACGTGCTCGTCCACGAAGTTTTGCGGCGGTGTGTTCGCCCACTTGAAACCGGGCCGGGCCGGCACGAAGGCCAGCCGCACCGGCTCCTGCAAATGGAGGAAGCGCACGAGCAGCGTCGTCTCGCCGGACTCCTTGCGCGTCACGCGACCGTCCACGGACACATCGGCCACGGCCACGTTCACGACTTCGTAGCAGGCGATCTTCGACACGTCGCGCGTGGAGCCGTCGGAGAATTTCGCCTCGACTTGCACCTGCACGGAACTGGCCGGCTCGATGAGGAACTGTTCACGCGGCGTGACCTCCAGCTTCACGAGAGCCGGCGCGCCGGGAGACTCGCGCTTCGCGCCGCTGACGATCCACTCGCGCAGCGTGCGGTATTCCCACGAGGCGGTGTCGAAGCGTTTGCCGCCCTCGTGCGCCACGGCTTGTGTGGCCTTGAGCAGCAGCAGGCTCTCGTCGGGGGACTGCAAGTTCACGCGTCGCCCGAACTGGTCTTGCACGAGAGTGCCATAATCGTAGTCGAGGTCGCCGCCCCGCAGGGACAGCTTGAAGCCGCCCTTGCCCGTTGCGTTGCCGTGGCAGGTGCCGAGGTTGCAGCCGGCCTTGGAAATCACCGCCGCGACCTCCGTCTGAAACGTCACGTCCGCCGCACGCGCTGGAAACGCCCAACCCACCGCCACGAGAATGGCGGCGCAGCACAGGGCCAGGGATCGGGGCGGCTTCACTTTCGGCAGGCTAAGACTCATGCGAGTCCCTGCCCAGACGAATTTACCGGCACCGAGAATCAACAAGGAGGCGGAGGAAGATTTGCCTGGCTCCGGCAACCAAGGAGCGCGCCAACCAAGTTCCGGACTGGCGGTTGAACGCGCCTACTTGATGGACAGGGCAATGCCAAGCTCCTTGATGGCATTGTTGATGTGCTCCGGCACTTTCGCATTTTTATGGCCGGCCACCAGGCCGTGCGCCTTCTCCAGCATGCTCCTGGCCTCACGGACTTGCTCGTCCGAAGTGGCCTGGGCTTCCTTGCCCTTGCCATCACCGTGCAGCTTGACGCCCAGATGCGTGGCGGCCTCTTCGATCTGGTGCATCGCCGCGTGTCGGTGGCCTTTGTAATCGTGGTCGGCACGTTCAAGGATGCTGTAGGCGTCCTTGAGCAACTCCGCCTCGGACTTGGCGTTCGGGCCGGCTTTGTGGCCGCCCTTTTTGCCTTCGGCGGACGGCTTCTCCGCCGCCGGGATATTGGCGGACAGGCCCAGCAGGGTGAACGCGCCAGCCACCAAGGCAGCCGCGAGCGAATGGAAGGAGCGGGTCAGGGAGTTCATAGATTGATGAGCAAGTTTTGTCGGCGCGCCAGCAATCTGAATCCGTGGACTGGCGTCAGTTGTCCTGACGGCGGTGCCCGGGCAACGGTTACATACGGCCTTTGGATTCTCCGCTGTTTTCAGTGGAATGGAAGCTGCCGATCAGCGTGGTCTTGGCCCCAGCGGGGCCGATGAAGGTAGCCGGTGGGCAGGTTCGACCACCGGGAGAACCGCACCCACCGGTGAGCGGCACAAACCTTCCCGCGCCCCAGCGGGGCGCATGAACGCATGGGGAAACCTCATGCGCTCCCTCCGGGGCGCTCCCCGGAGGGGCCGTCATCCGGTGGGTGCGCTGCGCTTCCCACCGGCTACCTTCAGGCGCGCCTCCGGCGCAACCGCAGGAAGCCATTCCACCGAAAACAGCGAGGAACCGGCCTTTGACACCCGATTTCCTGCTTTGCCTTCGCGATGAAACGGTTTTCCCCTTGAGCCGCCTTCGCCCTGCCGCGATAACTCCCGCACTTGATGAACATCTACGAAGAATTGCAGTGGCGCGGGCTGGTCGCGGATTGCACGGACGCGGCGGAACTCCAGCGGCAGCTCGCCGTGCGCACGGTCACGCTCTACTGCGGCTTCGACCCCACGGCGGATTCGCTGCACGTCGGCTCGCTCGTGCCGTTGCTCGCGCTGCGACGCTTCCAGAACGCCGGCCATTGCCCCATCGCCGTCGCGGGCGGCGCGACCGGCAGCATCGGCGACCCCAGCGGCAAGACCGCCGAGCGCCAGCTCCTCACGAAGGAACAAATCACCGCGAACGTCGAGGCCGTCCGCCCGCAGCTCGCGCGTTTGCTCGATTTTGAACTCCAGCCGAACCGCGCGTCGCTCGTGGACAACGCAGACTGGACCGCCGGCGTCAGCTACCTCGATTTCCTGCGCGACATTGGAAAACATTTCTCGGTCAACATGATGGTCGCGAAGGAGTCCGTCCGTGCGCGGATGGAGGACCGCGAAGTCGGCATCAGCTACACGGAGTTCAGCTATATGCTGCTCCAGGCGTTTGATTTTTACGTGCTCTCGCGCGACCACGGCTGCGACCTCCAGATCGGCGGCTCCGACCAGTGGGGCAACATCACGGCGGGCACGGACCTCATCCACAAGAAGCTCGCGCGGCCCGCGTGGGGTCTGAACCTCCCCCC
>CAYZJP010000218.1:0-5031 GCA_964478755.1 uncultured Klebsiella sp.
GGGGGGACGCGTCAGGGATACGCTTGGGCGCGGCCGGGGGAGAAGGGCGGCGTGGCCAGGGGATCGCCGGAAGCCAGGCGCTGATGGACGAAGCGATGGGGCTGTACGCGCCCAACTTCAATTCGCAGCGGCGCTTCCTCGGGCCCTTCGTGCCGACGAGCCGCGACTGGGGGCACAACAACCGCAGCGTGGCCTTCCGCGTTCCGGTCGGGGGCGGGGAGGTTGGCGCGCTTGGGGGACGGGGCAGGGGTGGCGGGTCTGGTGATCGTGCGCCGGAGGCCCGTGGTGTTCCGCGAGGGTGAGCCGCCGCTGGTGGGACTCTTCGGGATGATGCGCGCGGGGGACTTGCCGGAGTGGTTGCGCGGGCAGACGTGGACGGAGCCGGACTTGGTGATCCGCACGCGCGAGGGGAAGGTTCACCCGGAATACTCGGCGGTGAAGCTGGTCATCGGGTTTCCGCCGTGAGCAAAGCCGATGCAGCCCAATTCAGGGTGGAACGGGCCACTGGCCCGTTGCGGCGGGCTACCAGCCCACCGCGTTTGGCGCGCGGGGAACGGGACGATTGCTTTGGGTGAGGCTCGTGCCGAAATTCGGCGGCAGGTTGCCGCCGAGAACGGACCGGTGGCCCGTTCCACCAAGCAGCTACCGAGTTGCTTCGACTTGAAGTCCGTTTGACTTCACTCCCAGGCGCACAATTTCTCCACGTAAGCCGCCGAGCCGTCGCGCAGCCAGCCGTCGAGCTGGGCCTGCTCCTTGAGCTGCTGGCCACGTGCGCGGTCCACCACGAGGAAGCGGGAGTTTATCTCCGGGACGGCGGTGAGATCGCCCCAGAGTTTCTCAAATTGCGCGACGGGAAAGACATCTTCCTGCCCGTGGCCCCAGCGTTTCTTCACGTCTTTCGTCGTGATGTAGGTGGGGACCTTCGCGGCGAGGTGGCGGATGGCGGCGGTTATCTTGACGGTGTCCTCGGCGAGGATGTCTTCACGCGTGAGTTGCAGGGCGCGGAGAAATCCGTCCACGTCAATCCACGTGGTCATGGAGTTGTAGTAGCTGAGGCCGAATTCAAGTTCCTCATGCGGCATGGCGAGGCCCTCGACGAGCCGGACACGCCCGTCCACTCGCGCGAGTCCACCGCCACGGTCATCGAGGCGGCGCGTGATGACCTCGAAGGAGAGCGTGGCGCCGCTGGCGAGGTGTTGACCGAGGAGCGCGGGGTCGAGATTCGCGCCGGTGGTGTCGATGTTGTGGAGGAGGAGTGTCTTGAGCTGGGGACGTTCGCGCAGAAGTGTGGCGAGGGTGCCGTTGCGCAGGAGGTTGGGCACTTCGTAGAAGTGGCCGACGGGGTGGAGGCACTGGAGCGCGAGGTTGTCGCGGTAGTCAGTGGCTTCGCCTGACTGCTCGGCCCATTTGAGCAACGCGGCGCGGAGGGAGTCGCGGACTTTCTGCTG
Source organism: uncultured Klebsiella sp. (assembly GCA_964478755.1). Classification (GTDB taxonomy): domain Bacteria; phylum Verrucomicrobiota; class Verrucomicrobiia; order Limisphaerales; family SXTU01; genus SXTU01. Next base: position 1,449 of record CAYZJP010000218.1, read on the forward strand.
CTGCTCGTCGAGCACTTGCTGCGAAGTCTCCTCCCACGCGAAGCGGAGGTCGCGGGCAGTGGGGACAAGTCGCAGGCCGACGCTCGCGCCGCGGCTGAGGAGAAGCTTGCCGGGGTAGGCGTAGTTGTTGTGCGAGTGGAGAAAGGAGGCGAGCGGGTCGTGGGTGAGGTAACTCGTGGTGAAGACGTGCGGGACGGGCGTGCCGGCGAGCTGGGATGACTGGCGGGACTTGGCGAGATGGACTTCAAGGAAGGTGCGATGCCGTCCGCCGAGCTTGCAGAACGGATGCAGCGATTTCACCACGCCCGCGCCTTGCGTCCAACGGCTGGCAGCGCCAGCGGAGAGGGTGACGACGGCCGCTTCGCCGTGGCGGAGGGACGCGAGGCCGAGGTCGAGGAAGGATTTTGACTTGGATTTGGTTTGGGGCGAGTGGAGTGCGTTGGAGACGTCCTCGGTGCGGACATCTTCCATGACGGTGTTGGCTGGGAGCCGGTTTTGGGCGAGGCCGATGCGACCGGCGCGGAGGTCGGCGCGGATGGTTTCGTGGGCTTCGCGGTCGAAGCCGTTTGTGGCGAGCAGTTCGTCGAGACTTTGCGAGCCAGCGTGCTCTTCCTTCAGGCGCGGGAACATCGTGTCGAACAGCGTCTGCACCATGCCGCGCAGCTCGGGCTTCGCGCGACAGGCGGCGGCGAATTTATCCAGCTCGGCACGGCGCGCGGCTGGGAGTTCGTGGCGGTCGGTGCGCAGGAGGCTCGGCACGGTGAGCGCATAGTAGCCTGAAGGCATGAGCGCAGAGGAGTCGGCGAGGAGATCAGCGAAAGTGCCGCGCTCGTTGATGGCGTAGTCGAACACGACAGGCTCCATCGCGAAGGGCAGCGCGTGCTGCAACTCGCGCTTCGTCGCGGACATGATTTCCTGCAAGCGCCGTTGTCCCTCGGCTTTTCGCTCCGGCGCAAAAATAAAACCCATACCGCCGCCGCTCATGCCGCCGAGCATCCAGAAGCCCCAGAAGTCCTCGCCGAACTCGCGGCCGACGCGCTCGATGAGCTGCTCGGTGAAGGCGGTCGAGGCCCACGGGATGATGGTCTGAATCGGCTCGCGGAAGTTGCGCGTGGTGGCCGCACCGAGCGCCCGGATGTCGCCGGCCTTTAGCGCGGCAAGCACTTCGTCCATGATGCGCAAGGCGTCTTGGCGACCGCGCCATTCGGCTTCGCAGCGGAGAAGATATTTCTCCGTCACCATTTCGAGAATCGGCCCGACGTTCTGCGCCATGCCGCCATGAACAAGCACGAGCGAGTCTTGCAGCTTGCGGCGCGTCTCGGCGGAGGCGTCGTCGAGACTGAGGATGTGGTGCTGCGGCATGAGCCGTCCGCGCGAGATGCTGAACTCGGGGTCGCCGTCGCCCGCGATGACACCTTCGATGAGCTTCATGCCCGGCCACACGCCGCCGCTGTCCTGCCAGCCGCCGCCGGAGCCGCCGAGCCACTCGCCGAGCAACGCGCGCGCGAGCACGATGCGCCGCTCGCTCTCCTGCAACTCGCCCGTGAGCGACGCCGCCTGCCCCGTCGCGCGCATGAGCACGCTCACGAGCGAGCCGAGTAAGTTCGTGCTGACGGCGAGGCGCGAGCCTTTCGGGATGTCGTTCACGCACGAGACGAGTTCCAGCCCGCGCCCCGGCCCGACGATGCGCGCGAGCAATTCGGCGAGACTTTGTCCGCTGCCTTCAATGCCCGGCGGCACGACGCCCGCCGCGATGACGGCGGCCTTGAGCAGGCCGAGATAGTCCTTCGCGAAGTCGAACACGTCTGACAGCGCGGTGAGGTCCGCCGTCGCGCCGAGGTCCACCGAAGTCAGACGCAGCACCGGCTCGTCGAGCACGCGGAGCCACGCGCTGACGGGCGGGCGCGGCACGGCGTCGCGGCCGTGGACGCCGAGGTCCACGGAGACGTTGAGCACCTTCGCTCCCTCGGGAAAATCCATGCCGAGAAAGAAAATGTCGCTCCACGCCGAGTGCGTGAGGTCCATGCGCACCGGCGTTTGCTCGCGGAGAATCGGGTAAGTGCCGTCCGCCGCGCGCTGGAGCAGCTCGGGGCGGAGGCGGAGCGGCTGGTCAGCGGGATGGCCGACGCGGAACATCCACTGATTGCCGCGCACGCTGCGCACGCTGCGGCGCACCTGGTCCGCCAGCGTCTGGAAGGCGAGGCGGTGGTAGGCGTTGGCGAGCGCGGAGCAGAGGCCGTCGCTCGGACCATGCGCGGACTGCGCGGCGAGGAAGGTGTCAATCGCCTCCTCGAAGCGGCGGTGGAGCAACTGCTCGTAGCCAGCAAATGGAATGAGGCTTGAAGACTTCTGACTTCTGACTCCCGACTTCTGGATACTCTCTGGCAGGTGGAAACGATGGATGGCGTAGAGGAAGAAGAGGGCGCGGACGCGTTCGTAGAGGTTGTCGGCGCGGCGGCGGAAGGCATCGAGTTCGACGCACTCGGAGAGCAACTCGGCGGCGCTCAGATCGCGACACTGCGCGTCGAGCGAGGCGTTGCGCTTCGCGGCTTTGTGTGCGGTGATGAGTTTGGTGAGCATCGAGGACTTGTTCTTAGCCACAGATTGAACACAGATGAAACACAGATGAGGGAGCAGACTCCATGTTCAATCCGTGTTTCATCCGTGGCTCAGAATCATTTCGCACGCTGCGCCAACAGTTCCACCAGTCCCGTCAGCACTTCATCTCGATCCTTTCCGCTTAGAGCCAGCGCGAGCTGTGCGGTGAGCAGGCCGTAGTTCGCGCCGATGTCGTAGCGACGACCGGTCAACTCGGCGGCGAGGTAGCGCTCCTTGCGCGCGAGCTTCGCCAGCGTGGCGGAGAGATGGACGCCTCCACGCGTGCCGGCGGCGGCGACTTCCTCTGCCAGCAACGCCATGACCGTGGGCGTGAGCACGTGCATCCCGAAGAAGCAGAGGTAGTGGCCCGCGCGCAGGCCGGGAACGATGAGGCGCTGTTCCGCCTCGGTGGGCGTGGGCTTCTCGACGACTTCGGTGATTTCGTAGAGGCCCTTGCGTCCGCCGGCCACGAGGCGTCCGCCGACCGCACCGTAGTAGGGCAGCTTGCTCTCGTGCGTGGCTTGCACGGCGGACACGGCGCAGTCTTCTTTCGATGCAGTCTCGACGAGTTGCTGCGCGCACCGACGCACTTCGCCACTGACGTAGAGATGGTCGCCCACGAGCAGGAGGAAGGACTTCTTCCCGGCGAACTTCGCGGCGCAGGAGACCGCGTGGCCGTAGCCGAGCGCATGCTTCTGCGCGACGAACTCGAGGCGCTTGGCGTGCTCACCGGCGGCGGTGCGGTAGGCCTTCTCATCGCCAGGACAGACCACGACGCACAGCTCCTCGATGCCCGCCGAGAGGACTTCTTCGATGATGATGGCCAGCGCGGTCTTGGTGTGGCCGTCGCGGTCCACGAGGGACTGGAGCGGGAGCGTGCGCTGGCTCTTGCCGGCGGCGGTGATGATGGCGCGTTTGATGTCCATGGGCGGAAAGTGATTAGAGGCTATCCCAAAACCTCCTTTAACAAGATGAGCGTGCAGCC
>CAYZJP010000219.1:0-4936 GCA_964478755.1 uncultured Klebsiella sp.
CCACCCACCCCCGTGAACTGTGGCGTATCGGCGACGTTACCGCGCGACGGCTCTTTTCCGAACTGCGCCGGCATGGATTTCTGGCTGTCGTCGAGCTTGTCGCGAAAGACATCGCCCATGGCGTAAAGCCCCGTGTTGCTGTCCGCCGTGAGCGCCTGCGCCGCCGCGCCGGTGCCGCGCCCGCCGCAGCCGATCAGGCAGATACGGAGTTTGTCACTGCGGCCCGCGCCGCGCGTGATGGCCGGGAAGGCCAGCGCCGCACTCGTGGCGGAAGTGGCGGCGATGAACTGACGACGTGTGGCGGGATGGGAAGCGGCGGTGACTTGCATGGCGTGAATGTGAACAAAAGCTCCGACTGCGTGAAATCCGAAAGTCAAAGTGTATGGCCTGCGACAGTGCAGGTCGGGCAACCCGAGATGGTCGCGCTCTCGGTGTATCTACCGCCGGCCGGACACAGTGGCAGGATCGAACCTTTCAAGTAGGACAACAGGGCGGGGTTGCGGAGCGAGTAGGGGTCATTCGCAACCTTCCTATTCTCCAACGCCCACTGCTGAACGGCACCGTCAATCTGCTTCAAGTTCGCGATGCACGAGTTCTTCTGCGCCTGCACACCCGGAGACAGCGCCAGTGCCTGCGCTTGCTGCATGTTCTGCACGAAGGACTGGTATTGCCCACGCAAAGTGGCGTTCTCCGTCTGCAACCGCTGCGCCAGTTGCGCCTGTTCACGAAGCTGGGTGTTCTCGGCCTTCGCCTGCTCGAACATGGCTTTGTCCTTGCGCAGCAGCGTGACCTCGCCGCGCAGCCGGTGGACTTCCTCGGCCTCTTTCTTGAACTCCTCCGCCTCGCGCACCTGCGCGCGCAGCTTCTCGACTTCCTTCGGGTCGGGAGACTTGGCCTCAGCCTGCCGGGCCTGCTCGTGCAGCGCGGCGAGTTCTGATTGCAGCGCGTTCTTCTCCTTCTGCGAAAAGAAAAGCATCGCGCCCGCTCCGCCCACGGCGGCGATGAGGCACAGCAGCGCAGTGCGGGCGGAACCGGAGTTGCGGCGGAGGGAAGTGTTCATGGCTGAGTGCGCCTTTTATCGCGCCTTCCCGCCACAATGTCCAGTCAGAGAGTGCCCCGTTGTCTCATGACGGGGCTTGCCGTTTCATCAAGTCCTCAATCTCCTCCGCCTCGACGGGCGTGCCGGCCATCAAATCCACCGGGCCGTCTGCGGTCACGACGATGTCGTTCTCCAAGCGCACGCCAAAGCCTTCCTGCGGAATGTAAATGCCCGGCTCGACGGTCAGCACCCAGCCCGGCGCGAACGGCTCCGTCGTGTGGCCGACGTCATGGACGTCCAGCCCCAGCGGATGGCCGAGGCCGTGCATGAAATACTTCCGGCACGCCGGCTCGTCCTCGGTCTGCTTCTTGATGTCGGACTTCTTGAGCAGCCCGAGGGCGAGCAGTTCCTCGTTCATCATCGCCTGCGATTCCTTCAGCCAGTCGCGCGAGAGCTTGCCGAGAGTTGCGCCCGCGATGCTCGCGCGCATGACGCGCAGCACGGCGTTGTAAACGGCTTTCTGCCGACGGGTGAACTTGCCGCTGACGGGAATTGTGCGCGTCAGGTCGGCGTTGTAATTCGCGTAGCACGCGCCCACGTCGAGCAGGAGCAGGTCGCCCTTTTTGCAGCGCTGGTCGTTCTGGTTGTAATGCAGCACGCAGGCGTTCTTGCCACTGGCGATGATGGGGTTGTAAGCAAACTTGGCACGTCGGCGCGTAAACTCATGCGCAAGGACCGCCTCGACTTCGTGCTCATGCACGCCGGGCTTCACGAACCTCAGCAATCGGCGGAAACCTTTCTCCGTGATTGAGACGGCCTCCTTGAGCAGCTCAATCTCCGCGTCGGTCTTCACCACGCGCACTTGATGCAGCAGCCGCGCGAGCCTGTGGTAGGTGTGCAGCGGAAACTGCCGCTGACACTCACGCACGAAGCGGACGTCGCGCGTCTCGACCTCCACGACGGCGCGCTTGTGCTCATTGGAATTCAGCCACACATGCTCAAGCTCGCACATCAACATGCGGAAGATCACCGGGAACTCGGAGAGCCACTTGACCTGCTTGATGCCGGAAATCTTGGTGGCCTCGTCCTTCGAGTGCTTGTGGCCCTCCCAAATCTTCAAGTGCTCGCTCGGCTCGCGCAGGAAGAGGATTTCGCGGTGCTTCGGATCGAAGGCACCCGGCGCGAGCAGCAGGATGCTCTCCTCCTGCTCGATGCCTGAGAGGAAAAACAGGTCGGAATTCGGGTGTAACGCGAGCGAGCCGTCTGCATTCGTGGGCAGCACGTCGTTGGCGTTAAGAATCGCGAGCGACTTCGGCGGCAGGAGCTTCTTCAGCCGCTCGCGGTTTTCGACGAACAGCTTCGAATCAATCGGGACATGGCGCATGGGCGCACTCTGACAGGATTAGGGCCGGGCTGCCGAGTGGAGAATTTGCGCTGACGGCGCTGAATTGAACGGAGTTCGACGTGCGGTGAACACGGCCAGCACGGCTTGAGCGTTTGCCGGGTCGTTCAAGCACAGCGCGCCCGAGCGGATTTTCGAAACGGGTTCACCTTCGAGTTGGAGCGGCAACTCTTCGCGCAATTGCCGGGCGTAACTGCAGAAGTCCGCGTTGCCCTTCGCTCGCAACGTCGCGTGACTCACGAGCCGGAAGCAGCCGTGTGCGCCCGGCGCGGCGCGCTGCATCAGCTCCAACGTCAGTCGGCCCATTGTGTAACGCGGGTTGATTTCAACGATCGGCTTCAGGCGGTAACGCCCTTCCGTGTCGTGATACACGAACGCATCCACACCCACCGGCCCGCGATAGCCCGCCGTCATCAACTCCGCTTCGAGCTGCGCAAAGAGTTCGGCGAAGAGCCGACGCAGCAGAGCAGGGGAGTCGTGGCGTTCTCGGAAGCACGCGAGCACGGTGGACGGCAGCGAGCGGGCGAAGTTCGGCGCGGCAGTGTTCGCCTGGAACTGTCCCTTTGCGTCGTTGATCAAGCCGGTGTAGCCGATGAGCTTCAGACCGTTCGGCTCCATTTCCAACTGCACCGAGAAATCCACCACACGCTCCAGCCACGGCTCGACGACGAGTTGACGTCCGCTGGCGAAGGCGCTTTCCATCCAGCGCTGCTGCGCTGCCAAGAGCTTCGGCTCCCAAAGCCGGATCGCGTTGTGCCCCGCAAGTCCGAACGCCTGCTTCACCACGACGCGGTGATGTCCGTGTGCGCGAATCGCCGCGATGGCCGCGAGCGCTTCGGGCAACGACGAGACCGCGACGCCGACCTCTTCCAGCGAGCACAGCGGGAGCGCGCCGAACCCGTGCCGGCGACTTGCAGTCGCCGTCGGTTGCTCCCGTTCGGCCGAGGACTGCTCGTGCGCTCCACCCGCAACGCGGCGGTTACAAACCGCCGGCACGGCCCTTTCCTCCGCGCCTAGCCGGGAAGCGTGCAGGAACCCGCGCAGAAATTCCGCGCTCCACGTCTTCGAGTAAAGCGGCGCGATGCGCTCGTTAAAAGAGTCTTCCACGGTGCGCGCTTCGCCCGTGAGGTTGCCGAAGAGCGGCGCGAGCAACTCCACGCTGTCCGGTCCCCACGCCCACGGACGCAGGCGGCCAAGCTTGCGCTTCGCGAGTGCGGGTAGGGCGCGCCTGTCCTCGGCGCGCCGCTCGGCGTTCGTGTCGTCCGGCGGCGCGGTGAGGACATCGCGCCCCACCTCCACAAACTCCGGCAGCGGGAAACCCGCCTGCTTCAGCCCGCTCAGAAACTCCACCGCTGGCCGCTGCTCCACGAGCACGATGTCGTCTTGCCGGCACAGAAACATCGGCAGCGCGGCGAGGTCGCACGCAAGCTGCGCTTGATGCTTCACGGGCGTGAAAGACTTGCCCTGCGCGATGCGAGCCTCTGCGAAAGGATTGAAGACGAACACGCTCGGCGTGCGCCCCTTCGACTGCGCGAACACGTCCAGTTCTGCGATGAACATCTCGTCGAAGCCGGCGGCACGGCGGCCTTCCACGTTCAGCGAAACTCCTTTCGCACGCTGAGGCGACAAAGGGAACTTGAGCTGCGCGCAGAAGGCGTCCCAGTCGCTTTGCCCCGGTTGCTTCCAGCGGCGAAACCATTTCAGCCCGTAGGCGACGTGCGCGATTTCATCGCGGTAGATTTGGTCGAGCAACTTGGCTGTGTCCGCGTCGCCCACTGTCGCGAAGCCCTGCGCGAAGTGCTGCGCGAAATCCAGGTTCGCTTGCTCGAACGTCAGGCTCAGTCCGGCGATGTAGTCCTGCGGCGAAGTCATGCCGGACACCGCGCGCCAGAAGTAGCCGCTCACCGGCAGCTCGCCGAACGCGATGCCGCACGCCTTCATGCGCGCCAGATACAGCCGCGTGTGTTCCTGTTCATCGCGCAACGTCTGTAACACACCGCGACGGAAGGCCTCAGGCGCGTCGGGAAAGCGCAGCAGCACCAGCGCCATCAGCTCGGTCGCGAGCAGCTCGTGGTTCGCGAAAAAGTGCAGCAAACGTCCGCGCTCGCGCTCGTTGCCGAGCTGTCGCAGGCCGGGGAACTCGGACTTCTCACCGGACGCGGCGGATTTGAAGCGCAGCCCGGACGGTCTTCCCGGCATCGCGGGCGCGGCGATTGCGGAACCCGGCGACTCGTCCGTGACGACGACGGGACACTGGAGTTTCTCCTCCAGCGTTGTCGCGAAGAGCACGCGCTCGGCAAGTTCACGCAGTTCCATTTGCTGGGAAGATGCGTAGCAGTCGCGGGGCAGGGTGGCGAGTCTGTGACGTTAACCGCGCGACGACTTCTCCCTCTCCCTTCCTCGGAGGAGGGGAGAGGGCCGGGGTGAGAGGTAAGCTGAATCGGCGCAAGTGGCCGCACCCCTCATCCGGCCTGCGGCCACCTTCTCCCCTCGTT
>CAYZJP010000220.1:0-4708 GCA_964478755.1 uncultured Klebsiella sp.
ACTCGTTGCTCTTGAATGAAACCCGTTCACACCCGCTCAACTAGGAAAGACCCTAAGTAGATACTAGGGGAGCGTGCCCGCTTGGGACGCAGCGAGCCGCGCTCTCGCGGTTCGCCGGGAGCGCACGAACTGCCACGCCGTTCCGCTTGTTCGCCCGCGCTGGAGTTCGGCGTGGGGCGGCGGCGCTTCCCCCATCCTGCCAGCGGCCTCGTTATGGCTCAAAGGGGTGGCTCCGGCGCGAACGTAGGCTGCTATTCCAATGAAAACCGGGAGAATCCGGTCATTTTTCGCAAGTGACGTATTGACAGTCCTGTAGGGTGGCATCCGGTCAAGCGGATACGCTCCTACAGAACTGTTTGGGGGCATCCGCCTGACCGGACATGGCTCTACAGGACTGTCGGAGGGCATCCGGTTGGCCAGAGGAGCACCTGCGGGACCGAAGGGTGGCATTCGTCTGGCCGGATAGGGGTCTTCGGGACTGTAGGGAGGCATTGGGTCGAGCAGATGGGGGTTCTCTGGACTGTCGGCGGAGGGTGGTTATCCGGGGTGGGGGAAAGCAGTCCCGACAGCAACCTCTGGCTGTCCCTGTGCGCAAGGCTCTGCTACGTTCAACCCATGAAAGCGGCCTTTGTCAACGCACCCGGTCCGGCGGATACCATCATTTTCGGCGATCTCCCCCAGCCGCAGCCCCGCGCGGGCGAGGTGCTCGTCCGCGTGCGCGCGGTGTCGGTCAACCCGATTGACACCTACATCCGCGCCGGGATGGTGAAGATGAACTTGCCGATGCCCTACATCGTGGGCTGCGATCTCGCGGGCGTCGTCGAGGCCGTCGGCGCGGAGGTAAAACGCTTCAAGCCCGGCGACCGCGTGTGGTGCTCGAACCAAGGCCTGTTCGGTCGGCAAGGAACCTTCGCCGAGTTCGCGTGCGTCGAGGAACGCTGGCTGAATCCTACGCCCGCCGCTGTGCGCGACGAGGACGCTGCAGCCGTCTCACTCGTGGGCATCACGGCGCATCTCGGACTGTTTGCGAAAGCGCGCTTGCAGGCGGACGAGACGGTGTTCGTCAACGGCGGGGCAGGGGGCGTCGGCTCGATGGTGGTGCAGCTTGCCAAGGCCGCGGGGGCGCGGGTCATCGCCACCGCCGGCAGCGACGAACGCGTCGTGAAGTGCCGCTCCTTCGGCGCGGACATCGCCTTGAATCATCGCACGCAGGACGTGGCCGCCGCTGTGAGGGAGTTCGCGCCCGCCGGCGTGAACGTGTTCTGGGAGACGCAACGCGAGCCGGACTTTGACCGTGCCGTGCCGCTGCTCGCGCCGCGCGGGCGCTTCGTGCTGATGGCGGGACGCGAGGCGCGGCCGGTGTTTCCGGTCGGGCCGTTTTACGTGAAGGACTGTTCGCTGCACGGCTTCGCGATGTTCAACGCCACAGCCGACGAGCAACGCCCGTGCGCCGACGACCTGAACCGCTGGCTGGCCGAGGGCAAGGTGCGCGCGAACATTGACCGCGTGCTGCCGCTGGCCGAGGCGGCTGCGGCGCATCGGTTGCAGGAGGAGAGCACGTTGCAAAAAACCGGCGCGCTGGCGGGGAAGATCGTGCTGAAGCCGTAGTCGGAAGATTTCTTGAGCCGCAGATGGACACAAATGAAACACAGATGGGGAAGGGGAGGTTAATCAGGAAAGCAGGAACTCCGGAAAGGTTGGCGGCTGTGTCACTTCTCATTCCTGCGTTCCTGTCTTCATGATTTCCATCTGTGTTTCATCGGTGGCCATCGGTGGCCCAAAACGGCTCTGGCTTCAGCGGAATTCGAGTTGGCATTTCACCGGGTTGACTTAGTTTCCGCCCCGTCATGGCAGTCCTGAACAATCCCGCTTTAACTGGCTTCTGCGCCCAGCTCAGTCCCGAGCTGGTGCTCGCGCAAGTGCGCGTGCGTCGGCACGCGGCAGGCTTCGAGTTGCGGCATATGAGCGACCGCACCGCCGCGCCGGAAAGCTTGCGCACCGTGGTCGTCGCCGAGTTGCGCGCACTCGCAAATCACACGGCGGCCGGCGAGTTCCGTCCCATCAAGGCTGCGCCGAACTTGCGTGCTGGCTGGCGTTGCGTGGTGGCGGGCGAGGCGGAGTTGGAGGCGGCCCTGAATCAACTTTATCCCGGCGCGGTCGCGGACTGGTTTGCCGCGCAGCAGCCCGTTCCCCCAGTCACGCATTACCGCGATTTCACCGCGCGCCAGAGCGGGATGTATCGCATCACGACGATGCTCACAGACGCGCAAGCCGGACAGGTCATCCGCGCCTGCTGCGATGCGCGCTTCTGCCTCAAGCGCCGCCTCTGGACCGTGGACGGCCTCACGCCCGACGCGGCGGACACGAAAAGTCTCATCCCCTGTCTCGAACCGTGCGCTGTGCTGCTGGAGTTCGCGCGCAAGGCCGTGCGCACCGAGCAAGAGGAAAACAAACCAGCGGTCACGCTCGCACCTGCGGAAGTCGCGTCGCTTGTCACCGCGTTGGAAACAGTGCTCGCGCAGCCCTCCGTCGGCCGGCGCGAGGCCGACTTCTCCGCCGCCGACAACCCACGCCGGCTGCAATTGCTGCGCGAGAAGCTTCAGGGTTTTGCCTCACTTGCCGGGGCCGGCGGTAAGGAATAACTCTCTCATCAACGCGTCCAATCCACATGAAACGAACCGTCCTCCGCGCCCTCGCCACGGCTTTGCTGCTTGCCGCCTTCGCCAGCGGCTCCGTGCGCGCGCAGGCTCCCGCTGATGCCGACACGCTTTTGGAGCGGCTCCAGAAAGCGGCGGAGCCGCCCACGCCGCCCGCCGAGTGGCAGAGCCGCATTCCGACACCGGAGGAACTCGCAGCGTTCCGCGCCAAACAGGCCGAGGCCGCCATTCACGCAGCGGACATCGCCGGAGAGTTCGCCACGCGTTTTCCGACGCACGCCAAGGCCGCCGAGGCGAGAGAGCAACGCCATCAACTGCTCTCCAGTGCTGTGCGTCGGGGCGACACCTCGCGGCTGAAGCAGCTTGAAACTCTGGAAGCGGAGTTGCTCGCCGACCCAAAGCGCACGCCGGAGGAAAAATTCCGTCTGCGGATGCAGACCGTGGACCGCAAGGCCGGCTTGAAGCAGGCCGAAGGCATGGAGGGCCGCGTTCCCTATCGGGGCACACTGTCTGCCATGGTTCACCAACTCGTGGGCGGATTGCGTTCCGGCATGGGCTATGTCGGTTGCCAGACCATCGCCGAACTGCAGCAGAAGGCGCGCTTTGTGCGCATCAGCGGCGCCGGACTTCGCGAAAGCCATGTACACGACGTGATCATCACGCGCGAGGCGCCGAACTATAACGTGGAATGATTTTTGATTTGCGATTTAAGAAGTAAGGATTAATGCAACGCCTTTCGTTGAGGCTTTCATTTCATTTCCTCCAACAACTGAATTGCACTACTCGCGTCCTCCAGCGTGGCGGTATTGGATTGCGCCTGCCTTGTGGCTGGGGTTGATTGCGATCTCGTCGAGCGATTTGTTTTCGAGCAATCACACATCTGTGTGGTTAGTCCGGGTATTTGTCTGGCTCCATATCTCACTTCGACATTTTTTTGTCGTGCATGCAGCGCTGCGGAAGGTCGGGCACTTTTCCGGCTACGCGGTGCTGGGATGGTTGTTATTTCGAGCGTGGCGGGCAACCGTGCCGCTGCGTGGGCGGTTGCAGGAGTTAGCGGTACGCGGACGGTCGACGGTAAAGCGGTGGCGCGAGCCCCTGTGGACTGTCCGTTGGTCAGCACTGGCGGTAGCAACCGCTGCGCTTTCCGCGTCGCTCGATGAATTTCATCAGGCTTTCATTCCCTCGCGTACAGGTACGCCGAAGGATGTTGCGCTGGATACCGCCGGGGCATTGTTTGCTCAGATCGTGCTCATGGTCGCGCTCGTCGGAAAGCGCGAGCGGCCGCCCAATTAAGCGACGTGGCGTCCAGTGAGCATGCGCACAGCAAGCACGATCAGCGCGAGTATGAGCAGAACGTGAAGCAATCCGCCGAAAGTGTAGCTAGTGATCATGCCCAGTAGCCAGGCGAGCAGAAAGATAAAGAACAGAGTCCAAAGCACGGGTCACCTCAAATCAGTAAGTCTGCTGCTTTGAAGTGAAATGCGTGGCCCGAGGTTGCCGAGGCGCAAGCGCGACTAGCCGATCCGTTCTGTGTTTAAGCTGATATTCATTTCGCCCACTTGGTCTTGAGGCGGATCGCCATGGAGCTGCTATGCATCCAAGAAATGAGCTGTTCACCTCTTCCGGAGAAAGTATGCGACTGAGGAACACAGTTTTGATTGCAACAGTGCTGGCAGCCATGGTGCTGCTGGCGGGATGCCCCACAGGCGTGCATGTGCGCGACTTAAACAACAATCCAGGCCGCTATTTTGGAAAAGAGGTTGGGATACGTGGGACGGTCGTCAGCTCATTCGGCCTGCTCGGCAATGGGGCCTATGAGGTTGATGACGGCACAGGCACGATCTGGGTACTCAGCGAAGGCTACGGCGTACCGGGCAAAGGCGCGCGCGTCGGAGTCGCCGGTACGATGATCCAAGGTGCGTCGTTTGGCGGGCGCAGCTTGGGCAATGCAATTCGCGAGACGCGTCGCGCGCATTAATGGCACCTGAGCAATATCTCTATTTAACGACAATTGGGCGTAAGAGCGGCCAGTCGCGGGAAATCGAAATCTG
>CAYZJP010000221.1:0-4702 GCA_964478755.1 uncultured Klebsiella sp.
GTCAGACAGCGTTTCGCTTTTCACGTTCAAGGGTTTTGGGATAGCCTCTAGTCTTCGCTCACCAGCCTTCGAGAAAATTTTGGTGCAATTTGACACAAACGGAAAAAGTCGGAATAATGGAGAAAGAGCCATAAAATCAACAGGTTACAAGGTGCTCGGTTCGGAAAGTTGCAAAGGCCGCATTTTGACACAAATCGGCCCTAAACTGGCCAAATGCAGCCTATTTGACACAGTTTTGAACATTATTTTCGCGGAACACTCCACGTAACCCGTTGATTACTAATGCACCCCCCTTCTCCTTGTGTCAAATCGACCACATTCTGTGTCAAATAGAGCCGCAAGAATCACTTCGTGACCCCAGAGATAGAACATGCGATTCAACAGACAGAACGCAGTATTCAAATACTGCGTCGAAGTTCGTGCATCCATTGGGCAGCCAAGTTGGAAGAGCTTCTTGGCGAGATGTGCTCGGCCGACCGATTCACGCGGAAGGAAGCGTTGTTTCGAGTCGGGCAGCTCTGCCATCCTAAGGCACTCGGAGATGCCTTCGTTCTGGACGTTGATGCAAACGACTGGCCGACGCAGGTAGAAAGCCTGCATGATTCTTGTGCGCGTGCGTTCAACACGCTTGAGAGAGAAGCGGCTTAAGTTCACTACGCGCACCGATTACCAATCACTAACCACTAATTACTTTTCCCAACTCATGAACGTCACCCGCATCCTCCCCGACCTCCAGTGCGCCCTCGTCTGCGAAGACGTGCGCCAGGAAGTGACCGGCAACTTCATCCTGCTCGGCGTCACCGCGTTTCTGCGCGTGCCTCATGTGCCGGTCACCGCGTTCCGCCTGTGCGTCTTCACTCGTTGGTGCGCGGGCGTCGGCAACTTCACCGAGACCGTGCGCCTCATCGCGCCGGACCAGACGACCTTGCTGCGCGAGGCGAAGGTGAAGTTCGCGCTGCAAGACCCGGCCCACAACGCGACGAACCTTTCTGTGTTCGCACAACTCGAACTCGCCGCCGGTGGCATCTACTTCGTCGAGGTGCTGGTGGACGACGTGATGAAGCTGCGCTTTCCGCTGCCCGTCGTTGTCGCGCCGCCCCAAACGCAACCGGGACAGGCCGCACCCGCCGCGCCGCAGGGAGCCTGAGCCGCGAACTTCCATTGCCGACGCCTTCCGCCGCGTGGTTTCATCGGGCGATTTGAGTGACCCGCCCAAACTGCCCGTCTGGCAGCCGCTGACCTTCGGCGGCGTGGCGGCCTTCGCGCGCGCGCGCTGGGCGCGACTGGTGGCGGTGCAGACGGTGGTTGCCGTCTTCGTCGCGGTCACGGTCGTCGTGATTCTCAGCCGCTGCTGGTTTCCGGTCGTGACGCAGGCCGTGAAGGAACTCACCGACTTCGGCGCGGTGCGTGGCGCGCAGCTCGCGTGGCCGAAGAACGATGCGCTCGTGCTCGCTGAAAATCATTTCCTCGGCCTGGTCATGGACTTGGAGGACGCCGGCGGCACGGGCCAAACCGCCGACCTGCAAGTCGCGTTCACGCGCGACCGCATCAAGATCGGGTCGCTGCTCGGCTACACTTCGCTCCCCTACCCCGGCGGCGTGGAGATCGAGTTGAGCCACCAGGCACTCGACCCGTGGTGGAACGCGTGGCGGCCGGCATTTCTGTTCGGCGGCGCGTTTGCTACGATGTTGTGGGTGTTCGCGAGCTGGTTTGCGCTCGCCCTGCTCTACACGCTGCCCGTGCGCGTGCTCGCGTGGTTTGGCAGCCGGGCCACGTCACTGAGCAAGTGCTGGCGTGTGGCGACGGCGGCGCTGCTGCCCGGCGCGGTGTGGCTGGGCGGGGCGTTGTTGCTCTACGCGACCGAGCAGTTGTCGCTCGTGGGCTTGGGTGTGGCATTCGGGCTGCACTTCGTCATCGCGTGGGTCTATGTGCTGGGCGCGCCGTTCTGTCTGCCGAGAAAGGGAGACGACGCGCTCGCGACCGGAGCCAACCCGTTCACGCCTGCGCCCGTCGTGGAAAAGAAAGCCGATCCGGCACCGCCACCCGCCGCAGGCGGCAATCCATTCCAAGCGCCGCCAAAGTAGGACTGGATGCCCGCCCTACTTTGTTGCGCCCGCCGAAACGTTTCCGCTACGCTGCGCGCCATGATTTTTCCGGCGTGCCGACGCCTCATCCCCGGTGTGCTCCTGCTGCTGCTTTGCGCGGCGGGTTGCATTCCCACGCGGGACGGCACGGCGGACGAGCAGCGCGAGCCGCATTTTCTGCGCGGCCAGGAACTGCGCAAGCAGCTCGACCATCGTGGCGCAGCGGAGGCCTTCGAGCGCGCGCTGGAGGCGAACCCCCGCTCCGCCTCCGCGCATTTCGAGCTGGGCCTGCTGTTCGAGCAACAGCTCAACGACCCCGCCACGGCGATTTACCACTTCGAGCGTTTCCTCAAGCTGCGCCCCACTTCCGACCGCGCGGAAATCGTCCGCCAGCGCGCGAACAACTGCAAAATGGAGCTGGCCAAGCTCTTCCTCATCGCGCCCAACGCGCCGTCCGTGCAGAAGGAAATGGACAAGCTCAAGACCGAGGTCGAACGGCTCGGCGTGGAAAACAACCAACTGCGCCGGCAGATTGAAATTCTCGCCGCCAATGCCGCCGCGCGCGGCGTGTTGGTCACCGCCGTGCCGCCTGCCACTGTCGCCGCTGTCACTCCGATGCCAGCGGCAAAGGCCGCGTCCGCTGCCATTGAGACCACCTCCCGTCCGGCCGCTCCGAGGACGCCGGAGCCTTCCGCCAAGACCACAACCAAACTACCCGTTTCCACCGCGAACGCCACACGGACACACATCGTCAAGTCCGGCGACATTCCCGCGAGCGTTGCCAGGCAATACGGCGTGAAGCTGGAAGCGCTCCTCGCCGCAAATCCGAACCTCGACCCAAAGCGCATGAAGATCGGCCAGGCAGTCACGATTCCCGCGCCCTGAGCCGCTGGCATGAGACGCCTCGCCTTCCTCGCCATCACCGCGTTCTTCATCACGATGAACGCGCTGCTCTGGCGCTCGGAGTTCCGCGCGCAGGGCGAGGGCACGCCCATCCCGCTGTCAAACGTCTGGGAAAAAATGCTGCGCGCTCCCGACGATTCGGACCTCGAGATCTTCCATCGAAAGACAAAGATCGGCCATCTGCGCTGGGCGGCGAACGCGGGCGAGACAGTCACCACGAACGCGCCACCGGCGGATGACAACCTTCAGGAAGGCATGGTCCGCAAAGTCGGCGGCTACTCGATCGACATCCTTGACGGGCGCCTTGATCTCGGTGAAACCCGCAAGCGCGTGCGTTTCACAATGAACACCACGTTCAGCACGAACCATCAGTGGCAGGCGTTCAACGTGCAGCTCATCCAGCGGCCAATGAGCCTGGAAGTCGGTGCGTCCGCCACAAACGAGACGCTCTCGATCAGCTTCCGGCAGGGCGATGAGACCACGCAGCGCGCCTTCACCTTCGCGCAGCTCCGCGACCCGGCGAAGCTGTTGCAGGAAGTCGCCGGACCGATTCCGCTGGGCTTGCTGACCGGCGGTTTGCTCGGCGGTTTGAGCGAAGGTGGAGCCGCACCTCCACTCGCGGCGCTGCCCGCACTGCAAAAACTTTCCCTCGGCTTCCGGTGGGACTCGCGGCAGGACTGGCTCAAGATCGGCAGCGCGAAGCTGCGCTGCTACCGGCTCACCACCCGCCTGCTGGAAAAACAGCAAGTGACCGTCTATGTCAGCCGCGTCGGCGAAATCCTCCGTGTCGAATTGCCGAACGAGATCGTGCTCCAGAACACCCGGATGCTGCTGCTGTGATCGAACTTCTCAACCTCACCAAGCGTTTCGGCGAGCTGACCGCCGTCAACGACGTGACGCTGACCGTCAATCGCGGCGAGTTCTTCGCCGTGCTCGGCCCCAACGCCGCCGGCAAGACCACGACCATCAAGATGATCACCGGCCTCATCAAGCCCACCAGCGGCTTCGTGCGCGTGGCCGGGCACGACGTGCAGGCCGAGCCGCTGGAGGTCCGCCGCCGACTCGCGTATGTGCCGGACTTTCCGTTCCTTTACGACAAACTCACACCGTGGGAATTCTTCCGTTTCAGCGGCCAGCTCTTCCGCATGGCCGACGACCGCATCGAAGCCTCCGCGCGCGTGCTGATTCCGCGCTTCAATCTGGAGGAATATCTGCGCAAGCCCATCGAGGGACTTTCGCACGGCACGCGTCAGCGCGTCGCCATCGCCGCCGCACTGCTGCACGACCCGGAAGTCTTCGTCATCGACGAGCCGATGGTCGGCCTCGACCCGCATCACGCGCGCGTGGTGAAGGACATTTTGAAGGAGCGCTCGCGCACCGGCATGACGGTGTTTCTCTCGACGCATCAACTCAGCGTCGCCGAGGAAATGGCCGACCGCATCGGCATCATTCATCAAGGCAGGTTCGTCGCTGTCGGCACGAGCGAAGAACTGCGCAAGCAAAGCGGGTCCGACGGCGTGCTGGAACACTCATTCCTTGCGCTCACCCGCCAGGAGGCGAACTTGAGCGAGGAAAACGCAGCGAAAACTTCTTAGCCACAGATGAAACACAGATCAGCAAGACGAGCGGAGAACACGCAGCTTGCTAGCAACGCTTCTCTATCTGAGACCTCTGCGAAACTCCCCTCAGGCCCGAGCGTCATAGAACGGCATGCA
>CAYZJP010000222.1:0-4680 GCA_964478755.1 uncultured Klebsiella sp.
TGCCGACCTCGCGCGCCACGCGGGTCACTTCGCCCGCGAAGGCGTTGAGCTGGTCGACCATCGTATTGATGGTATTCTTGAGCTCGAGGATCTCGCCCTTCACGTCGACGGTGATCTTGCGGGAGAGGTCGCCCCGCGCCACGGCGGTGGTGACTTCGGCGATGTTGCGGACCTGGTTGGTGAGGTTGCTGGCCATGAAGTTGACGTTATCGGTGAGGTCTTTCCAGGTACCGGCCACGCCCTTGACCTCCGCCTGGCCGCCGAGCTTTCCGTCGGTTCCGACTTCGCGGGCCACGCGGGTCACTTCGGAGGCGAACGAGGAGAGCTGTTCCACCATCGTGTTCACCGTGCGGGCCGTGCGCAAGAATTCTCCTTCCAGCGGCCGGCCTTCAATATCGAGCGCCATCGTCTGCGAGAGATCACCTTTGGCCACGGCACCGATCACGCGCGCGGTTTCGCTGGTCGGATGCACCAAGTCGCTGATCAATGTGTTGACCGAGGTGACGGAATCGGCCCACGCCCCGGCGACCTCTCCGATTGAGGCGCGCTGGCTGATTTTGCCCTCCTTGCCAACCACGCGGCTGATGCGCTCCAACTCGTGCGCCATGCGGTCGTTGCGCTCGACAACTTCGTTAAATGTATCAGCGATTTTTCCGGCGGTGCCGGTCCACTCCAAAGGAAGGCGGAATGAAAAATCGCCGTTCTTGAGGGCCGTCAACGCGTTCAGCAGGACCGTGGTGTTGATGGTTTCATCGCCGTTGTGCTGGCCATTGCCCGTATGTGACCGTTCGGAATCCGGAACAGATGGGCTGACCTCGACGTTGCGCTGACGTCCACCATTCGGCTCGTGGCTGGCCCGCCGCGGGCGCGTCAGCCGCTTCGGCGGCGTGATGGTTGAGGAGGGAGGCTTCTTCATAAGTGGGTTGTGAGTAGGGAGAGATCGTGCGGACCAAATTTAGACGGACTTCAATGCGGGGGTCTCGGCGGCAGCGACGTGGCTTCCGTGCCCCGGAAAAGTTTGGCGGCTTCGTGGTCGGGGCTGCGACGGACCGGCAGACAGACGAAGCGTGCCGTTTTTCGGGAAGTAGTCCCCGCCACGAGCATCGCCTCCGAACCGGTGTCCACGAAATAGGCTTGGGCCACGCCCTTCGGGAAATCCGAGCGGAGGCCGTAAAGCCAGAGCGGCAGGAAGTCGTCGCACTGGGCGTGGTGGGTAACGTTGAGATTATGCTTGATGACGAACTGCCACAGGACAGCCGCACTGGTCATCTCCTCGGCCACCCCGGAGCTGGAGCCAGCAGGCTGCCATTCTAGATGGTCAACCGCCTGCTCCAACCGGCCGGGCAGGACATTCAGGAGCGTGGCGCGGCCGGTCCAGATTCGGCGGTGCGGACTTTGTGCTGTCATGGCACCCGAGCCGCCCGGTCGTCAATGGCGGCTGTCAGATGTTAATTTCTGTCGTCTTCATGCCTGCCCACCCTCAAGGTGGCGCGGGCGGGGCTTCAGCCTTCAGTCATCCAAAGGGCTGGCAGGCTGACATCCGTGAATCAATTCAACCTGCAAATGGAGCCGTCCTGGGAGCGGCAAATCGTTCGTCTCCTGAGACGGCAACATCTGCTTGGAATGGCCGCCCTCCCGGACCCCCTCCCCATCCGACGATGGGGAGAGGGTTTCAGGGGGATGAGTGCGAACCTTGCCGCCCTGGCCTCGGCAGTTTCGCGGTGGATTCTGTTGCCGTTCTTCTTGGCCGGAGGTGGAACTTGCCTGTCGTGGGGAACCCATGCCCCTTGAACCATCCGTCGGGAACGGATCCTTGTCTGCTGGCCCGACGGTGAGGGAAATGGTCATCACATCGCAGGTTCAGGCGACCCACCGGACCCCGACCTGGGTTCAGCCCGGCCGGCTGCGGTTTTAGGCTGGCGGGCAGCAATAGTCGAAACCTTCAGGTCCGGTCTTGAAGGGATGACTTTCATGCCTCGGCACCTTAATGCCCGTTGAAAGGACGGCAATTCGTAGCCACCCTAAAAACAACTCGGCAGTCGAACTAGGATGTCTAGGAAGTCTGCCTATGCGCCGGGGCCTGGATTGCCCGCCGTGCGATCAACGCCGCAGTGGTTCAGCGGAAACGCTTGGTGATTGATCCTCACCGCACCGATCGCTTGAGCAATCAACAGTCAGGTCGCCGTCCCATTGTGGTCACGGCCATTTCGCGGTGTCCTTCCGGTTCAGCGCGGCATACACGACCTCGCCCAATTCGCGGAGGTCGTAGGGCTTGAACAGGAGTTCCCGGCATCCCCGCTCGCGCGCGATTTCGGAGGTCATGGTGGCGTTGAAGCCGGTGGTGAGGATGATCGGCAGACACGGCCGGAGAGCCAGCAATTCTGCGGCGAGGTCGGCCCCGCTCATGACCGGCATGCTCAGGTCCACGATCACCAGATCGAAGTCCGCCGGTTGTGACTGAAAGGCGGCACGGGCTGCCGTGGCGCTGGTCACGGCCGTCACGCGGTAGCCGAGATGTTCGAGGATGGCGTGGCCCAGCCGGGCGAGCGGTTCCTCATCGTCAACAAACAAAATGTGCTGCCCCGCACCGCAAGGCACGGGCTGCGCCTCGCCCGCTGGCGCCATGGCTTCGGCTTCAAAGACCGGGAAGCAGAGTTGAATCGTGGTGCCCACGCCCGGCTGGCTCTGCACCACGATGCCGCCGTCGTGGCTCTTGAGGATGCCATGCACCACGGCCAAGCCCAGGCCGGTGCCCTGGCCGACGGGCTTGGTGGTGAAGAACGGCTCGAAGATGCGCCCCTGCGTCGCCCGGTCCATGCCACATCCGTTGTCCGTCACGGAGAGACTCACATAGTGGCCGGGGCGCAGATCCGGATTGCACCGCGCCAAGGCTTCGTCCACCTCCATCTCGTTGAGCACGACCGTCAAGATTCCAGGCCGGTTCCGCATGGCATGCCATGCGTTGGTGCACAGGTTCATGGTCACCTGATGAATTTGGGAGGGATCGGCCAGCACGGTGCGCGTAAGCGCCAGGCTCGTCTGAAACTCAACCGTTGCCGGCACCGTGGCGCGCAGCAGTTTGAGGGCCTCCCGGACGACGATGTGCAGTTGCATGGGCTGGCGCCGCTGTTCAACCCGGCGGCTGAAGGCGAGGATTTGCCGCACCAGGTCGGCCGCCCGCCGGCTGGCCTTCATGATGACCTCCAAGTTTTCCGCCATGGCCGGATTGGGCGGGGCCATCATGGTAGCCAGTTCCGCGTTTCCGATGATGGCCCCAAGGAGGTTGTTGAAGTCGTGGGCGATGCCGCCAGCCAATTGTCCGATGGCTTCCATTTTCTGCGATTCGCGCAGTTGCTGCTCCAGTTGCTTGCGCTCGGTGATGTCCTGCACCACGCCGACGATGCGCAACGGGCAGCCCGTGGTGTCGCGCTCCACGTCCGCCTGCTCGTGCATCCACCGCACTTGGCCATCGCGCCGCAGGATGCGGTATTCGAGGTTATAGGGCCGTTCACGCGCAAGGGCCGACCGCAAGGCGCGAGCAACATTTTCCTGGTCCTCGGGATGCACGAGTGAAAAGTAGGTTTTCCCGCGGCCATCGAATTCACCTGGCGCAAAGCCGAAGATGCGGCCGGCCTCCGCTGACAAGTGCAGTTTTCCTTCCGGGCTGGGATCGGAAACCCAACTGCCGACGTGGCCGACCTGTTGGGCTTTCTCCATCAATCGCTGGCTCTCGTGCAACGCCTCCACCGTGAGCTTGCGTTCGGTGATGTCCCGCGCCACGCCGACGATGCGGTGAACCGTTCCCGCCGCGTCCCGCACCGGGAAAGCCTGGTCACGGATCCAGCGCAGCGAACCGCTCGGCTGGCGAATGCGATACTCCTCATTGTAGGAGCCGCTCGCCTGCCGGGTCAGCGCCGCCTCCCGGACGCGTTCCCGGTCCTCGGGATGAACGGCCTCCAGCCACGTCTGGGGCGAGTTGTAAAGGCTCTCACACGAGCGCCCCCAGATCGTTTCGTAGGACGGGCTGACGTAGAGCATCTGGGTCTTCGCCGGGTCGGTGATCCAGAAAACCTCCTCGATGTGCTCGGCAAGCTGGCGGAACTTCAACTCGCTCTCCTGCAGCAGTTGCTCCAGATGTTTGCGCCGGAGTGCGACCTCGATCGTGGTGCGAAGCTCTCGGTCCTGAAACGGCTTGATCAGATAGCCATACGGCTGGGTGTCCAGCGAGCGGCACAAGGTGGCCTCGTCCACGTAAGCCGTCAGGTAAACGACGGGCAACCCGTGTCGGAGATGGATCCGACGGGCGGCTTCCACCCCATCCATCCCGCCGCGCAGCCGCACGTCCATCAACACCAAGTCTGGCGGGGCTGCCTCCACCAAGGCCAGCGCCTCCTCACCGGAAGTTGCCGTGCTTGTCACCTCGTAGCCCATCTTCCGCAGGCTGGTCGCCAAATCTTCGGCAACGATGCACTCGTCTTCCACCACCAGGATTTTCACTGGCTTGTTCGCGGTCATGGCTGAAGGGTCATCGGACTTCTGTTGAAGTTGGTGTGAACCCGGTTCGGCCATTGGCGGTCCGGATGAGTCGCTCGGCTGAAACTCGAGGTTCTGTGCGCTGTCGAAATTCTTTTGGGTCTTTCCTAGTTGAGCGGGTGTGAACCTGCTGAAACACTGGGACTG
>CAYZJP010000223.1:0-4565 GCA_964478755.1 uncultured Klebsiella sp.
CCGTCGCCGTGTGGTTCGCGGCCATCGCGGCGGCGCTGTTCACCATCCTCGTGCCCTACACGACCATCGCGGCGGTGTGCGTCATCTTCCTCTACATTTCCTATGTGCTGCCCGTCGCCGCCGGCTTCCTCGCGCACGGCCGCACTTGGACGCGCATGGGTCCGTGGCAGATCGGCCGGCTCTACCGCCCGCTCGCCATCGTGTCCGTGCTGGGCTGCCTCTTCCTCATCGTCATCGGCATGCAGCCGCCGAACGAGCAGGCGGTGAAAATTGTCGGCGGCGCGGTCGCGCTGCTGCTGGCTGTGTGGTTTGGATTGGAGCGAAGACGCTTCAAGGGGCCGCCGGAGGCGTGTTCCGCGCTCCGCGTTCCGTGAATTACAAACGAGCGTCGGGTCGGCCAGTTCGAATATGGCGAAGCGTGGTGCGAGCGAAGCCTATGGCTTGGTTAAGCGATAGAACTTCTGCGTGCGGGTCATGGAAGAACAATGCTGATAGACCCGCCGTTGGTTTAAAAAGAGCCAGTCACGTTGCTCCACAGGGAAATCGAAGACAAACTCAACGCCGATTCAGGTTGATAGCCTGTTTCTGTGGCCGGCCAAAGCAGGCTCAGGCTATTGCCAATTGCAGCGGCGGTGAGCGTGTCGTCGAGGTGTGTCTCGGTCGCAAGAAGAAGGCGTGAAATGCTCTCCCTCTCCGACATCAACGTCTCCTACGACGGCTCCCGCATCCTGCGCGGCGTCAGCCTCGAAGTGCCCGAGCGCAGTCTCGTCTGCCTCATGGGCCGCAATGGCGTCGGCAAGACCACCACGCTCAAGAGCATTGTCGGCCTCGTGCGCGCCGACTCTGGGACCGTGACGCTCGCGGGCAAGAATCTCACCACTTGCCGGCCCGACGAGCGCGCACGCAGCGGCGTAGGCTACGTGCCGCAGGGCCGCGACATCTTCCCGCACCTCACCGTCTGGGAGAACTTGAAATTGAGCCTCGTCGTTCACGGTGCGAAAGCGAATGGACAAGTGGATCGCGTCCTCGAGCTGTTTCCGATCTTGAAGGAATTTCTCCAGCGCAAGGGCGGCGTCCTCAGCGGCGGCCAGCAGCAGCAACTCGCCATCGCCCGCGCGCTGCTGACCGATCCGAAGATTCTCATCCTCGACGAACCGACCGAAGGCATCCAGCCCAACATCATTGACCTCATTGGCGACACGCTCGTGAAGACCAAGAAAGAGGGCAAGATCAGCATTCTCCTTGTCGAGCAATACCTCGACTTCTGCCTCGCGGTCGGGGACAACTTCTACATCATGGACCGCGGCTCCATCGTGGCCTCTGGTCCGATCGCCAAGCTCAACGACGACCTCGTCAAACTGCACCTGACTGTATGAATCGCTCCGTCTTCAGCCCCCGCCTCGTCACGTCTGGAGCCACGCTTGTGCTCGCGCTCTCCGTCCACGCCCATCCCGGCCACGATTGGAACGATGCCGACGCCCGGCATCTGCTCACCAGCACCGATCATCTCGCAGTGCTCGCCCTTGCCGGAATCGCCCTCTGTTTCGGTGCGCACTACGTCCATGACCGGCTGCCGCGCCGCTTGCTGCAAAGCGCGGGCATCGCCGCAATTGTTCTCGCTGGTGTCGTGTGGGGAATTCGCGCGTGATGGTCGCCGCCATCCATGATTTTGCCACTTGTCGTTCCTGCCACGCCCACTTGCAGTGCGAGCGCGTCGCCGGGAAGACTGCCGTTACCTCTGCCTTCGCCACCTCGCCGCTAAAGCTTCTCACGCCCCGCTCGCGCGGCGAAAGCGTCTGGGCTTACCTCAGCAGTTTCGGCGGCGGCATGGTGGCCGGAGACGAAACCCGCCTCGACCTCGCACTTGGCCCGATCACGCGCTGCTTCGTCGGCACGCAGGCCTCGACGAAAATTTATCGCAATCCCGCCCGGCGTCCGTGCTCGCACCGTGTCCATGCCGAGGTTGCCAAAGACAGCCTGCTCGTCCTCGCGCCCGACCCGGTGCAATCCTTCGCCGATTCCAGCTTCAGCCAGCGCCAGAAAATCTTGCTGCATCCCACCGCCGGGCTGGTGCTGCTCGACTGGTGCTGCTCCGGCCGTGTCGCGCGCGGCGAACGCTGGGCGTTCAACTCCTACGCCAGCCGCATTGAAATCTTCCAGACGTTGGAAGCTTCCAAAAGCCGGGAGCCGCCGACCAATCCGCGATTTCTCGCCGTCTCTTCCTCGATTCTCTGCTGCTCGAACCCGCCGACGGCCCGCTCGGCGCGCCGATGCGTCTTGGCCGCTTCAACTGCCTCGCGCTGCTCGTGCTTCTCGGCCCGCCGCTGGCCGCCGCCGCGCAGACGTTGCTGGCCGTGATAGCCGAGCGTCCAGTTGAACGCCGCGCCGCGCTCGTGACCAGCGCCAGTCCGCTGGGTGACGGTGCGTTGTTGCGCATCGCCGGCGAACGCTTCGAGGACGTGGCCCGCGAAATTCACACGCGCCTCGCCTTTGCCCCGGCGTTGCTCGGTGACAACCCGTGGGCCAGAAAGTGGTAAACAAATGAGCCACGGATTGAAGACTGATGAGAGCCACGGATTGAAGACTGATGAAACGCGGATTTGCCCGGTTAATATCCGTGTTTGGTCTGTGTTTCACCCGTGGATAAAGATTCTTTGACCTATGCACCTTTCCCCTCGTGAACTACGCTGCACCAGGCGGGTTTCCTTGCGCAGAAACGCCTCGCACGCGGCCTGCGACTCAATAATCCCGAAGCCGTCGCGCTCATCGCGACCGTGCTCCTTGAATTCATCCGCGACGGCAAGAGCGTTGCCGAGCTGATGAATCTCGGTCGCCAGTTGCTGGGTCGCAATCAGGTCATGTCTGGTGTGCCGGAAATGATTTACGACGTGCAGGTGGAAGGCACATTTCCTGACGGCTCGAAGCTCGTCACCGTGCATCATCCCATCGCCAGCGAGAACGGCGATTTGAAGCTCGCGCTCCACGGCAGCTTCCTGCCCGTGCCGGATGTTTCCCTTTTCGCGCCCGCCGTCGCTGAACCGATTCCCGGGGCAACGGAGATCAAGGGCGGCGAGATCGAACTCAACGTCGGCCGTGCGACGGCGGAAATTCCCGTCACGAATCTCGGCGACCGCCCGATCCAAGTCGGCAGCCATTATCATTTCATCGAAACGAACGGCGCGTTGCAATTCGACCGCGCCAAAGCCTACGGTATGCGGCTCGACATCCCGGCGGGAATGGCGGTTCGTTTTGAACCCGGCGAAACCAAGACTGTGAAGTTGGTTGAGATCGCGGGCAAGAAGGTCATTCGCGGCGGCAACAATCTCGCGAGCGGCAAAGTTTCCGCCACCGGAAAGAAAGCCGCGTTGAAAAAGGTGAAGGCCAAAGGATTTGCGAATGCCTGATTTGTCTATCATAGCCTCAGAGAGGCGGCTGAAGGTAGCCCACGGCGTGAGCCGTGGGACTCTGGTCCGAAAATTCGCAAGCCCCGGAGGGGCGGCAGAATTCATTTTACAACGCATCAATTTCTTTCGCCCCTGCCGGGGCTTAGTTCGTCTGTTCGCTACTCCCACGGCTAACGCCGTGGGCTACCTTCAAACGCCCCTCGGGGGCTAAATCTGATTCTGCCATGTCCCACAAAATGAAACGCGCCCATTACGCCGACATGTTCGGCCCGACCACCGGCGACAAGGTCCGGCTCGGCGACACTTCGCTCATCGCGGAGGTCGAGAAGGATTTCACCGTCTATGGCGACGAATGCAAATTCGGCGGCGGTAAAGTCATCCGCGAAGGCATGGGCCAGGCCGCCGGCGTCGGCGCGAAGGACGCGCTCGATTGCCTCATCACCAACGCGCTCGTGATGGATTACACCGGCATCTACAAGGCCGACATCGGCATCAAGAACGGCCTCATTTCCGGCATCGGCAAAGCAGGCAATCCCGACGTGATGGCGGGCGTGACGAAGGGAATGATTGTCGGCGTCACCACCGAAGTCATCGCGGGCGAAGGTTTGATTCTCACGGCGGGCGGCCTCGACACGCACATCCATTTCATTTGTCCGCAGCAGGCGCACGAAGCGATTGCCGCCGGTCTCACCACGATGGTTGGTGGCGGCACTGGCCCGGCGGTTGGCACGTGCGCCACGACTTGCACGCCTGCGCCGAATTACATCCGGGAAATGCTCCGCGCCGTGGATGCGTTGCCGTTGAACTTCGGCTTAACCGGCAAAGGCAATACCGCCATGCCCGCCGGTCTTGCCGACCAAATCAAGGCTGGCGTCATCGGTCTCAAGCTGCACGAAGATTGGGGCACAACGCCCGCTGCGATTGATTGCTGCTTGAGCATTGCGGACAAGCATGACGTGCAGGTGACGATTCACACGGACACGTTGAACGAATCAACCTTTGTCGAAGGCACGATCGCGGCGTTCAAGGACCGCACGATTCACACGTATCATTCCGAAGGCGCCGGCGGCGGACACGCGCCGGACATCATCCGGATTTGCGGCGAACCGAACGTGCTGCCGAGTTCCACGAATCCGACTCGGCCTTACACGGTCAACACGA
>CAYZJP010000224.1:0-4525 GCA_964478755.1 uncultured Klebsiella sp.
ATCCAGCGCGTGGCCTCGATGAAGTCCACGGCGTAGTTGTTGTGCTCCTCGATGCCGGTCGCGACGGTGAGGATGTTCGGATCGAAAATGATGTCCTCGGGCGGGAAGCCGATTTCGTCCACGAGGATGCGGTAGGCGCGTTCGCAGATGCGGATCTTCTCGGCGTAAGTCGCGGCCTGGCCGTTTTCGTCGAAGGCCATCACCACGACCGCCGCGCCATACTTGAGCACTTTGCGCGCGTGCTCGCGGAAAAGTTCTTCGCCGCCCTTGAGCGAGATCGAGTTCACGATGCCCTTGCCCTGAAGACATTTCAGGCCGGCCTCGATGACTTCCCACTTCGACGAGTCCACCATGAACGGAACCTTGGCGACTTCCGGCTCGCTGCCGAGCAACTGGAGGAAGCGCGTCATCGCCGCGACGCCATCAATCATCCCCTCGTCCATGCAGACATCGATGACGTTGGCCCCGTTCTCGACCTGCTGGCGCGCGATGGCGACGGCCTCGTCGTATTTGTTCTCCTTGATGAGCTTCGCGAACTTCGGCGACCCGGCGACGTTCGTGCGTTCGCCGATCATCATGAACTGGCCGATCTGCTGGGTGAAGGGTTGCGAGCCGGAGAGGCGCAGCGGCTTGGGAGCGCCGATTTCCAAATCGGCACGTTGGGACGCAGTGATAGACCGAGCCGATTTGGAAATCGGCGCTCCGACTTCGCGCGGGTGCCGGCCGGCGAGCGCTTTCGCGATGGCCGCGATGTGCTCGGGCGTGTTGCCACAGCAGCCGCCGGCGATGTTGATGAAGCCGCTTTGTGCAAACTCGCCGAGAAACCCAGCCATATCATCCGGGGAATACGGAAAGCCCGTCGGCGAAAGTGGGTCGGGCATGCCAGCGTTCGGGTAACAGGAGACAAATACACCTTCGGCTTCCTCCGAAAGCTCGCTGATAAAGGGCCGCATTAAATCTGGTCCCAGCGAGCAATTGAGGCCGACCGAGAGCGGCTTCATATGCTTAACTGCGTTCCAGTAGGCACCAACGGTTTGCGCAGAAACAATGGTTTCGCCACCTTTTCCCACTGCGGCGGATATTGAAACCGGCAGTTTGATTTTATCAGCCTCAAATACTTCCTGGATGGCCACCAGCGCGGCCTTGGCATTTAACGCGTCGAAGATGGTCTCGACCAACAGGAAATCGCAGCCGCCGGCAATGAGTGCTCGGACCTGGTGGACGTAAGCGCATTTTACCTGATCGAAAGTAACCGTCCTGAAGCCCGCATCGTTTACATCCGGGGACGTTGATAGTGAAACCGTCAACGGGCCAATGGCACCGGCAACGAAGCGGGGTTTGCCATCCTTGTTGGCAACGCGATCCGCCCACTCCCGGCATTGGCGAGCGGAGGTCTCATTGATGTCCCAGGCCAGCTCGTTGAGGAACTTGTCCTCCACGATCTTCTGGTAGAACGCCGGGTCTTTGCGGCCCCCGTGCTCACGCGGGTCATCCACGAAGCATTCACTTTGGCCAAGGCTGGTTGCAGCAAACGTGTTCGTCTCGATGATGTCGGCACCCGCTTCGAGGAAGCGCCGGTGGATGTCGCAAATCATCTTCGGCTGCGTGAGCGAGAAGAGGTCACCGTTGTTGAGGATGTCCTTTTTGGAATCCTTAAACCGTTCACCCCGGATGTCCGCCTCCTTCATCCCGTAGGTGCGGATGGTCGTGCCCATCGCACCGTCAATGATGACGATGCGCTCTGTGAGGAGCTTGCGGAGCAGTTCGGCGTGGGCGGCTTGGCTCATGATTCAGGACAATCGTCCGCGCAGTGTGCGGATTGGTGAAGGAAACTCAAGGCCGGGGCAGAGCGAGAGAACGGACCCGTATCTTGGACTGCGGTGGCAAGCGGAGCGCGACACTGCTTTTCGTTCGCGCTGTCACTCCCAGCTTCACCTGCCGATGTGTTCGCTCGAAAGCGTCGTCGCCGCTGCGCTCTGCCGGCGCAGTCCAAGACGCGCTCGTCATTTCGGCTGCTCTTCCGGTTTTAGGAACACCACCTTCACGGCACCCTTCTTCTCCCCGGGCTTGTTGAACGTGTCCATGAGGCTCGGCGGCGCGGCAGGCTGAACCACAGGTGCCGGCGAGGAGGCCTGCCCCACCGGCGCGAGCGCCTCGCGCAGCGCGCCTTCGACGAGCGACGTGCAATGCACTTTCGTCGGTGGCAGCGGGCCGAGGTCCTTGCCGAAATCTTCGCCGCGCATGGCGAGCGCTTCCTCGGGCGTCTTGCCCTGGATGAGTTCCATCGCGAGGCTCGCGGCGGCGATGGCCGTCTCGCAGCCGAACGACTGGAAGCTGGCGCGGTCAATCACCTTGCGCCCGCCCTCCTCCTTGAACTTCACCCACACGCGCAGCATGTCGCCGCAGTCGGCATTGCCCACGGTGCCGATGGCGTCGGCGTTGGGCAGCTCGCCCATGTTCTCCGGGTTCACCATCGCGGCGGTGACGCGCTTTTGAAAATCGTCAGTCATAATTCCTTCAGTTTTGTGCTTCCAAATGCTTGCGAAGCTCTTTCCTGTTTGCAGACTCCCAATCTTTGAAAGCGTGGTAGTCGCTCATCACCCAACCGTTCTTGCCGATGAAAGGTTTGCCCTTCGACTCAGGCTCCATTCGGGTGCCACTTGCTACGGTAAACGTGCGCTCGCCTTGATCGAAATAAATCAGTGCATTCGCGAGATCCACGCGAGCAACGTGCCGGCGGATGATGTCTGTGCCGCACCAATGCCAAACACGAACCAAGGCCACGACCCGGCCTGAACGGTCAACCTCCACACCGTATGCAGTTGCTTCCTTCAGCAGAGAAGAGTCTTCAGGCAGCGACTTAAAGCCGGGCAACTTCACTGTCCGCCCATCTGCAAGCGCAAGCCCATCCTTAGACCAGCCTTGCACCGGAACCGGCTTGTCCAACTTTTCGGTGACGTCGTGGCGTAGTAAGAGCACTGGCAGCATGCACGCATTTCCCAATAAGCCGATTCCGGCTGCGAAGACAATGCTTCGGAGCATTGGTGAATTCGCTCTCACATGCTCGGCTCCAGCTTGTATCGCGGCATCTTTGCATCCACTTCCCGCGCCCAGGCGTCAATGCCGCCGCGCAGGAACTTGGCGCGCGTAAAGCCGTGGCCAGCGAAGTAGGCGGCGGCGTCGAGGCTCGCGGTGCCGCTGTGGTCGTAGAAGACCAGCAGCGCGTCGCGCGCGGCGGTGCCCATGAGGGTTTGCACCAGCTCCTGGTTCACGAACTCCGCGCCGTCGAGGCGGACGGCATCCCATTCCTCGCGCGTGCGGATGTCCAGCAGGCGCACCGCCTCGCCGCGCGCACGGCGATCGGCGACTTCTCGGGGCGTGATTTCAAGCTGCCGGTCCTGCTCGTGGCTGGCCTGGATGTGCGCGATGACCTCGGCGACGGGCAGCGGGCCGTTGCGCTCGCAAAGCTGGCCGAGCGTTTCGGTGGGTTGGAAGCCGCAGCTCGCGCAGCCGCCGAGGTGATACTTGCGGAAAAGCGCCCGGCGTGCGCCGGGATAGGCGGCGAGCACGTCCTGCATGGTCGTCTGCGGAGAAAGTGATTCGGTCAGCGTCACAGACGCTAACTAGCCACAAATGGAACCCAGTTGAAACACGGATTTTCCCGCTCAATCCGTGAGAGGCTACTTCTTTGGTGCCTGTTCCGCGATGGCCGCGCACATGGCATCGGCGTCGGGGGCGGCTTCGAGGGCCGCGCGAAATTCCTTGTTGTGAAGCATCTTCGCGATGTTCGCCAGCGTGTGCAGATGCTTCTGGAACTGGCCCTGCGGGACGAGGAAGAGCATGACGAGCTTGACCGGCTGGTTGTCGAGCGCGTCGAAGTTGATGCCCTTCAGGCTGCGTCCGAACGCGCCGACGACTTCCGGAATGAGGTCAGTGCTCGCGTGCGGGATGCCGATGCCGAAGCCGATGCCGGTGCTCATGGAGTTCTCGCGCTTGCGCACGACGGCGGCGATGGCCTCGCGGTGTTCGGGTTTGATTTTGCCGCACTGGACGAGGAGATCGAGCAGCTCGTCAATCGCCTCCCAGCGGTTGCCGGCCTTGAGATCGGCGACGAGTTGCTCTTTCCGAAGGATGTCCGCGAGCGTCATACGAGAAAAACCAGAACCATTTCGCCGGAAGCAAAGGAGTGATTCAAGAACGAATTCCGGTTCGACTGAGATTTGCGGCGGAGCAGCGGGACGGTGAACGGCCGTCCGCTTGCGTTCCGAACACATGCCGCCCTATGCTTGCGGCACAGTTTGAGCGACGACAGTTCAACCCGCACTCCGAATTCCATGAGCGTTCGCGTCCGTTTTGCCCCGAGTCCCACCGGCTACCTGCACATCGGCGGCGCGCGCACCGCGCTGTTCAACTGGCTCTACGCGCGTCACACCGGCGGCACGTTCATCTTGCGCGTCGAGGACACCGACGCCGCGCGCAACTCGCAGGAAGCCGTCAACGTCATCCTCGACGGCCTGCGCTGGCT
>CAYZJP010000225.1:0-4456 GCA_964478755.1 uncultured Klebsiella sp.
AACTTGGGGCCTTCCGTGTTGAGGGAAAGGGCCTTTGGGTTTTGAGGTTTCGCCGGATGGGAAGTGTTGGGGGGGTTGAGGTCGTTGATCGTACGGCCCGTTCTTCCCATGACTTTCTGCGCAATCGCGTTGTAGGTCGGAACCTTGTCGAATGTCCGCGACGGGTTCAGCTCGCCGTCGGGGATGGGCGTGATGGTGGCCCAGATGAGCTTCGCGCTGGTGGCCTGCAACTGCCTCACGATTTCGCGGAGATTCTTCTCGTAGTCGGCGGGCGGCACTTGTTGGCGGCCCGGCTCCATGAATTTCGCGTCGTGAATCCCGAAGTTGAAATGAATCACGTCCCACTTGCCGGGGCCGAGCCAGACCTTGAGGTTCTTGAGGCCGTTGCTGGTCGGGCCGCCGTTCGCCGGAATGCGATGCACGTTCGCCTTGCCCTTGAGCAATTCGCGCACCGGCAGCGTGTAGCCCATTGAGATGGAGTCGCCGATGAGGAGCACGCGCGGCAGTGCCGGATCGTCGGTGACCGGCGCGAGGACGGAATTGGCGGCCGGCTTGGCCTTTTTCGCGTCGGCCTTGGGCTTGGTGTCTTGAGCAGGCGACGAAGCCACGGCGAACGCGGCGGTGAGAATCCCGAGGGCGAAGGTGCGACTCAGCATGACACGCGAGGGTGAGACTGCCGGTCACTTCTGGTGCGCCTGCTCGTAGTGCTTCTTGAGCAGATCCTCGCCGAAGTCGTTGGTGAAGTCGCGCCAGACGGCGTGGACGTGGTTGGCATTGTTCTGGGTGTTGTCGTATTCGAGGAGGAACGTCGGACCTTGCACGCGGTAGTAGTGGCCGTCGCCGCGTTCCAAACCGCCCGCCCAGGCGAAGGCGACTTTGTCCCAGCCGGCTTGATCCACTTTTGCGAGGTCATTCTTCGCCAAGTCAGTCCGCGTGCGGTTGGCATACTCGGCGACGATCTTCTTGAGAAGTTCCTTCTGCGCGCCGTTGAGCTTCGCGTAGGTGATGCCGTCGGGTTCGAGGCGCTTGGCCGCGCGGTCCGCGCCGGTGATGATGTCCTTCGGTGCGGTCTTGTCGTAGATGCCGGTCGTGCGCTGTTCAGCGGTCAGGGACTTCACGAGTTCACGCGCGAGATCTTCCTCGACGCCGAGGACACGGAGACCTTTCTTCGGTCCTTCGCGAACTTCCGCCGGGTTTGTGCCCATGAAGGACGGGACGGAGGCAAACTCCTTGCCATCCACAATGGTGAAGCTCATCGAGAGGTGATGGCCCTCGAACCGCCAAGCCCAGGTGCCCTTCGCGTCGGGCTTGCCGTAGATGCTGACGAAGTATTTGATCGGGTTGCGCTCCACTTTGCCGTTCTTCTCCAACTCGCGCAGCACGTTCTCCAAGCCCATGATGCTCGTGGCCTTCTCATAGCCGTGCTCGCTCATCGCCGATTGCAGCAGGGCGAGCGCGAGCTTGCGCTGGTCCTCGGACATTTCGGTCATCGGCAGGCCTTTGCGGCCGAACGTCACCATCTCCGTCGGAATGAAATGCCAGGCCTGACGCGCGTCGGCCTTCAGGTCGGCGTAGTGGGCTTTTTCCTTTTGCTCAGGCTTGAGGGTGGCGAGGAACTTGTTCGCCGCCGCCGCCATCGCATCGGCGGCGGGATGAGCGTGGAGCGAGAGGGACAGGGAGAAGCCAGCGGCGAGCAACGCGGCACGGCGGAGGAACGAGCGAGTGTTCATGCGGGGAGTCAAGCCGAGCGGCGCGGGAAAACAATGCAAAAAATCAGCGCCGGTTCGTTCTCACCGCGATCTCCGTCGGCTCGCGCAGCGCGGTCACGTCCAGCGTGCCCAGAGCATCGGGCTTCAAGTCACGCGCGCCCGCCTTCGCTGAGGAGACGCTCCATCCGTCCGGCACCCGCACGCGCAGCAGAGCCTGTCTCGGCGCGCGTGGCGGCGGCGTGTAGCGCACGGTCACTTCGCCGGTGCTGAGATGCGATTGCAGCGAGAAGGAGACTTCGCCGAATGCCGTCGGCGCGCGCTCGACTTTGATTTCCCTCCCGTCCTCCAGCCAGCGCTTCGGCGTCGCGAAGCCGAGGCGCAGTGTGTCGGGTTTGCCGTCGTCATCGAGATC
This sequence comes from uncultured Klebsiella sp., assembly GCA_964478755.1. Classification (GTDB taxonomy): domain Bacteria; phylum Verrucomicrobiota; class Verrucomicrobiia; order Limisphaerales; family SXTU01; genus SXTU01. The sequence continues at coordinate 2,122 of CAYZJP010000225.1, forward strand.
CCAGTCCTGCACGAGCAAGTGCCGGAGCATCGCGAGGAAGTGCGCGTTGCCGGCGCTGTTTGGAGGGCAGTAGAAGAGCCGGCCGCGCTCATCGAGCGGGGTGAGCGAGCCACCTTCGCCTGCGATGAACGTATCGCGCGTGAAGCCTTGTGCGAGCATTCCGTAGAAGCTCACCAACGCACGGTCCGGCTCATCTCGGCGCAGCAGCGTGAGCACGTAGCGCGTGCCGTAGAGAGGGTTCGCGCTGTGAGGGCCGGTCCAGAACGTCACGCCCGGACGCGAGCGCGTCATGCCCATCACGAGGCCGCCGCGCTGTTGAAGGTAGTCGAGCAAGCTGGTTTCTCGCTGCGCGGGGAGAATCCCGGAGCCGAGGACGTAGTTGGCCATGAGGTTCCAATAGCTTCCCATCTTCGTGGCCGTGATGAGCTCGTAAGGCTCCTCCTCGCCGGACAGCGCAATGGGCACGAAGCCCGGCATCGTGCGTCGCGTGCTCTTGTCCACGGCGGCGAGGATGCGCTGCTGGAACTCAGCCGCGGCCTGGGCAAGTCGCTTCGCTTCGTCACGCTCGCCCATGGCGTCGAGCATCGCCGAGAAGTCACGCAGCGCGCGCCAGGCCTTCGCGTTCGAGTTCAGGGAGAAGACCGGCGTGGGAATGTCCCCGCAGTATTGCTCGCGGGGGAAGAGGCCCTCGGTGTTGGTGCGGCTGTTCACGATGAGCCGGACCTCCTTCTCCCAGCGCGGGCGCATCTCGCGAATAAAGGCGTCGTCGCGCGTGTAGTCGCGAACGTGCGTCATGAGCTGGAGCTTGTGGCCGGCCTGGTGGAACTCCAGTCCCTTGCGCGTGAAATCGAGCTGCGAGACGGCGAGCGGGCGCACCGCGTGGCCCCACCAGAGCAGCGCGTGCAGCGCGTCGCAGCCCTCGGCCTGATAGAGACGATCGTATTGGTTGCCCGCGCTGTAATGCATCCGGTTGCTGCGGATGAGCGAATGCGTCCCGACCAGCAGCGAGCGCCACGCGTTCATCACCACTGGCTCCGGCACGGACAACTGCATTCCGCGTCCGACCAGCTCGCTCCAGGTCTTCACGCTCAACTCTCGCTGGCGGACGAAGCCGTTGTTCGCGAGCGGCGAAGGTGCCGTTGCATCCACCGGCGTCGTGGCAATGGCGAGTGTCACGGAATTCTTGTCCGTGAGGTTTGCGGTGAGCCGTTGGCGCTGCCACTTCCACGCCGAATCAAACCACACCAAGACCCGGCCCTGCTCGTCGCGCAGCGAATTCTCTTTCACGGCGGGCGGTGACTTGGAATCTATTTGGATGGCGACTGCGCCTTTCGCGCCCTCAGCCAGACGGAACTTCACCAGCACGACGCCGTGTTCCGCCTGCGTAGGTTCGACGCTGGCGAAACTTTCCTGTGCGATGCGGCCGCCGTCGTGCGCGTAGTCGAGCTGCACAATGGGCAGCCAACCGTCCGCGTAGTGCGGATCGGTGACACGTTCGGGAAAATCACCGAAGCGCAATTCGTCCGGGCCGACGCGGAAGATGACCGGCGTGCCCACGTCGTTCCAACTGCGCGTGCCGCCGCGCAGGTTGACACCGCTCCCATTCGAGATGAGCCGCGCCTTCACCGGTGCGCCGGGAGCGCTCAGGACGATGGGGTAATGATGGAAGTCGGCGTTGACGTAGCGCAGCGGCGGGAGCAGTGGCGCAAAGAACTCGTAGCTCGGGCCGTTGGGCTGGCGCAGCGCGGCCTCGCCCCAGAGGTCGAGCGGCGAGGCGAGCGCCTCCTCGCGAGAGGGGATAGTTGCCTGGCCTTGCGCGGAGGTGGCCGCAGCGCTGAACACGAGGCCAGTCAGCCAGATCAGAGCTGTGCGAACGGCGGTTTTAGCGGACGGCTTCATGCTGACGATTGTGCGGTTCGACGTGTTCTGCGGAAAGCAAAAAGCCCTCGATCTGCCCTTTGTTCAGCCAGGAAAAATCTTTTAACTCAGACAGCGAATGTCCGAGCTGTCTGCGTAGGTTGGTGCAAAAGAAAGAACGAATTATGAAGCACCAAATGGAACTGACCCTCGCCGCCTCAACCCCAGCCTTCCGCCGCGCGCAGCGTCGCCAGCGCCGCATGCCCAGCGCGCACTGGTGGTTCGATCAGATGCGCAAGGCAGTGGATGAGGCGATCGATTGGCAGCCCGCCCCGCCGGCGCGTCCGGAGCAGACGAGGCTGTTGCTGGTCGCGGAACCAAAGTGAGCGTGGCCCGCCTTAGAAGACACTGAACAATGACTCAAACCACAGAGCAACGGTGTTAATGAGCAAGGGAGAAGTTGGGGTTTCTGAGGAGG
>CAYZJP010000226.1:0-4317 GCA_964478755.1 uncultured Klebsiella sp.
GAGGGGCAACCATTGCCCACGCGGCCAACCCCTCACCCCGGCCCTCTCCCCTTGCGGCGCAAAGGGAGAGGGAGTGGAGAGCAATTCGTGGCTGTATTGAGCTGAGTCTCCCCAGCGGTTGTGCTGACTCCGTTGAACGTTGAACGTTTTCCCGCCATGCCTCCCCTCCGCCACCTCGCCTTCGTCCTTGAGGACTTCGTGCTGCAAACGCCCGCGCAGCAGCTCCTCGACCGTTTCCTCCTCGGCTACCGGCGCGATGGCTCCTTCCACAAACTTGATGGCGTCCGCATCTCCCTCGCCAGTGCCGGCGATTTGCAATCGCCGTCCGGCGCATCCGACCTCCTCCGCGCCCGCGCTGCCGAGGCCGCCCTCCAACTCACCGACCTCGCCGCCGCCGTCCGCGACGCCGATGCCCTCATCCTCGTCCCGCGCGCCGATTCCGCCACGCCCACCGCAGCCAACCTCACCGCCGTCCTCACGCACGCCCGGCGCGGCACGCCGTGCTTCGTCTTCGGCACGCTCGCGGCGGACCTCGCCGCCGCGCGCACCTTCACCACGCTGGCCGCCGCGCGGCAAATCACCCTCGCCGCCGGCACCGCGCTGCCGGTCACATGGCGCTTGCCGCAACTGGACTTGCCCGCGAACGCGCCCGTGGACGAGGCGCTCATCGTCGTGCAAGGCCCGTCCCCGCTCGCCGAGTTGCACGCGCTCGACGGCATGTTGCCGGTGCTGGAGCGGCGCGCGGGCGGCGAACGCGGCGTGCGACAGGTGAAGTTCCTTTCCGGTCGCGACCTCTGGCACGCCGGCGACCGCCGCGAGTGGTCCTGGCCGCTGCTCTCCGCCGCGCTCTCACGCTCCGACTCGCCGCAAGGAGACGCACTCAAGGACGGCCGCACACAAAACCTCGTCGGCCTCGGCCTCGTGCCGAAGCTGGCGACCGACCCGCGCGGCTGGCTGCTGGAGCACACGGACGGCGTCCGCACCGCGCTGCTCGTGCTGGATGGCGTGGTGGCTGACTTCAACTTCGCCGTGCGGCTTGCGGACGGAAGTGAGATTTCCGCCCAGCTCTTTCAAGCGCCCGCGCCAGGGCAGGAGCACTATAGTCAACTTGCGGCGGTGCTCGAAGATTTCTTCCGCACCGGCACACCGCCTTGGTCCGTCCAGCGCAGCCTGCTGACCGCCGGCTTGCTTGACGCCTGCCGCCAAGCCGCCGCGCAACCGGGCGTGTGGTTGCGCACCCCGGAGCTTTCGTTGCGATGAGCACCCCCACGAGCATCAAATGCCCATCGTGCCGGAAGTCCGGCAACTGGTTCGCCACGCCCTTCGGCCCGTTCTGCTCGAAGCGCTGCAAGCTCGTGGACCTCGGCAAGTGGTTCAGCGAGGAGCACGTCGTCTCCGAACCGCTGCGCCCCGACCACTTCAAGGGCTACGACGAGCTCCCGCCCGGCGAGCACCTGGACAAACCGGAGTAGGAGAGCGTGTCCCGCCTGTCCCGCTTACTTTTGAGTTCCGCTCAAGCGGTCTGATTCCAGATGGAGGTCAGGCTGGAAGCACTGACCTACTTGGATGCTGCGCCCGGCTGCACCTTCTGAATCGCCTGCTCGATGAGGCGCAGCTCGTTGGTCGTGCCGCGCGCGAGGAGCTGGCCGTTCTCTGGGTTGAAGATGACTTGCGTGCTGGAATTCGTCGCGCCGAGGCCGGTGACGCCGGCTGACTGAAAGAACTGTCGGACTAACGCGTTGACTTCCGCTGCGGTGCGTTGGGTTGCCGGGCCGGTGGCGGGCACGACCGCGCGCACCAGGCCGGTGGTGGTCGTGGTGGCAGGCTGATTTTGCCCCGTCGCTCCGGTCGTGTTGCCCGTGCCGGACGTGACGCCCACCACCGGATTGCCCACGACGCCTTGCAGCCCTTGGATGAACGTGTCCGGATTCACGCGGAACATCCGCGCGTAGTAGGCCACCGGCCCGCGCGGGATGAAGGCGATGGCGTATTCCTCCACGCTGAACTGCGTGGGCAGCTCGGCGTTTTTGCAGATGACATCCAGCGCCTGCCGCAGCGTGAGATTCCGCAGCGGCTGGCTCACGCGCACGAGGCCCTCGCTCAAGGCCACGGGCCGCGCGACCGGCACCGGGTTGCCGGCGGTGTCCAGCAGCGGCGCGGCGGGCGCGACGTCGTTGATGAGGAAGTTCAAGCCCTGCTTCTCGGGGTCGAACTTCTTGGCGTCCTCGATGAGCCGCTGCACCACGCCCACCAACGGCACGGCGTCGAAGTGGACCTCCGGCAGCACGATTTCCTCCAGCTTGCGGTTGATGCGCTGCGCGCCCTTGCTGGAGTGCGTGAGGAACGGGACTTGGGAATTGGTCTTCGCGTAGGGGTTGGGGACAGGCAGCGCGGTGGCGGCACCGACTGGCTTGGGCGGATTGGTGGGCTTGAGCAGGGGAGCGTTTTCCCCCGGCGCGGATTCGGTGGGCGTTTTGGGCGTCGGCGGCTCCAACCTCTCACGCAACTTTTGCTCCTCCTGCTGCAACCAACGCTTGTGCGCCTCGAACTTTGCCGCAGCCTTATTCAACTCCTCCTGCAAATTCTTCTCCAACGTCTCGTATTGCTTGTAAAGGGTCTGCATCTTCGGATGCGATGGCCGGTAGAGAGCCGACTGCCCCTTGATGGTTCGTTCCATGAGCAGCTTGTTGCGCTCCAACTCAGACGCGTAGTCAACGTCGCTTCGGCCCTGAGGCTTCTGTCTGGCGTCATCAACGTCGTAGCCGACCGAGGAGTAGAACGCGAGTCGCTCGCTCGTGGTGTAGGCGGGATTTTGCAGCTTGTGCTCGATGTTCTCCACGTGGAGCAGTTGTCTTTGCACTGATCCCAGCCTCCTGCGGATTGTGTCGAGGGTCTTGGGATCCACATTAGTCGGCGTGAGCTTCTGCTTCGCTGCTTCGATCTGCTGGGCGAGTTCGGTGACGACCTTGGTCGTTCGCACGGTGTCGGGATGCAGCGGGCCTCGGTCACCAGCCATTTCGGCCAGCTCAATCTTGGCGTCGAGCAGCATCTGATGCCGCCGTGTCAGAGTGGCTAGAGCGAGTGCTGTTTCTACGTCAAGGTTTTGCGGTCGGACAGCGCCAAGAAATTCGAGGAACGCTTTTTTCTCACCGATGGCTTTCTCCAGCGCGGCAATCAGGCGCTCGTTATTTTTCACTGCTGGGTTTAGTGGCCCTTTGTCAAAACGAAGCTTCGTGGACTCAACCTGAGCCTGCACCAACCGCCCGGCCAAGGCTTTCAAGTTCGCCGTGTCGGCTGCTACCGGAGCGCCCGCGCCTTCCGGCTCCCTCGCCCTTTGCGCAGCAAGGGGTGGGGGCAGGGGTGAGGTGTTGGCCGCGACGGCGTTGGTGGCCGCTCCCCTCAACCGGCCTTCGGCCACCTTCTCCCCTCGCTCCGCGAAGGGAGAAGGCGCGGCGTCAGCCTTCGGCGAGTTCGTGGGCTGGATGGGTGCCGGGGCCTTCGGCGCGACGGGTTGGGATTCAATCTTGGTCACGGTGACGACTGGATTTTCCAAGCCTGCCGCCACGCAGTCCGCGCGAATGCTTTGCCGCGCCTCCTCCATCGTCTTCCCTGCAACGTCAACCTGCCCGGAGTAAATCGTCTCGGAAAAATTGACGTTCGACTTGAGTTCAATCGGCACGGAGATTTTGCCGTTAGGTTGAATCCGTCCTTGTGTCCGTAGCGTTTGTTGATTGGTCAAGTTCTGCTGAAAGAGCACTTCCACTTTCAGTTCGTCACCCACCACGAGCGCACCGGGCTTAGGCGGCGGAACGGCGGAGGGAGCGTTCGTGCGGGTGACGGGAAACGACCGATACGAAAGGTTCCCAATCGTGTCCACGTCGTTCGTGAAGTGCGGGCCGCCGCCGGCCACGCGTCCCAGGCTGCGGCCCAACGATCCGGAACCGACCCAGAAGGAGTAGAGGCTCGCGTTCTTCAGGTGGAAGCGGAAGCGCACGGGCTTGCCCACAAGTTCTGCGAGACTCTGCGCGCCGTTCTGCCAGTTCACTCCCATGAGGGTCTGGTCGGCGGCGAGGGGGATGCATTTCACGCGGGAGAAGCGCTCAATCGCGTTACCGTCCGCGTCCAAGATCTCGATGAGCATCTCACCATCCGGTGCATTGGTCTTCATGTTCACGAACATGAATTTGCCCGTGAAGGTCACTGGCTTGGTCGTCAGCACGCCGCCCTCCGGCCCGGCGTCCAGCGAGGCGAAGCCGTCGCGCCGCAGCGTGGCGAGGCCGACGGCGGCGCTGGCGTGCGCCTCGCCCGGCCGCTGCA
>CAYZJP010000227.1:0-4230 GCA_964478755.1 uncultured Klebsiella sp.
AGCAGCGCGGCCACGATGCCCGGCGCGGCCTGCGGCAGCACGACGAAGCAGACGGTCTCCGCGCGGTTCAGCCCCAACCCGCGCGCCGCGTGGCGTTGCGCCGCCGGCACGCCGCGCAGCGCGTCGTCCGCGAGCGTCATCACCGTGGGCAGCACCATCACCGAGAGCAGCAGGCCGGCGGTGAGCAGAGTGTCGCCGCTCAACGGGTCGAACGAAGCGAACGCGCGATACACCCAGTCGCGCAGAAAGAGGATTCCCAGCAACCCGTAAATCACCGACGGCACACCGGCGAGCAGTTCGATGACAATCTTCACCGCGAGCCGCGCGCGTGGCGGCAGCACTTCCGCAGTGAACAGCGCCGCGCCGATTCCCACCGGCGCGGCCAGCAGCAGCGCGAGCAGCGAGGTGACGACCGTGCCGTAAATCATCGGGGCCGCGCCGAAGAGGGCGTTGCGGTAGAACCATTTCACGCCGCCGATGAAGCCGAGTCCTTCCTTCTGCCACACCGGCAGGCTCTGCACGACGAACACGACCGCCATGAACGCGAGGAAGCCGACGGCCAGCGTGGTGAACGTCCAGCTTGACGCTTTTGTAACATTCCACCGGCGGCGCACCGCGCCCGTCGCCAACTCTGAGGAAACTGCGGACATGCTCGACGGGCTACTTTTTCAACTGGTCGAGCGAGAGATAGCCGTGCTTGCGGACGAGTTCCTGTCCGCGCGGGCTGAGGAGAAAATCCACCATCGCCTTCGCCGCGCCCTGCGGTTCGCCGTTCGAGAGCACGAACAGCGGGCGGCTCATCGGATACTTGTGCGTGGCGATGTTCTCCGAGGACGGGTTCACGACTTCCGCCTTCTCGTTCTTCAAGCCGAGCGCGAAGACTTTCTTCCCGTCGGCCCACGAGGACGAAAGCTGCGACATTGCGCCGCGCGTCGAGGCGACCTTGTTGCGCGTCTCCTCGTTGCCGCCGACTTCGGGGAAGCTCACCGGCGGAGCCTTCTTCGCGTCGCCGTAGAGCCAGTGGGCGAAGACTTCCCACGTTCCCCGGCCCGGCTCCTTGTTGAAGAAGGCGATGCGCACCGCCGGGCCGCCCACGTCCTTCCAGTTCGTGATTTTGCCCTCGTAGATGCCGCGCAACTGCTCCTTGGTCAACGCGCGCACGCCGCCGTCCCACACGTCCTTCGACACGATCATCGCCACGGCGTCCTCGCCGATGTGGATTTCCTTGAAGGCGACCTTGGGATACTTGGCGCGATCAGCCTCGCTCAGATGCTTGGAGGACATACCGAGCTGCACCTGGCCGTCGCCGAGCATCGAGATGCCGCCGGAGCTGCCGCCCTGCGTGTCCACCTGGATGTCCATCTTCTTCTCGGCGCGGAGAATCTCCGCTGCCTCGGCGACGGGCAGATTCACCGTCGTGGAGCCGTTGATTTTGAGCGTTTCAGCGCCGCGTGATGCCAGCGTGAAGGCAAACAAGCAAGCGACTGCCGGAAAATATTGTTTCAAGAAACGTAATGTTGTCATGCGGTTGAGCGTTTACTTCCCCGCCGCCTTGCCGCCGGTCTCGGCGGGCAGCGACTTGCCCTTGAGCCAGACGTATTCCTTCCACGCGCCCTCGTAGAGGCGGACGTTCGGGTAGCCGGCCACGTGCTTGAGGTAGAAGAGCAGCAGGCTGCCTTCGCGCGAGGTGCCGCAGTAGGCGATGATGTTCTTGTCCGGCGTGATGCCGGCCTTTTCCAGTTCGGCCTTCACCTGGGCGAAGGGCTTGAACTTGTGCGTGTTGTCCTGCTCCATCAAGCGCGCCCAGTGGAAGCTGATGGCACCGGGGATGTGGCCCTTGCGCAGCCACACGTCGTCGTCGCCTTGGAACTCGTTGAGCGGGCGGGCGTCAATGAGCAGGTTGCCCGGCTTGCCAACGTGCTTCTGCACGTCGTCCACGTTGGCGGCGATGCCGGGATTGCCCTTGGCGGGAAGTTTGCCGGCCGCGTTGCCAAAGTAATCATGCGCGGGGGCCAAGCCCTGCTTCTTCCACTCCGCCAAGCCGCCGTCCACGACCTTGATGTTCGTCACGCCGAACTTCTCCAGCACATACACGACCATTGAGGTGCTGAGGATTTCATCGTTGGGCAGCGTGTCGCCCGTGGCATACACGAGGTGCAGGCGATCCTTGTCCACGCCAGCGCGGACGAGCAGCGCCTTGGTCAGGTCGTCCGGCAGGTATTGCACGGGCACGGCCTTGTCGGTGCCCCGCAGCGTGTCGAACTCCAGGTGATGCGCCGTGGGCAGGTGGCCGCGGAAGTAGTCTTTGTAGCCGCCGCGCGTGTCGAGCACGATGGGGCGCTTGCTGGCGTCGGGATTCTCGATGAGCTTCTTGGCGTCGGCGCAGGAGATGAGGCCGATGTCGGCGCGGGCCAAGGTGCCGCCCAAGGCGAGCAACGTGGTGAGGAGGAGGAACGGGTGTTTCATGTTGATAATCAAGTTTAGGTTGAACGGACGCACGGCTTACTTCTTCTTCCAGTCGAGGACGAAGTTGAGTTTCAAAGTGAAGCTGGGCCGACCCGTCTCGACCGGGAAGCTGCTCCACGACTCCCACACGAGCCACGAGTTGATGGCGTAGAGGAAGCCGACGCTGGGCTGCCACTGGCGCTCGTTCTGAATCTGCACCGCGTCGGCGCGCAGCATCAGGTCGCGGTCGAGCACCTTGAAGGTCTTGTCAATTCCCAGCAGCGCGGTGCCACCCTGGTGCTGCACGCCGTAGCCCGCGTGCAGGCGGAACTGCTTGAAGTCATGCGTGAGCACAGCGTAGGAGAACGGCTGCCCGGCGCGCGCGCGGTCGCTGCCATTCACCGCGAGGTTCGCGGAACCGATGCTGAAATCCGGGCCTTCTTCCCACGGCTTCACGGCGTATTTGATCTGGAAGACCGCTGGCCCGGCGCTGTCGGGCGCGTAATGGCTGTCAATGCCCGCCTCGAAGCGCGAGTTCCACGCCGCCTTGTCCCACGGGCCGAAGCCGATCTTCATGCCCGCCGTGTGGTCGGGCTTCCGCTGCTCGCCAAACGTCGTGTAGGCTTGGATCACCGGCACCAAGTCCGGCGCGGTGTCAGCGGTGGGGATGTTGTTGAGGCCGCTGGACGAGGCCAGCGCGGCCAGCGGGAGCGCGAGCAGCGACAGGGCGGGGAGGAGGGAGCGAGGGAGCATGAGTTTTGTGGGTTGGGCGGCGACTAAGTATTCCTATACAGGCATACGTTGACGCCACCGCGCAAGGAAAATTCGCCCGCCGATGAAGAATTCCGCCGCCGCCTACTTCCGCGGCGAATTGAAGTCGAACGAGCAGCAGCCCAGATCCAGCCGGTTCTTGTTCCGGCTCAGTTCGGCGCGAAACGCCGGGGCCACGGAACCCATCACCGCCTTGCCCGCGCGCTCCGTCACCACGATGCCCGCCGCGCGCAGCACGTTGAGGTGCTTGGAGACGCTCGGCTGCGCCATGCCCAGCCGCTCGCCCAGCTGCGACACACTCAAGGACTCCGTGAGCAGCGTGCGGACAATGTCCCAGCGATGCTCGTCGGCCAGCGCCTTGAGCATCGTCACGCAGCGGTCGGCTTTCACTTTCTTCGCGGCCATGCGGGAGAGATAAGCAGAGTCTCGGAGGCTTGTCGCGTGCGAAGCGTCCTGCCCGCCCATTGACAACCGCTGCTGCATATGACTCCTTCCACCCGTTGCGGCCTAAATCCGGCTTCCTTCCTGAGGCCGGATGCGGGGAACCCAAATTCCTCAAGACAGCTTGAGGACGGGGCGAACGGGGCCGGGTAACCGGTTCCAAGGCCACTTCTAAGGCCAAGCCCGTCAGCTAACCTCGCAGGCAATTGGAAGGGCGATCCTCCAGGCCCCGCGTGTGCGGCGCCCGCGATTTCCCCGCTTGAAAAAGTTCGTGCGTCCGCTTCATCGCGGGTGCCCGACGCAGTTGACTGGACAGGTTATGAATGACGGAAATTGGCAGGCGCGGTTGAAAGGCATCTTCATCGGCCGGGCGCGCGACCTCTCGGACAAACAGCTCTTCCACAAGGTCTCACTCATCGCGGTGCTCGCGTGGGTCGGGCTCGGCGCGGACGGGCGTTCGTCCTCGTGCTATGGGCCGGAAGAAACCTTCAAGGCGCTCGGTGCGCACGCCGCGCTGACCCTGGGCGCGGGCGAAGTAGCGGACGCGTCCTGCCTCGATGAGGCTGATGGGAA
>CAYZJP010000228.1:0-4229 GCA_964478755.1 uncultured Klebsiella sp.
CGCGCGCAATATTGACATAGACCGGAAGATTCGGCACCGCCTGTGGCAGCAGGAACGCGAGCAGGATCAGTGCACGCCAACGCAATCTGAGACGCGCGAGCGCGTAGCCCGCGGGAATCGCGACCACGAGGCTCAGGATCACGGTGAGAAGCGCGATCCAGATGCTGGTGCCAAGCGATGCCAGCGCGTTGCCGCGCGGCGCGAAGACGCGTCCCCAGAACGTCAGACCGAATTCCTGCGGCAGCTTGTTCGGGAAATACCACTTCTCCGCGAACGCCCACAGAAACAGATTCGCGAGCGGACCGAAAATGACAAACGCGAGCAGCGCGAGAAGAATTTCCGGCACGGACAAGCCGACAAACGCGAGGAGCGCGCAGCCACGGTCCACGAGCGAATCCTTGTTCACCGCCGCCCAGATGCCCAGCGGCACGGCGACACACCATGCGACGATGGTGGCGAAAAGCGAGAGCAGAAACGTATTCCAAAGCCGCGCGGTGATGAGTTCGGTGGCTTCGATCTTGTATTGGATCGAGTAGCCGAAGTCGCCGACCGCAGCGCTCTTGAGCCAGTAGGCGTATTGGACATACCACGGCTTGTCGTAGTGATATTTGGCCAGCAGCCGCTCGACGGTCTCGGCGGAGATCTGCGGGTTCTGCCGGAGGCTCTGCAGGTAGCCGCCGGGAGTGAGCGACATGAGCAGGAACGTCAGCAGCGAGACCCCGAGCAGGATCGGGATCATGTGCAGCAGTCGCTTCAAGATGAACGTGCCCATGCGTCGGCGAAGCGTATGGACAGGTGACTCCGGCTCCAAGCTTCAAAGCAGCTTGTTTCCTCGACTCATTGCGTCGCGGGTGGAAATCTCTCGTCCAACGACTCACATGAAAACAAGTTCTCCCCGCCTCCTCCTCGCCGCTGTGGCGATGTTGTTCCTCACTGCCGCGAAGCCGTCCACTGCCGCACCTGCGGCTGCCCAAGGGCTTCTGCCCGTGCCGCCGCTGGTGGCGGATTGCTCGCCCGGTGTGCGCGGTGGCCGCTTGGTCATGTCCACGTTCGGCGACCCGAAGACGTTCAATCCCATCGCCTCGAACGAAGGCTCCTCCGAGGACATTTACCGCTTCCTCTTCGCGTCGCTCCTCAATCTGGACATGGCCACGCAGAAGATGCTGCCGAGCCTCGCGCACGCATGGTCCGTCGCCGCCGACCAGAAGACGTGGACGTTCAAGCTCCGCCAAGGACTGCTCTGGTCCGACGGCCACGCGCTCACGGCGGACGACGTCGTCTTCACCTTTCAGATCATCTACGACCCCGACGTGCCGAACCCGTCGATTGACCTGCTCAAGGTGGACGGCAAGCCCTTCACCGTCACGAAGCTCGACGACTTCACGGTGCAAATCGTAACGCCGGAGCCGTGCGCGCCCTTCGAGGAAAACGTCGGCAGCATCCCGATCCTTCCGAAGCACAAGCTCGCGGGCAAAGTCGCGGCGAAGAAATTTGCCTCAGCCTATGGCGTGGACACCGCGCCGGCGGAGCTGGTCGGCAGCGGGCCGTTCAAGCTGAAGCAATACAAGGCCGGCGAGTTCACCCTGCTGGAACGCAATCCGAACTACTTCGCCGAGGACAAGGCCCACACGCGCCTGCCCTACCTCGACTACATCATGTATCAGGTCGTGCCGGACATGAACGCGATGTCGCTTCGTTTCCTCAAGGGCGAAAACGATCTGCATGAGTTCGTGCGCCCCGACGAGGTGGACCGCTTCAAGAGCGAAGCTGCGAAGGGTCGTTGCCAAGTGCTCGAGCTTGGCATCGGGCTGGAGCGCGGTTTCTTCTGGTTCAATCAAAACACCAACGTCAACCCGAAGACCGGCAAGCCCATCGTGGACCCGAAGAAGCTCGCGTGGTTCCGGGAGCAGAAGTTCCGTCAGGCCATGGCGCACGCGGTGGACCGGCCGAGCATCATCAAGTCCGTCTATGCCGGGCGCGCTCAGGCGAACTTCGGCTACATCACGGCCGCCAACAAGAAGTGGCTCGCAGCCGGCTTGGCCGAGTATCCCTACGACTTGGCCAAGGCCCGCGCGTTGCTCAAGGAGATCGGCATTCAGGACCGCGATGGCAGCGGCCGCCTCAAGGACGCGCAGGGCAACGAGATCGAGTTCACCTTCAACACCAACACGGGCAACAGCAACCGGGACAAGATCGCGATCTTCGTCCAGGCCGACCTCAAGAAGCTCGGCATCAAGGTCAATTACCAGCCCATCGAGTTCAACACGCTCATTACGCGCATCAACGACACCTTTGAATACGAGTGCGTGCTCCTGAGCCTCGGCGGCGGCAGCTCCGATCCGTCCTCCTCGATGAACGTGCTCAAGTCCGACGGCTACACGCACGAGTGGTTTCCGAAGCAGAAAGTCCCGGCCACGGCTTGGGAAGCGCGCATGGACAAGCTCATGGACGAGCAGCACAAGACGCTGGACTTCGCGAAGCGCAAGGCGCTCTTCGACGAGGTGCAGATCATCATGAGCACGCAAGTGCCGCTGATCTACACGGTCTCGCCAATTAGCTACGTGGCCGTGCGCGACAACATCGCCAATCTCCGCCCGAGTGTCCTGAGCTATTACCGCATCTCTTGGAACGCTGAGGAGATCTACCTCAAGAAGAAGTAGGAGAGGAAACGTGTCTGATCGCTCGAACGCCGCATGGTCCCGCCGCCGCTTTGCCGGAGCCGTGGCAGGAGCAGCGACGGTTCCGCTCTTCACCGAATCGTCTGGCGGCGCGGCAACGAAGCGTCCCGCGAAACGCAAGCGCGTCGCGCTCATCACCACCATCGTCCGCAAGTTTTCTCACGGCCAGCACTTCGTTGACCGGCTGCTCGAAGGCTACGGCTGGCACGGCGAACATCACGAGTCACCACTCGACTTGGTTTCACTCTACGTCGAGCAGTTCCCCGAGACTGATGTCACGCACGATCGTTGCCGTCGGCATGGAGTGAAGTTATTCCCGACCATCGCCGAGGCGCTCACGATGGGCACCTCGCGCCTCGCGGTGGACGGCGTGCTCATCATCGGCGAGCACGGCGATTATCCGAAGGACGCCAAGGGCCAACCGCTCTACCCGCGCTTCCGCTTCTTCAAGGATGTGGTCAAGACCTTCGAGCGCACGAATGCCGCCGTGCCCGTCTTTCAAGATAAGCACTTCGCGATGGACTGGCGCGAGGCGCAGGAAACCTACCGTGATGCCCAACGCCTCGGCTTCCCGCTCATGGCCGGCTCGTCGCTGCCGGTCACGTGGCGCATCCCGGCCATCGAGGTGCCGCTCGGCACGCCGTTCGTCGAAAGTGTCGGCGTCGGCTATGGGCATCACGGCTACTACGACATCCACACCATCGAAACCGCGCAGTGCATGAGCGAGCGGCGGGCGGGCGGCGAAGCCGGCGTGAAGTCCGTGCAAGCCTTCAAGAACGACGCCGTCTGGCGTTTGCTCGGCGAACGCGACGCCACCCGCCGCCTCTGCCTCGCTGCGCTGAACCGCAGCCAGACGCTCAAGGCCGAGCAGCGGCAGGTGCAGAACTTCACCTTCGCCGAGCCGAGCGTCGAGTATCTCCAACGCGTCAGCCCGTTCGCGGTCGCATACGTCTTCGAGCACCACGATGGCTTTCGCACGACGATCTTCCACTTCAACGGCACTGGCACCGCGTTCAGCCGCGATACTGCCGCGCTGAATGACTTCACCTACGCCGGCCTCACACAGTCGGGCGACGTGCTCTCCACGCTGATGTTCCTCCCGATGCCGCCGACGATGTCCACACTTGCGAACTTCTTCAGTCCGCTGGTGAATCACATTGAGCACATGGTGCTGACCGGCCAGACCTCTTGGCCCATCGAGCGGAACTATCTCACCACCGGCATGACGCTCCACGCCGTGGACTCGCTCTACGCCGACGGCGCGCGTCTCGACACGCCCGACCTGCGCATCCGCTACCAACCCACACCGGGGCCGCACTTCTGGCTCGGGTGAATGATGAACGCGATGCTAGCCAACGCGAGGGAAGTGGAAGCGTTCAACGTTCAACGTTCAGCGTTGAACATTCAACGGGCGCGGTCGAACGCTGAGCGAGCCTCGGCGTCTCCTTCTCCCTTCGCGCAGCGAGGGGAGAAGGTGGCCGAAGGCCGGATGAGGGGAGGGGCAACCATTGCCCACGCGGCCAACCCCTCACCCCGGCCCTCTCCCCTTGC
>CAYZJP010000229.1:0-4196 GCA_964478755.1 uncultured Klebsiella sp.
ACATCAATTACATCACCGGCCACGCCATCTTCGAGGCCACGCACGGCACCGCGCCCAAGTATGCGGGCAAGGACATGGTCAATCCCGGCTCAGTCGTCCTCTCCGGTGAAATGATGCTGCGCCACCTCGGCTGGACGGAAGCCGCCGACCTCATTCTCAAAGGCTTGAATGGCGCGATTGCCAGCAAGCGAGTGACCTACGACTTCGCCCGCCTGATGGAAGGCGCGACGGAGATCAAGTGCTCCGCGTTCGGCGACAATATGATTGCGCACATGTAAGCCAAGGGCACTTCGGTGGCGGCGACTTCACCGGCGGTTTCGCACGAGCGGAATCGCCGGTTTCCTTTGGCCCTCAACTGACACCGACCACGCGCGCCTGCCGTTTCTTGTCGCCAAAGTTGAGTTCAAGCACCTCGCCCGCCTTCCGCCCCTGCAACTGGCTGCCCAATGGAGATTGCGGCGTGATGACGAGCACGTTGCTTGTGCCAACCTTCACCTCCGTGCCGCCTGCGTTCGGGCCGATGAAGTAGAGCGTCCGCTTGCTGTTCTGCTCCAACTCCACCAGCGCGCCCACTCCGATGTCCTCACCGAGCGCGAACTTGCAGTTGGACAAACCCTCAAACGCGGCGATGGCAGTCTCCAAATCCGCGACCTGCCGCGCTTGGCCGGCGGCGAGGTAGGAGGCTTCGAGACCGCGCGTGTCGTATTTGTTCTCTGCGCGGCTCTGCTCATCCGTGGCCTCGGCGCGTGCGGACTTCGCGGCGCGAACGTAGGTGGCCAACTCAGCCTGAAGCGCGGCGATGATGGCTTCAAGGAGGGTGCGCTTGGTCACGGGGATTTCGTTTTGCGAGCTGAGTATTCAATTCGCAAGCAACCTGAAAAAATGAGGCGGACTACACCCGCAAATCCACATCCGTCACCGCGCCGTCGCTGGCGGATTTCACCGTCGCGGCATACTTCGCCAGCACGCCGCGGGTGTAGCGGGGTTTGGGCTGCTTCCACAGGCGCAGGCGTTTGTCCAATTCCACACGGGAGATGCCGAGGTTGATCTCGCGTTTCTCCGCGTCGAACGTGATTGCGTCGCCGTTCTTCACGATGGCGAGCGGGCCGCCTTCGTAGGCTTCCGGCGTCACGTGCCCGACGACGAAGCCGTGCGAGCCGCCGCTGAAGCGCCCGTCGGTGATGAGCGCCACGTCCTTGCCGAGGCCCTTGCCCATGATCGCGGAAGTCGGCGACAGCATCTCGCGCATGCCCGGCCCGCCGCGCGGCCCCTCGAACCGGATGACGATGACGTGGCCCTTCTTCACGCGGCCATCGAGGATCGCCGCGAGCGCGGCTTCCTCGCTGTCGAAACAGATCGCCTTGCCGCTGAACTGCAATCCTTCCTTGCCGGAAATCTTCCCGACCGCGCCGGTGGGGCAGAGGTTGCCGCGGAAGACGACGAGATGGCTGGTTTTCTTGATGGGATTTGAAAAGTCCCGCACCACGTCCTGGCCGGCGGGATACTCCGGCGCGTTCTTGAGATTCTCCGCCAACGTTTTTCCCGTGACCGTCATGCAGTCGCCGTGCATGAGGCCGGCGTCGAGCAGCATCTTCATCAAGGGCACCGTGCCGCCGATCTCGACGAGCTTGGCCATCACGTATTTGCCGCTGGGCTTCAAGTCCGCGAGCACGGGCACGCGCTTGCCGATGCGGGTGAAGTCATCAATCGTCAGTTTCACGCCCGCCGCGCTGGCCATCGCGAGCAAATGCAGCACCGCATTCGTGGAACCTCCAAGCGAAATCACAAGCGTGATGGCGTTCTCGAAGGCTTTCTTCGTCATGATGTCGCGTGGCTTGATGCCGCGGTTGATCAAGTTCAGCACCGCCTTGCCCGCTTCCTCGCAGTCGCGGGTTTTGTCATTCGACACGGCGGCCTGCGCGCTGGAATTCGGCAGACTCATCCCCAGCGCCTCAATCGCGGACGCCATCGTGTTGGCCGTATACATGCCGCCGCAGGAACCCGCGCCGGGAATGGCAACTTCTTCGAGACTCGCCAGTTCTTTGTCGCTCATCTTGCCCGCCGAATGCAGGCCCACGGCCTCAAAGCACGACACCACGTCCACCGGCTTGCCGTGAAAGTCACCGGGGAGGATCGTCCCGCCATAAACGAACACCGCCGGGCGGTTCAAGCGCGCCATCGCGATGAGGCAGCCCGGCATGTTCTTGTCACAACCACCCACCGCGACGAGTCCGTCCATCCCTTCGCAGCCCACGACGGTCTCAATGCTGTCCGCGATGACCTCGCGGCTGACCAGGGAATACTTCATCCCCTCGCTGCCCATCGAAATGCCGTCACTGATGGTGATCGTGTTGAACACGACCGCCTTGCCGCCGGCCTCGTTCACGCCCATCGCGACGCTGACGGCGAGCTGGTCAATATGGATGTTGCACGGCGTGACCTGGCTCCACGTCGAGCAGACCGCGACCTGGGATTTGCGGAAATCCTCCCGCTTGAAGCCGACCGCGTGGAGCATCGCGCGGCTCGCGGCCCGCTCCGCGCCATCCACGACGATGGAGGACCACTGGCGTTCGAGGGAGGCGGACTTGGCGGCAGATTTCTTTTTCATTTGTGCGGCGGAGCTTTCCTTAACTTCGCGGGCGAGGCAAGCCGGGCTTGCGCTTCCCTGCGGCAGTCGCCATAAACGCTGCCATGTCCGCGCACAAGTCCGCTGTCGCCTGCCTCGCCATGCTGGCGGTCCTGCTCTTTCCCGTGCTCACCCAGGCGCAGGTTTCCGAGCTTGGCAGGCCGATCATCAAACCGCCGTTAAAACATTTGCTGGCTCCGTGGAATCCGGAGGAAGCGGTCCTCTACGCTGGAGCGACCATTCACACCGTCAGCGGCGAAACGCTCTCACCCGGCTACCTGCTTGCGAAGGGCGCGAAGATTCTTTCCGTCTCAAAGACCGCTCCCGCCGCGAAGCCCGACCGCACTGTGGATTTGAACGGCCTCCATCTGTTCCCCGGCATCATTCTGCCGACCAGCTCGCTCGGCCTCACGGAGATTTCCGCCGTGCGCGCCTCTCAGGATACCACTGAGACCGGCGGCTTCACGCCCGACGTGCGCGCGTGGCTCGCGGTGAACCCCGACTCCGAACTCATCCCCGTCGCGCGCGCCAACGGCATCACACACGCGCTCGTCCTGCCGCTTGGTGGCACCGTCAGCGGCCAATCCGGCGTCGTCTCGCTCGCCGGCTGGACGTCCGAGGAAATGACCATCAAAGCCCCAGTCGCGCTGCACGTCTTCTGGCCTACTATGCACTTGAACGTGACGCCGAAGGAATTCGCACGCGGCGGCAAGGGCAAAAATCCCGACGAGCAGGCCAAGGAACGCGCCAAGCGAATGAAAGAACTCGACGACTTCTTCACCGAAGCCCTCGCGTATGCAAACGCTCGCGGCATCGCGCCGAAGGATGGCAAGGCCGCGGCCAAAGTGCCCGCGTGGGAGGCGATGCTGCCGTTCGTGCGGGGAGAGTTGCCGCTCATCGTCCACGCCAACGACGCCCGCCAAATCAAGGCTGCACTCACGTGGGTTGAGTCGCGCAAATACAAAATCGTCATCGCCGGTGGGCGCGACGCCTGGCGTGTCGCTGATGAACTCGCGGCCAAAAATGTCCCCGTCATCTTCGAGTCCACCTTCGAGCAACCTGCGCGCGATTCGGACAGCTACGACGCGCACTTCAAGGCCGCAGCGGCACTGCACAAAGCCGGTGTGAAAGTGCTGTTCAGCGAAGGCCCCGGTGCCAGCGCTGCGACCTTCGCACGCAATGTCCCCTACGCAGCCGCGCAATCGGTCGCCTTCGGCCTGCCCGAGGCGGAGGCGCTTAAAGGTCTGACCTTGTATCCCGCTCAAGTGCTCGGCCTCGACGCCCGGCTTGGCTCGCTCGACGCGGGCAAGGACGCGACCTTTTTCGCGTGTGACGGCAACATCCTCGACCTCCGCGCAAACGTGAAACAAATGTGGATCGCGGGTCGCGAAGTCCCGCTCGACAGCCGCCATACCCGGCTCTACGAGAAATACCGAGGCCGCCCAGCGCCGGCGAAGTAAGGGAAACGCTGATTTAACCACAGAGGCACAGAGGACACCGAGGGAAAGCCCAATAAAACAACCTCTGCGTTCTCTGTGTCTTGTATCTTGATTTCCATCTTCCTTGTCTG
>CAYZJP010000230.1:0-4083 GCA_964478755.1 uncultured Klebsiella sp.
GGCGCGGCACGGGCGCGGCGGCGCAGGCGCTCACGGCGGACAGCAACACGGAGCTTTACGCGATGGGCGATGTCTTTCGCGACAAGCTCGACGACAGCCAGAAGTCCATGCAGGCGCAGTTCGAGAAAGACCCGTCGCGCGTGAACGTCGCGGAGTCGCGCAAGTTCACGGGGCTGGATGCTTATCAGAAAGTTCTCCAGAGCGGCGTGGACTTGGTGGTGCTCACGACGCCGGGTGGTTTCCGTCCGTTCCATTTGCGCGCAGCCATCGAGGCCGGCAAGCACGTCTTCTGCGAGAAGCCGATGGGCGTGGACCCGGCGGGCATTCGTTCCGTGCTCGAGTCCACCCGGCTCGCGAAGGAAAGGAACCTCGCCATCCGCGCCGGGTTCAACTTCCGCTTCGAGTCGCCATACCGCGCGGCGATGCAGCGCGTTCACGACGGCGCGATCGGCGACATCGTCGCGATCTACTCCACGCGCATGAGCAACCGCCTTGCTCGCTTCGATGGCGCGCGCAAGCCTGAGTGGAGCGACCTCGAATGGCAGCTCCGCAACTGGCACCACTTCGTCTGGCTCTCCGGCGACTTCATCCTCGAAGTCACCGCGCACAGCATCGACAAGATCGCGTGGGCGATGCGCGACGTGCCGCCCGCGAAATGCCACGCCAGCGGCGCGCGGCATCAGGGCACCATCGGCGACGCTTGGGACCAGTGGGACGTGACCTACGAGTGGGACAACGGCGTGATGGCCTTCCTCAAGACGCGTTATCAAAACGGCTGCCACAACGAGCATCGCGACGTGCTCATCGGCACGAAGGGCAAATGCGAACTCGGCTGGAGCGCCGCGAAAATCACCGGCGCGATGAACTGGCGTTACGAAGGCGAGAAGCCAGTGTCGCACCAGGTTGAGCACGATGAACTGTTCGCCGACTTGCGCGCCGGCAAGACGCCGAACGACGGCCAGCGCATGGCGCAGAGCACGATGATGGGCATCATGGGCCGCATGAGCGCCTACACCGGCAAGGAAGTGACGTGGGATTTCGCGATGAAATCCAAGCTCGCGACCATGCCGGAGAAATTGACTTGGGACATGAAGCTGCCGGAGCCGAAGCCCGCCGAGCCGGGCAAGACGCCGCTGGTCTGATGGATGCGGCGGGAAGCTTCGTCCGATTTCCACACATGAAAGCCATTCGCCCGCCCACCCAGTCGTCTGTCATTTCGCGCCGTTGTTTCACCAAGTCCGCCCTGGCCGTCGCAGCGCTGGGCTTCCCGGCGATTCTCAGCGCGCGCAATCCGAACGACAAACTCGCCATCGCCATCGTCGGCGCGGGCGGACGCGGCGCGGCCAACACCGGCGGCATCGCGCCGACCGAATACATCGCCGCGCTGTGCGACGTGAACCAGCGCAACCTCGACGCCGCGAAGGTAAAGTTCCCGCAGGCCGCGACCTTCGCGGACTTTCGCAAGCTCTTCGACCACGCGAAGGACTACGACGCCGTGGTCGTGAGCACGTGCGAGCACACGCACGCCTTCGCGACCATGATGGCGCTCAAGGCCGGCAAGCACGTCTATTGCGAGAAGCCGCTGACCTACAACATCTGGGAGGCGCGCAAAATCCGCGAGGCGGCGGCGGCGAACCCGAAGCTCGCGACGCAGATGGGCATCCAAATCCACTCGACGGAGAACTACCGGCGCGTGGTGGAGTTGATCCAGAGCGGTGCCATCGGCGGCGTTCGCGAAGTCCACGTGTGGGTGTCGCGCGCGTGGGGTTTGCAGAGCGAGGAGGCGGCGAAGCGCAACCAGGACCGCGTCTTCGTCACCGACCGGCCCAAGGAGGCGTCGCCCATTCCCGCCGGGCTGGACTGGGATTTATGGCTCGGCCCCGCGCCCGAGCGGCCCTTCAACGAAGTCTATTTCCCCGGCCCCAAGTGGTATCGCTGGTGGGACTTCGGCAACGGCACGATGAGCGACCTTGGCTCGCATTGGAACGACCTGCCGTTCTGGGCGCTCAAGCTCAAGGCTCCGCTGACCATCGAGGGCTTCGGCCCGCCCGCGCACCGCGAGATCGCGCCGGCCTCGATGCACGCCACCTACGAATACGCCGCGCGCGACGGGATGCCGCCGGTGAAACTCACTTGGTATCAGGGCGAGGACAAACCCAAGCCCTGGACGGAGAACAAAATCCCGCAGTGGGGCAACGGCCACCTCTTCGTTGGCGACAAGGGTATGCTGCTTTCTGACTACGGCAAGCACGTGCTGCTGCCGGAGAAGGATTTCGCGGACTTCAAGCGCCCAGAGCCAACCATCCCACGTGTGAAGAGCCATTACGACGACTGGTTGAGCGCCATCAAGAACGGCACGCAGTCCAGCGCGAACTTCGAATATTCTGGCTGGCTCACCGAGGCGAACCATCTCGGCAACGTGGCGTATCGCACCGGCAAAAAACTGGAGTGGGATCCGATCAACCTGCGCGCGAAGAACGCACCGGAGGCCCAGCCCTTCATCCAGCGCGCGTATCGCCAAGGCTGGTCGCTGGTGTAGCCAGAGTGTGCCGCACTTGCCAACGCCACGGTCCTGCGGGACAAACGGCGCGTGATTGTATTCCTCAACGGAGAGTTCGTGCCCGAGGACGAGGCCGTCGTTTCCGCCTTCGACCGCGGTTTTCTCTACGGCGACGGTCTCTTCGAGACGCTGCGTGTGATGAACGGCGTGCCGCTGGATTGGGGCGGCCATTGGCGGCGACTCGCAGCCGGCGCGGAGACGCTGAAACTCACACTGCCGTTCGCCTCCGACTTCCTGCTCGCCCAAGCCCGCGAACTCAGCCACCAAAACCAGCTTCCCGAAGCCCTGCTCCGCCTTACCCTCTCGCGCGGCCCCGGTCCGCGCGGCTACTCGCCCAAGGGCGCGGACACGCCGACGCTCGTGATGTCCCTGCATCCCGCGCCCATGCTTGGGGCCCCGGCTCCGCGGTGGAAACTCCACACCGCCTCGCTGCGCGTGCCCGCAGGCGATGCGCCCACCCGCTGCAAGTCCGCCAACAAGCTGCTGCACGTCCTCGCCCGTGCCGAGGCCGAAGCCGCCGGAGCCGATGAAGCGCTGCTGCTGAACAGCCGTGGCGAGGTGGCGGAGGCCGCGAGCGCGAACCTGTTCTGGATCGAACAGGGGACGGTTCACACCCCGCCGCTTTCAACCGGGGCCTTGCCGGGCACCACCCGTGAGTTGGTGTTGGGATGGTGTGCGGGCTACAAGGTGCCGTTCCACGAGACGGTGGCTGAACCGGACCGCTTGCAGCGTGCCAACGGATGCTTCTTGACGCTCAGTTCACTTGGCGTCGTGGAAGTCGCTTCGCTCGACGGGTGTGCGATTCCATACGCGCCACTCACGCGCCGAATCAGGGACGGTCTGATGGCCGGCTGGAAACGGATGGCAAAACGGCTCGAATGAAAGCGCGCCTGCGCCGCGTCAGTTTTCCTGTTAGCGTTCGCTCATGAACCCCGCGTTCCAGCCCGCGATTCTCAGCCGCCGCGCCGCGCTCCAGCGCTCGGCCCTCGGCTTCGGCTGGCTCGCCGCGTCGTCCCTGCTCGCCGCCCCATCTCCCATCTCCCATTCCCCATCCCCTGCGTCGGCGAAGCCCCCGCTCTTCCCGCCCCGCGCCAAGCGCGTCATCTTCCTCTTCATGAAGGGTGGCCCGTCCCATGTGGACACCTTCGACCCCAAGCCCCTGCTCGACCGCGACGACGGCAAGCCCTTCCCCGGCGCGAAGCCCCGCGTGCAGTTTGCCGCCACCGGCGAATTGCTCAAGTCGCCGTGGAAGTTCCAGAACTACGGCCAGTGCGGCCTGCCCGTCAGCGAGCTGTTCCCGCACGTCGCGCAGTGCATTGACGACCTCTGCATCCTCCGCTCCTGCCACGGCACGAACCCCGCACACGGCGGCGCGCTGCTCAAGCTCCACACCGGCAGCGACAACTTCGTCCGCCCCAGCATGGGCGCGTGGGTGAACTACGGCCTCGGCTCGGAAAATCAAAACCTCCCCGGCTTCATCACTATCTGCCCCACCCTCGCCCACGGCGGCGTGAACAACTGGG
>CAYZJP010000231.1:0-4058 GCA_964478755.1 uncultured Klebsiella sp.
CGAGCGCCTGATCGCCGGGATACTGCGCGGCTTTGAGGCGGTTCAACTTGCCGACCAAGTCGAACTGAATCTGCTGCTCCGTCGAAGTGGTGTCGTCCTCGGGCCGCGCGTAAGCGAGCGGCTCGCGCGGGTCAATGACGAGCGGCACGGCGTCGTAAGCCGGGCCGAGGTAGCGGCCGTCGCGCTTGTCGAAGAAGCGCGGGCCCATGTTGATGAACTGCGGGAGATTTTCGTTCAGCGTGCCGAGGCCGTAGTTCACCCATGCGCCGATGGTCGGCTCCTGCACGTCGAGCATGTGGCGGCCCGAGTGGAACTGCACTTGCGCGCCGTGGTTGTCGTCGGTCGTCCACATCGAGCGCACGATGGCAAGGTCGTCCACGCACGCGCGCAGATGCGGAAACCAGTCGCTGACTTCAATGCCGCTCCTGCCGCCGGGTGCGGAGCCGATTTGCAGCGGATAAATTTTGTTCCGCTGCTGGCCATTGGCATCGTTCACCACCACGACGCGCACGCGCTTGCGCTTCTCCGGGTCGTTGACGCCCTTGAACGGCGTCTCGTCGAAGGTCTTGCCGGCGTATTGGGTGAGCGCGGGCTTTGGGTCGAAGCTCTCCATGTGGCTCAACCCGCCGCGCAGGAAAATCCAGATGACCGACTTCGCCCGCGCCGGGAAGTGCGGCAGCCCTGTCGGTGGCCGCCAACTGCTCTCCAGCCCGAAGCCATCGCGCACGAGCATCGTGCCCAGCGCCAGTCCGCCGAAGCCGAGGCCGGAACGGGTGAGGAAGGAGCGACGGTTCAAACCGGAGGCAGCAAGGGAAAAATGGTTCATACTGCTTTGCGTGGTTGATGCTCGAAGAACCGAACTAAGTCGCCGACAGTTTCGACCTTTTTCCAAAATGGATTCCGCTCCGTGTCTTCCAGCGAGCGACCACTGCGAGCGGCAATCTCATCTGCGAGGTCGTAGGCAAGGTCTTCCGGATCAATTCCAAGTTGCTTGACCAAGTTGTCATCG
Organism: uncultured Klebsiella sp.; assembly: GCA_964478755.1. Lineage (GTDB taxonomy): Bacteria > Verrucomicrobiota > Verrucomicrobiia > Limisphaerales > SXTU01 > SXTU01. The sequence continues at coordinate 1,010 of CAYZJP010000231.1, forward strand.
CGTCGAAGCGGAAAGTTGGCGGCATCACTTCGGAGATACGCCTGCAATTGCTCATACACTGCGCGGATCACCCAAGTATCCGTCTCTGAGCAACTAAACGATCGCGCAAAGTCGCAGATGGATTCACCCGCTCGCGCTTCGGCCATCCGCTGAAGTCGTCGCGCCTGTCGGCGAGATTCGATGAAAAAGCCCACTGCGATGATCGAAAGGAAGTAGAGCACCTTGGGCGCTGACCAGATCAAGGCCACAATCGCGACGCCGATGACAACCTGCACCAGCCAGCCCACCCATGTGACCGGGCGGGGCACATACTTTGGCATTCGTCGCGATGGAGTTCTCATACGACTGCGCTAACGAATAGTGATGAAATCGTTGTGATTCAAGAGCGCGTGGACGAGCGCGGTGCGGGCTTTTGCTTCGGGCTGGGCGGGCTTGCCCGCCTTCGCGGCGGCGAGGAATTGCGCGAGGCTTTCGGCGCAGAGCTGTTGCTCCGCTGCGCTGGGCGCGCTGGCCAGCAGCGTGGTGAACGCGGTGCGGATGAAAGCGTCGTCCGCCGCGCTTTCAGTGTCCTTTACCAGGCGCTCCGCAACTTTCGCGGCGGCGGTGGAGACGAGCTTGCTGTTTGCCAGCGCGAGCGCCTGCTGCGGCAGGATGCTTTCGTCGCGCCGGTAGCATTCCTTCGTGTTCGCGTTGTCGAACATCTCAAGAAACTTGTTCAAGTCCTCCGGCGACTGCGTGAAGTAAAAGCTGCGGCGCAACGAGTCCTCGCGCTTCGGGTCAATCGTCGGCCCGCCGAGCGTGAGGTCCAGCGTGCCGGCGAGATGCAGCAGGCTGTCGCGGAGGACGTTCGCATCCATGCGCTGCGGATTCATGCGCCAGTAGAACTTGTTTTCCGGGTCGAGAGCCGGCGGCTTCTTGCCCTCGACCTTCGGCTCTCGACTCTCGGCCGCATTGCTGCTGCTCATGCGATATGTCTCCGACAAAACCATCTGCCGGTGCAAATGTTTCAGGCTCCAGCCGTGCTCCATGAAGTCCACAGCGAGCCAGTCGAGCAGCTCGGCGTGAACGGGCTTCGGGGCGCGGCGGCCAAAGTCCGTGACGTTCGCCACGAGCGGCTGGCCGAAGTGCCGAGTCCAAACGTGGTTCACAAGCACGCGCGCGGTGAGCGGGTTTTCGCGGTCGGCAACCCAGTTCGCGAACGCAAGCCGCCGACCCGTGCTCGTGGTCGGATACGGCATCGCACGGTGCGCCTCGGACTCGTCCGGCCCCTCGAAGGGCTTGAGCGTCGCGCGCAGGGACGTGAAGTTCGTGCCGGGCGAAGCGGCGTCCTTCTGCGCCTTGGCCAGCGCGTCTTGCGCGGTCTTCAACTTCTTCTCGGCATCGGGCTCCTTCTTTTTCTTCGGCTCGGTGTGGGGAGAAATCGTTTCCAGCTCGGCCTTGGCCAAGTCGGCCTCGGCCTGGGCGAGCTTGAACTTCGCCTCAGCCAGCGCGGCGGCAGTGAGCAGATTGGTTTCGCTGCGAGCGGCATCCGCTTCCCAAGCCGCGCGGATCATCGCCGGGCGCAACAACGCGGCGGCGAGATTAAGCTCGGCGGACTTGAGCGCGGCGCGGGCCTGCTCCGGCGTGGTGACGGCGGCGGGTGTCGCGACCTTCGCAACCGTCGGCGCGGGCGCGGGCGCGCTCGACTTCACGAGCTGCGCGTCCGTGGGAAGCGCGCTCAACTCGAAGGCGAGGAAGTCCGCCGTGGCGTCGTAGGTGATGAGCTGGAACTTGCCCGGCGTGCGCTCGGGCAGCTCGAAGGCCAGCGCGTGCTCGCCGTTGACCGCGACGTTGATGAGCGCGCCGCGCACGCGCACGGTCAGTTCGTAGACTTCGCCGAGCTTCACGGCGCGCGGCTGCGTGCCGGCGATCGGATAGGCGTATTGGTTGGCCTTGCCGTAGGCGATTTGCAGCTTCGGCCCCGGCGCGTGCGCGCTGAGATACACCAACGATTCGCGGGCGTCCGTGGCGTCGAAGGTGAAGCCGACGGACTTGTAGAGGCTGCCGCCAGTGGGACGGAACTTGAAGGTGGCGAGGAAGTCAGTTGGGTGGTCCGCGCGGCTTCGGGCGGCGCTGCGGGATGGCTTCACCTGCGATTGGCGAAGGGCGCCGTCGGTGTAAGTCCACTCGCCGTCGAGTAGTTCCCAGAGCGCGGGGTTCGCGGCGGCGAAGGTGTCGGTGAAGAGCGGCTTGCCGGAGGCCGGTGCGGTTTTCGCGGCGGGTGCGGGCGAAGTGATTGGAGCCCGGACGCCCACTTCCGGCTGGGCGGCTGCGGACGTGGACGTCCGCGCTCCGCTGCGCTCCGCCTCCGTGAGCTTCTTCTGCACGGCCTCGACGGCTTGGCGGGCGGTGGTGATTTGCTCCTCGGCGGCGGCGAGATGATTGGTGAGCACCCACGGTTGCAGCGCGGGATTGTGCGCGGGCGGCGGGAGCGTCACCGGCTGGATTTGCAGCGGCTTGAACGCGAGCGCGGCGGGGATGGCGGCGCGAATGACTTGGTTCGTGTCGGGCTTTTTTTCGTCACCCTTCACGTGGATGTAAGTGGCGCGGTCGAGGTGGAGGTCGTAGGCGCGGGGAAGGCCGTCCTTTTCCAAGTCGGTCGTGCCGGGCAGCTCGTCGAGGCGCGCGTGATACGGCTCGAAGATGGCGCGCATCGCGTAGTAATCGGTCGTGGTGAGCGGGTCGTATTTGTGGTCGTGGCACTTCACGCAATTCATCGTGAGGCCGAGGAACGCCTTGCTTGTGTGCTCCACCACGTCGTCCATCCACGTCGTGCGGTTGAAGAGGTAGTAGTTGCGCGCGAGGAAGCCGGTGGCGCGGAGCGTGGCGGGGTCGGTGGGCGCGAGTTCGTCGCCAGCGAGCTGCTCGACAATCATGCGGTCGTAGCCCTTGTCGGCGTTGAGCGATTCCACGATCCAGTCGCGCCAGTGCCAGATGTGCTTCTGGCTGTAACGGAGCTGCGCGCCAAGCCCCCACCAGTCGCTGTAGCGCCAGATGTCCATGAAGTGCC
>CAYZJP010000232.1:0-3926 GCA_964478755.1 uncultured Klebsiella sp.
CGACCATCGTCTTGGATTCCTGCCGCGCGATGCCGTTGGCCTGGCCGGTCCAGCGCTCGAGCCGGGACGTAATGTCCTTCTCCATCACCTCGGCGGGCATGCCGGGATAAAGCGTGAGCACCTGCACCGCCGCCGTGCGGAACGTGGGGAGGATGTCCGTCGGCAACCGCGAAATCGCCGTCACGCCGATGACGAGGATGGCCAGCGCCATGACCACGACGGCGTAAGGATTCTTGAGCGCGGCTTTGACCATGTCGTCAAGATGGGCGGCTGAACTGCGGGCTGTGCTCGTCGTCGGGGTCGAGGCTGGCGGAGCGGGTGTGCTTGCCGGCCATCACGACGGCGAAGACGGATGGGAGGACGAAGAGCGTGGCGATGGTCGCTGCGGCGAGGCCGCCGATGACGGCGCGGCCCAGCGGCGCGGTCTGCTCGCCGCCGTCGCCAAGGCCGAGAGCCATCGGGAGCATGCCAGCCATCATGGCGAAGCTGGTCATCAGGATGGGGCGGAGGCGGGAGGTGGCACCTTCGAGGGCGGCATCAACAACCGACGGCGGGTAGGGCGCGCAATCCTCTGCGCGCCGCTCGGGCGACGAAGCGTTTGCGGCGGGCAGAGGACTGCCCGCCCTACCAACACGCGCGCGCTCGGCGAAGGTGACGAGCAGAATCGCGTTCGCCACCGCCACGCCGACGGCCATGATCGCGCCCATGAAGCTCTGGATGTTCAGCGTCGTGCCCGTGAGCAGCAGCGTGAGCGCGACGCCCGCGATGACTGCCGGCACAGTGGACACGACGACGAGCGAGAGCCGCAGCGATTGGAAGTTCGCCGCCAGCAGCAGGAAGATGACGACGACGGCGAGCAGCAGGCCGTTGCGCAGGCCGGCGAACATTTCCTCCATCGGCGGAATCTGACCGCGCACGGCCACGCTGGTGCGCGGTGGCGGCGCGCCCGCGTCCTTGATGGCGGCGTGGATGGCCTTCGCCACTCTGCCCAGGTCGGAGCCGTGGATGTTTGCGGTGAGCGAGACGACGCGCACGAGGTTGTAGCGCTCGTAAGTCTGCGGTGCGGTGCCCTCGCTGACGGTGGCGATGTTGCGGAGGAGCGTGGTCTTGTTGCCGGCCGTCGTGACTGGCGTGTTCTTGAACTCCTCGACCGAGTTCACGCGGCCCTGCGGCACCTGCACCTGCACGCTGAACGCGATGCCGCTGCCGGGGTCGGCCCAGTAGTTCGGGACGGTGAAGCGGCTGCTCGCGGTGCTGGCGACGAGCGACTTGGTGGCGTCGCTCATCTTCACGCCGAGCAAGCCGGCGCGCTCACGGTTGATGTTCACGTCAAGCGTCGGGTAGTCGAGCACCTGGGCGAACTGGAGGTCACGCAGCGCCGGAATCTTCGCCAGCCGTTCGCGGAGCTTGTCGGCGAATTCCTTGCTCGCAGGCAGGCTCTGGCCCTGCACGGCAATCTCGATGGGCGTCGGCGCGCCGAAGCTCATCACGCGCTCGACGATGTCGCTCGGCTCGAAGGAGACGAGCACGTCGGGCAGCTCGGCCTTGAAGGTGGCGCGGAGCTTTTCCTTCAGCGGCTCGACGCGCACGGAGCCGGGCTTGAACTGGATTTGCAGCACGCCTTCCTCGGTGCCGGCGTTCCATTGGTAGATGAGGTTGATGGGGTAGGTCTGCGCATGCACGCCAATGAGACCGATGCTCATGAGGACGTTGTCCGCGCCGGCTTCGCGCTTGATGAGGTCGAGCAAGCGCAGCGCGACGGCTTCGGTCTTGTCGAGCTGTGTGCCGGGCGCGGCGCGGAGACGGAGTTGAAGCTGGCCGGCGTCCACCTTCGGGAAAATCTCCGTGCCGAGGCGCGGCGCGAGCAGCCACAGCGCGGCCGCAGCAGCCGCGAGGTAAACCGGCACGACCAGCCAGCGGGCGGAGAGGAGCGGACGGAGGAGCGAAGCGTAGGCGTTGGGGAGCGCACGCGTCTCGCGTGCCGTCGAGGTGCCCCGCCGAGACTCGTCCTCTGATTGAATGGCGGTTGAAGCGACTCGGCGGGACGCCTCGTCGGGCACGCCGGAGGCGTGCGCTCCCCGCAGAAACCACACGCTCAACACCGGCACCAGCGTGCTCGACAGCACGAAGCTCGCGACCATCGAGAAGCCCACGGCCAGCGCGAGCGGGGTGAAAAGCGCCTTGGCCGCGCCTTGCATGAAGAACGCCGGGATGAACACCGCCAGCACGCAGAGCATCGCGAGGAAGCGCGGGCCGGTAGTCTCGACCGTCGCGTCGAGCACGGCGCGACCGAGACTTGGGCGGTAGGGCGCGCAGTCCTCTGCGCGCCGTTCGGTGCCGCTAACACGTTCAGCGGCGGGCAGAGGACTGCCCGCCCTACCAGCCAAACGCGCAAGATGCACATGAATGTTCTCAATCGCCACCGTCGCTTCGTCCACCAGAATGCCGACGGCCAAGGCGAGTCCGCCGAGTGTCATCAAGTTCACGTTCCGCCCGCTGATCCACAGCGCGAACGTCCCGGCCAGCAGCGCGATCGGAATGTTGATGACCACGATGAACGCGCTGCGCCAGTCGCGCAGGAACAGCAGCACCATCAGGCCGGTCAGCACCGCGCCGAGCGCGCCTTCCTTCACCAGGTCGCGGATGGCGCGGACGACATAGGGCGATTGGTCGAACTCGTAAGTCACCTCGATGTCATCCGGCAGCACCTGCTTGAACTTCGGGATGTTTTTTTTCACCAGTTCGACCACCGAGAGCGTGCTCGCGTCCGCGCGCTTGGTGACCGGCATGTAAACGGTGCGCTTGCCCTTCGCGAGCGCGTAGCTGGTCACGATGTCCGAGGCGTCGGCGACGTCGCCGAGGTCGCGCATGAAGACCGCGCCCTGGGAACCTGTGCGGATGGGCACGGCGGCGAGGTCCTGCGGGTTTTTCGGGACGGCGTTGACGGGGACGAAGGGATATTTGTCGCCGAGCGGAAGATTTCCGGACGGGCTGAGCGTGTTTGCGTTTGCGATGGCAGTAACAACTTCATCGGCGGACACGCCGTAGCTGCGGAGGCGGTCGGGTTTGAGGTTGATGAGAATTGTTCTTGCGCTGCCGCCGAACGGAGGCGGCGCGGACACGCCGGGCAGCGTGGCAAAGAGCGGGCGCACCTGGTTGAGCGCGGCGTTCTGCATTTCGCCGACGGTGCGGTTGGCGTTGGTGGTGGAGAAGACGAGGTAGCCGACCGGCACGCTGCCCGCATCGAAGCGCGTCACGAACGGCGGCACGGTGCCCGGCGGCATGAAGGCGCGCGCGCGGTTCACGTAGCCGATGGTTTCGGAGAGCGCCTGGCTCATGTCCGTGCCCGGATGGAACTGGAGCTTCATGATGCTCGCGCCCTCGATGGACTTGCTTTCCACGTGCTCGATGCCGGTGATGTAGAGGAAGTGGTATTCGTAGTAATAGGTGAGGTAGCCCTCCATCTGCGCCGGGTCCATGCCGCCGTAGGGTTGCGCGACGTAAATCGTCGGGATGCCCAGCGGCGGAAACACGTCGCGCGTCATGCGCTGGAGCGCAATCCACGCGCCGAGCGCGACCGCGATGACGCCGACGATGATGGTGAGCGGGCGGCGCAGTGCGAGGCGGACAAGATTCACGCGGCGAGGCTAGAAATCTTCCGGCGAGGATGCAACCGCTGCTTTTGCCCGCCGCAACTGCGCGGGTGCGGTGAAGGCCCCGCAAGGCAGAGGAATAAACCTTCCCAACCCTTCACCGGCCTGCTTTCCTGACGCTCACACAATGAAGCCACTCGCAACCATCAGCCCGGCACGCCGCCGTGCAGGAGGTGTGGCTTGGTGATGATGTCAAGCCGCTGGCCACGTCCTGGCGATGCCGTCCCTTGTATCTTCCAGTTTGTCTGGCTTGGCAGCTTTGAACGAAGAAGC
>CAYZJP010000233.1:0-3894 GCA_964478755.1 uncultured Klebsiella sp.
GGCCCTAGCTCACACACTCACGCGCTGGGAGTCCACCAAATCGGGGCAAGGGCAACTGAATTTTTCTCCTGCTCTTAATCCTAGTTTTGCGCTTAATCTCCGCCGGGCCGGCGGAAGCCGGAGCAGGATTGAGATCAGGATTAAGAGTAAGAGTTTGCGTCGATGAACCAGCCCACTGTTCTCATCGTGGATGACGAGAAGCCGACGCGCGACGGATTGCGCGCGGCGCTCGAAGATCGTTACGACGTTTATGTGGCCGAAGATGTCGCGACGGCGATGAACCTGCTGGAGCAGGAGCACTTCGCCGTGCTGCTCACAGATCTTCGCCTGCCCAAGGAGGATGGCCTCAAGCTCATCGCCCGCGCCAAGTCATTGCCCAAGCCGCCCGTGTGCATTCTCATGACCGCTTACGGTTCCGAGGACGTGGCCGTCGAGGCGATGAAGCGCGGCGCGGACGACTACATCGCCAAGGGCAAGATGCAGATTGACGAGCTGGAGATGCGCATCGCCCGTGCGCTGAAGGGGCAGAAGCTCGAAGAGGAAAACCAAAACCTGCATCAGCGGCTGGAACGCAAGTTCGGCGTCGAGCATCTCATCGGCGAGTCGGCAGTGATGCAGGAAATTCAGGAGACCATTCGCACCGTGGCCTCCAGCCGCGCGACGGTGCTCATCACCGGCGAGAGCGGCACGGGCAAGGAAATTGTCGCCAAGACCATTCACCAGCTCAGCCCGCGCGCGAAGGCGCCGCTCATCACCGTCCACGCGGCCGGCCTGCCCGCGACGTTGCTGGAGAGCGAGCTTTTCGGTCACGAGAAGGGCGCGTTCACTGGTGCGCACGAGCGACGCCTTGGGCGCATCGAGCAGGCGCAGGGCGGCTCGCTGTTCTTTGACGAGATCGGCGAGATTGACGCGACGGTGCAGGTGAAGCTGCTGCGCTTCCTCGGCGAGCGCACCTTCGAGCGCGTCGGCTCCAGCAAGACACTCATGTCCGACGTGCGGCTCATCGCGGCGACGAACAAAAACCTCGTGACGCTCGTGCAGTCCGGCGCGTTCCGCGAAGACCTCTTCTTCCGGCTCAAGGTCGTCGAGATTCATCTGCCGCCGCTGCGTGAACGCGCGGGTGACATTCCGTTGCTCGCCCAGCATTTCCTCCGCGACTCCGCCGGCGAGAACGGCAAGGACGTGACCGGCATCGCGCCGGAAGCGTTGGAGTTGCTGATCGCCTACAAATGGCCCGGCAATGTCCGCGAGCTGCGCACCGCCATTGAGCACGCGGTCGTGTTCGCGCGGGGCAAGACGGTGGCCGCGCGCGACCTGCCCTCGAATATCCGCCTCGGCGTGAGCAGCCTGCCGACGCCCGTGTCGAAGATGCCGACGGGCGAATTAAACGTGAAGGACGTGGAGAAGGAACTCCTCGTCCGCGCGCTCAAGGAAACCGACGGCAACCGCACCGCCGCCGCGAAGAAACTTGGCCTGAGCCGGCGCACGCTGCATCGCAAGCTGCACGAGTTCAACTTGGAGGGGTTTGAGTGAGGCGAGCCGACTGGCGCGGAAAGTTCCGGGTTGCGTGCTGCGAGTTCCTTGACCCGAGCACGCCGCGACTTTCCGCGCGTCGCGGGGTTTGTTCACGCAGCACGAGACTCGGAGCACGCTGACCATGCCCACGCTTCAGGAAATGATTCACTCCCTCGAGGAGGGCGCGGGCGCGCAAGTCGTGAAGTGGGTTGGATTCCTCGCCGCCTTCGTCGGACTGGCGGTGGCGTATGACCTGCGGGCTTACAAAAACTTCTCCAACCCCGACGCGATGGACGCGGCGCAAGTCGCGCGAAATGTCGCGGAGGGCAAAGGCTTCACCACGCAGTTCATCCGCCCGGCGAGCCTTTACTTCGTTGGTCAGAAGTCCGGCGCTGGCTCGCTGACCAACGCGCATCCCGACCTCGCCAACGCGCCTGCCTACCCTTCCCTGCTCGCCGGAGCGATGCGTGCGCTGCCTTTCGACTTCAAGTTTCCGACTGATGAACAGTTCCGCACCTGGCAACCCGAGCAGCTCATCGCGTGGGTGAACCAAGGACTCTTCCTCTTCGCCGTTCTGCTCGCGTGGCGGCTCGCGCGCAACCTCTTTGACCCAACCGTCGCGTGGCTCTCCGCCGCCGTCATCCTCGGCGCGGATTTGCTGTGGCGGTTCAGCATCTCCGGCCTCTCCACGATGCTTGCGCTCGCGCTGCTCATGCTCGTGGCGAACCTCCTAGTCGCCGCCGAGCGTGGCGCGCGTGAGGACGACTGGGGCGCGGCGCGGCTCTACCTTGCCGCGCTGCTCGCGGGCGCGCTCATGGGCGCGCTGGGCCTCACGCGCTACGCGCTCGGCTGCCTCGTCCTGCCGGTGATGCTCTACTTCAACCTCTTCTTCGCGCCACGCAGCCTGAGCCTTGGCTTCGCGGCGCTGCTCGGCTTCGCGGCGGTGATGGCTCCGTGGCTGATGCGCAACCACGAGTTGAGCGGGCGGCTCTTCGGTGTCGCGGGCCTTGCGGTGCACCAGACGACCGACCGCTTTCCCGGTGACCGCGTCGAGCGCCTCCTCGACCCTGAGAACAAGTTCACGCACGAAGACCTGCGGCAAGTGAGCCTCGACGAACACTGGGCCAAACTCGGCGACAATCTGCCTGCCATCCTGCAAAACGACCTGCCGCGTCTGGGCGGAAGCTGGGTTGCCGCGTTCTTCCTCGTGGGCCTGCTCGTGCCGTTCCGCAATCCGGCGCTCGGACGGCTGCGCGTTTTCGTGCTGCTGTCGTTGGGTGTGCTCGCCGTCGTCCAGTCGGTCGCGAAGACGCACATCGCCGCGCACGCGCCGGACGTGAACTCGGAAAACCTCCTCGTCGTGCTCGCGCCACTGGTCTTCATCTTTGGCACCGGGTTGTTCGTGCTGCTCATGGACCAGCTTGAACTCCCGCCCTTCGGCGCGCGCGGCACGGTCATTGGATTGTTCCTGCTGGTCGCGTGCGCGCCGCTGCTCTTCGCGCTGGGCGCCGCGCCGCGCTCGCCGATGGTTTATCAACCGTATCATCCGCAAGTCATCCACGAGCGGGCGGGCTGGCTCGGCGAGCGCGAGCTGATGATGAGCGATATGCCGTGGGCCGTGGCCTGGTATGGCCGGCGCGACTGCGTGTGGCTGCCGAGCAACGTGGGTGAAGGCTTCGCCACCGTGCACCGCGTGCGGCCCGTCGCCGCGCTCTACCTCACCGCGCTCACGCTCGACCAGAAGCTCGTCTCCGAACTGCTGCAGGGCGACGATCCCGCGTGGGGCGAGTTCGCCGCGAACGCCGTGGTGAAGCGCGAGATACCCGAGGGCTTCCCGCTGAAATTCGCATTCGCCGAAGGCTTTCCCTACCAGCTCTTCCTCGCCGACCGCGAGCGCTGGAAGCCGGCGGCGCGCTGACAAACACGTTGGTGCGAAAAGTGGAACGGCCCGCAGGGTTACGCCCGGAAAAAAGTTGGCCGGCGGAAAGTTGGTCGGTTTGGAGGAACCTGCGGGCGCAGCTCGGTTTCTTGCGAGATGCAACCCTCTCTCATTAGCACCCGGCTTCAGTGTGGGCGGAGCGGGAGCGGGGCAAACCGTTTCAACGGTTTGCGCCTGGTCAGACCGGTTGGCCTACAAGCCGAAGCCGTTGAAACGGCTGCCTCGATTCGCTCCCGCGGGTTCCTCGCTGTTTTCGGTGGAATAGCTTCCTGCGTTTGCGCCGGAGGCGCTCCTGAAGGTAGCCGGTGGGAAGCGTAGCGCACCCACCGGATGACGGCCCCTCCGGGTCGCGCCCCGGAGGGAGCGCATGATGTTTCCCTATGCATTCATGCGCCCCGCTGGGGCGCGGGAAGGTTTGTGCCGCTCACCGGTGGGTGCGG
>CAYZJP010000234.1:0-3888 GCA_964478755.1 uncultured Klebsiella sp.
GGGGCCGACGTTGGCCAGCCAATGAATCTCATTCCACCTAAAACAGCGAAGAACCTCCGGAATCGAAATACAGCCCTATAAACACATGACTTACAAATAATCATCTGGTTCCGCGCTGTTTTCGGTGGAATAGCGGACTGCGTTCGCGCCGGAGGCGCGGCTGAAGGTAGCCGGTGGGAAGCGGAGCACACCCACCGGATAGAGGCCGCACCGGGCCGCGCCCCGGAGGGAGCGCTTGAGGTTGGCCCCAGAATTCATGCGCCCCGCCGGGGCGCGGCGCGTTGGTGGACGCCTACCGGTGGGTGCGGTTCTCCCGCAGGTCGAACCTTCCCACCGGCTACCTTCACAAGCCCCTCCGGGGCAGAGACAACGCTAGACGGCAGCTTTCATTCCACCGGAAACAGCGGAGAACCAATCATCTGGTTCCGCGCCCTTTACGACTCCTGAAGCTGGTCAAAAAGAGCCAGTCGCGCTTCATTCGCCCACCGGACACCACTGGAGAATGGGGCCTTTCCCCCTCACCCGGCCTCTCCCGCTGGGAGAGGAGGCCCGCCTGACCGCGCTACGGCGAAAGCGACCGTGTGGCAGCACGGGCAGGCGGTGAGCGTCATCCCTCTCCCAGCGGGAGAGGGCAAAGGGTGAGGGAGGAGAGTTGGAATGAGGGGAAGAACGGGGGTGTTGCCTTCGTTCTGCTACTTCGCCCCCACCTTCTTCTTCAGCGTCTCCAGGTCCTTCTTCAGCTCGCGGTTGGATTTCTGGAGGTCGAGCACTTCGGTGCGGAGGCCCCTCAGTTCGTCGGCGGGCTTGCGGGCGGTGTGGAGTTTCTCGATGGCTTTGTCGGCGGCGGCCTTCTCGGGGCGGTCAGCGGCGAGCGGAGTGAAGGTCTCCAGCACAGCGAGGGCGCGTGGGTCTTCGAGCGTGCCCAGCGCGGTGATGGCCGAGATGCGAACGCGTTCCTTCGGTGAGTTCACGCGCGCAGCCAGGAAATCGCGGATAGAATCTTTCTTCGCTTCATTGCGGCTGAGGAATGCGAGCGCATCGAGGCCGGCGGAGAAGGTGGTGCTTTGCAGCTTGGCTTCGCGCGATTGAAGCGCGGCGAGCAAGGGCGCGGCGAACGCGGGGTCGTCCTGCGCCTTCATCCCGGCTATCGCGGCCTCGGTGAGGCGGTCGCGGTAGCTCGGTGTGTTGAGGAACTTCACAAGGATTTCGCGCACCTCGGGCTTCGCGTAGGGGCCGAGCGCGCGGAGGGCGGTGGCTTGGATGCCGGGATTTTTCTCGCTGGTGAGCGCCTGCTTCAGCGCGGCGAAGGCGTCGTTGTGGTAGTAGCCGGCGAGCGCGCTGACGACGGCGTTGCGCACGCGGGCGTCGGTCTGCTTCGTCGCGGACAACAACGCGCCGAGCGCTTCGTCGGTGCGGGCCTGCTTGAGCAAGTCAGCGGCGCGGGTGCGAACGCCAAAGTGCGGATCACTGTTCAGCGCGGCCTTGAGGTTGGTGATGGTTTCGCTGTCGCTGCGACCGGCGAGATTGTCCAGCGCCAGAAGCTGGCCGACGAAGTCGGTCTTGTCCGCGAGCTGGGCGAAGAGCATCGGTGTGGGCGGCTTGAAGTTGATGCGCGCCAGCAGCGTGAGGCCGGGGTCCACGCGGACCACGTCAGGCGCGTCCTTGAGTGGCACGTAGAAGTCCTCCTCCTTCTCGCGGATCTGGACGGTGTGGTCCGTGCTCCCGGACTTGGACTTGAAACGGAGCGTAAGGGGAAATTGGAAGAGCAGCGCGTCATCGGAGATTTTCTGCGTCTGCTTCACGGACACATGGGCAAGCTTGGCTTTCTCGTCCCACGAATAATTCACCTCCAGCGTCGGCGCGCCGATGCCGTGGACCCATTGATCGAAAAAGCGGTCGAAATTGCGGCCCGCCAATTCTTCCAGAACCTTCTTCAAGTCCCCGCTCGTCACCGTGGCGTAGGGGTGGCGGTGGAGTTACGTGCGGATGCAGCGGCGGTAGAGGTCCGCGCCGAGCTGGCAGCGGAGCATGTGCAGCACCCACGCACCCTTCGGATAGGCGAGGTAATTGAACATCTCCTCGGGGTCGCCGAACTTCCGCCACACGATGCCGCGCGTTTCGTTTTGGTTCGCGAGGATGCCCTTCGCCGCCGAGTAGAGAGCGTAAAGCGTCTCGTTCGTGCCGCCGAAGTCGCCCTGCCAGAGCCAGTCGTAGTAGGTGGCGAAACCTTCGTTCAACCAGACATGGCTCCAGTCCTTGCACGTGACGAGATCACCGAACCACTGGTGCGCCAGCTCGTGCGCGACGAGGCTGTCGCTGTTGAACAGGTTCTCCGTCTCGGCGGTGAAGAGCGTGCGGAAGTTGAGCGTGGTGAGGCTGGTGTTCTCCATGCCGCCCCAGTGATAGTCGTGGACGCACGCCTGGCCGTATTTCGCCCACGGATAGTTCACGCCGATCTCGCGCTCGTAGAACTGCATCACGTTCTTCGTGTTGCGAAACGAGCTTGGCGCGGCCGCGAGGTCGCTGGGCGTGGTCCAGAATTCCAGCGGGATGTCGCGGTGCTTGTCCTCGACCTTCGCCAACTGACCGGCGACGAGCGTGATGAGGTAGTTCGCGTGCGGCTTCTCCTGCGCCCAGTGGAACGCCGTAAGCCCGCCCGCGCCGGGCTGCGCGGAAACCTGCCGGCCGTTCGAGAGCGCGACCATCCCGGCGGGCACGTGACAGGTGACTTCGCTGGTGAACTTCTCAACTGGATGATCGAAGGATGGGAACCAATGTCGCGCCTCGTTTGGCTCGCCTTGCGTCCAGAGATGCGTTTCGGCGTAGCCCATCTCGGGCGTGCGGAAGTAGAGGCCCTTCCGCGGCTCGGCGGAATACTTCACCGTCACGCGCGCCTCTTTGCCGACGGGAATTGGCGGCGTGAAGGTAAAGACAATCTGCGAGTCCGTGACTTGGTGACCGAGCAACTTCTCCGAGCTGGTCACGGACGCGACGCGCAGCTCGACGGCGTCAAGGCGCAACTCGTCGAGCGGGGTGGCGATGGGCTTGAAGGAGAGCGTGGCAGTGCCGGCGATGGTGCGGGCCTTGAAGTCCGGCGTCACGTCGAGCGCGAGGTGGAGGATGTCCACGCGGCGGTCGGGCGCGTATTTGCGGTAGGCGGGCGAGTCCGCCGATGCAGGCGCGAACTGCGCGGAGCACCAGCGGCAGAGCTGGACGTTCTCCTCGGCGGAGAGCGAGACGGCGCGGGTCGAAGCGACGAGGGTGAACAATGCGAAGAAGGCGGCGCGGCGGAATTGCATGGTGCGGAGAGTAAGCGGAGCGCGCCGTGGCGCAAGGCTTCGCCGAGCCGACGGGCGCACCGTTTCAAACAATCCGGCCGCCGCGTTCCAGCTCGGGCTAACTTCCGGTGTTCATCCCGAGCAGGAACATGATGTTGCTCGGCGTCTTCTTGAGCTTGTTGAGCAGCAGTTCCATCGCCTCGACGGGCGGGACGCCGGTGAGCGCGCGGCGCAGCAGGACGACCTTGCTGTATTCGTCCGGGTGGTAGAGCAGCTCCTCCTTGCGCGTGCCGGAGCGCTCGACGTTGATGGACGGGAAAATGCGCCGGTCCACGAGGCCGCGATCAAGGTGGACCTCCATGTTGCCCGTGCCTTTGAACTCCTCGAAGATGACTTCGTCCATGCGGCTGCCGGTGTCCACGAGCGCGGTGGCCATGATGGTGAGCGAGCCGCCTTCCTCGATGTTGCGCGCCGCGCCGAAGAAGCGCTTCGGCTTGTGCAGCGCGTTGGCGTCCACACCGCCGGAGAGAATTTTTCCGGAGTGCGGCTGCACCGTGTTGTAGGCGCGGGCGAGGCGCGTGATGGAGTCGAGCAGGATGACGACATCCTT
>CAYZJP010000235.1:0-3229 GCA_964478755.1 uncultured Klebsiella sp.
CTCTGCGTTCTCTGTGTCTCGGTGGTTTGAGTCATTGTTCAGTGTCTTCTTAGGTCGCCGGGAGCGGCGCACGCAACACGTCATCCGGCGGTCACTTCCTGCCAGCCTTTCTGCGGCGTGAACGCCGCGCTCCCAACGCAACTCGCCGCATCACAACTTTTCATGGCCCGAACCTGGTAATTCCTGATAGCCTCCTTCCCCGATGACCCAACCCGTCACCGCCAAACGCCGCGCAGCCATCGCCTCCCAAGTTGAAAAGGCCGTCCTCACCACGCCGGTTTATGACATCCACACGCATCTCTACGATCCTGCGTTCGGCGAGCTGCTGCTGTGGGGCATTGACGACCTGCTGGTCTATCACTACCTCGTCGCCGAAGGGTTCCGGCAGTTCGACCTGACTTACGAGAAGTTCTGGGCCATGTCCAAGACCCAGCAGGCCGACGCGATTTGGAACGCGCTCTTCATCGAACACTCGCCCATCTCCGAGGCCTGCCGCGGCGTGCTGACAACGCTGAATCGCCTCGGCCTCGACGTGCGGAAGCGCGACCTGCCAGCGCTGCGCAAGTGGTTCGCAAAGTGGAAGGTCGCTGATTACACCACGCACTGCATGGACGTGGCGCACGTGGACCGCATCTGCATGACCAACTCGCCGTTCGACAACGTGGAGCGCGCGACTTGGGACAAGGGCTTTCGCCGCGACGCGCGTTTCACCGCCGCGCTGCGCATTGACCCGCTGCTCCTCTCCTGGGCCGACACTGCCGCGCCACGCCTGCGGGATTGGGGCTACGACGTGACGCCGGACCTCTCCGAGCGCACCGTCTCGGAGGTTCACCGCTTCCTCGCTGACTGGACGCGCCGCATCAACGCGCAGTATCTCATGGTGTCGCTCCCGCCGGACTTCACGTATCCCGGCGACAACGTCTGCGCGCGCCTGATGGAGACGGCGGTGCTCCCGCACTGCCGCGAGTTCGGCCTGCCCTTCGCGATGATGCCCGGAGTGAAACGCGCCGTGAACCCCCAGCTCCAGCTCGCCGGCGACGGCGTCGGCCACTGCGACACGGCGACCTACGAGAACCTCATCGCCGCGCACCCGGACAACCAGTTCCTCATCACCGCGCTCGCCCGCGAAAACCAGTATTCCCTCTGCGTCGCCGCGCGGAAGTTCCGCAACCTGCATCTCTTCGGCTGCTGGTGGTTCACGAACATCCCGTATCTCATCGAGGAGATGACCCGGATGCGGCTTGAGCTCATCGGCCTCTCCGTCACCCCGCAGCACTCGGACGCGCGCGTGCTGGACCAAATCATTTACAAGTGGGACCACTCGCGCCGCATCATCGCCCGCGTGCTCGCGGAGAAATACGACGACCTCGCCGCCACCGGCTGGGAGCCGACCGACGTGGAAATCCAGCGCGACGTGCAAGACCTCTTCGGCGGCGCGTTCGAGCGCTTCTGCGGCCGGCACCAGGCGCGCGCGGCTCAAGCTCCCCAGCGCGCCAGCAAGCTCAAAGGCGGACGCGGCGGCAAGAGCCTTGCCACCTTGCCTGCGTTCGAAGCATAAGCCGCCCGCCTCCGGTGCGCGTCTGCGTCATCTTCAATCCCACCGCCAGAGGCGACAAGGCACGCCACTTCCGCCGCCATCTCGACGAGTTCGGCGCGGGCGTCGCGCTCAAGCCCACTCAGTCGCCCGGCGATGGACGCCGCCTTGCCACCGAGGCCGTGCGCGAAGGCTTCGACACGCTGGTCGCCGCCGGTGGCGACGGAACCTTGAACGAAGTCCTCAACGGCATCGCCGACGCGCCCGATGGCTTCGCGCGTGCGCGCCTCGCCGTGCTGCCGCTGGGCACAGTCAATGTCTTCGCGCGGGAATTGTGTCTGCCGCTGCGGCTGGGCGCCGCGTGGCAAACCATTCTCACCGGCCATGAGCGGCGGATCGACGCGCCGTTCGCGGAATGCTTCGCCCTGGAACGCACACAGCGCCGTTGCTTCGCGCAGATGGCGGGCGCGGGGCTGGACGCGCGGGCCATCAGCCTTGTGGGCTGGGAGATGAAGAAGCGCATCTCGCAATTTGCCTACGTGCTCGCGGGCATGAAGGCGATGCGCGGCCCGCATCCGCTGATCACCGTCGAGGCGGACGGTCAGCGCGTGACCGGCGAGTTCGTTCTCGTGGGCAACGGGCGCTTCTACGGCGGCAGCCTGCCCGTTTTCCCCGACGCCCGGCTTGATGACGGCCTGCTCGACATCTGTGTTTTCCCCCGCGTCCGCTGGAGTCTAATCCTGCGCTACGCGATTGGCTTCGTGACCGGTCATCCGCTCATCCCGCGCGAGGTGAAGATGCTGCGCGTTCCCCGGGCGCGGCTCACCGCCGCAGACCCGGTGCCGTTCGAGGTGGAGGGAGACTTGTGCGGCGCACTGCCCGTGGAGCTGGGTGTGGTTCCCGGAGTCCTGCGCGTCGTGGTGCCTTGAGCGGCCGCACTCCTACCCTCCGCGGCCGCACAGTCTGAATTCTCCTTGCCTCGCACGCGCCTTTCTCCCGACACTCCGCCCCAGCAAGCAACACTCAACCCAAAGGCCACACCATGTCCGTCCGCCGCCTCCCCGTTTACATCCTCGCCGACTGCTCCGGTTCCATGAACGGCGCGCCCATCGAGTCCGTCAAGTCCGGCATCCGCTCCCTCCACAGCGAACTCATGGGCGACCCCTCCGCCGTCGAGTGCGCCTACCTCAGCGTCATCACCTTCGACGCCAATGCCCAGCAAGTCGTCCCCTTGACCGAGTTGTGCAGCTTCGTCCCGCCCGACATCCGGGCCGGCGGCACCACCTCCTTCGGCGCGGCGCTCAAGCTCCTCATGGACAGCATTGACCGCGAGGTGCAGAAGACCACGCCCGAGAAGAAGGGCGACTGGAAGCCCCTCATCTTCATCTTCACCGATGGCGAGCCGACCGACGACTGGGAAGCCCACGCCGCCACCCTCAAGGCCCGCCGCCCCGGCAACCTCATCGCCGTCGCGTGCGGCGACAAGGCCGACCCCGACGTGCTCAAGCACTGCACCGAGACCGTCCTCGTGATGAAGGAGATGACGCCCGACGCGTTCAAGCAATTCTTCAAATGGGTAAGCGCCTCCATCAAGCAGACCAGTCAGAAAATCGGCGCACCCGCTCCTTCACCGCGCGCGATGCCCCCCTGGCCCGGAGCGTCGTCTGCGCCCACCATCCCCGCCGACGGCCTCGC
>CAYZJP010000235.1:3239-3650 GCA_964478755.1 uncultured Klebsiella sp.
TCTCATAGATTCGAGGTTGGCAGGGGGGGGGTAATTGTTGGTTGAGCATTCTTTTATTCATATGGAACTTCGCGAATTTGTTGCTGAATCTCTAAAGCAAATTGTTTTAGGCGTTACCGACGCGCAGAGTGCATGTGCCGCCACTGACGCAGTCATCAATCCCAAAGGCCTGCTCTATCGCAATACAGAGTCCGTTCTGTTGCAGTGGAGCTCCGATGGCAGAAGGGCGGAAAGAGTGGACTTTGACATCGCAGTTTCGACAGTTGACGCAACTAAGACAAAAGGAGGTATCGGTGTTTTCGTTGGCCCAGTAGGCTTAGGCAGCCAAGGGCATTCGGATAACTCCAACAGTTCGGAGAGTCGCATCAAGTTCAGCCTGATGATTCTGTTTCCTTCGTCGCAGAAGGATGA
>CAYZJP010000236.1:0-3635 GCA_964478755.1 uncultured Klebsiella sp.
TGTCAGTCCCAGTGTTTCAGCAGGTTCACACCCGCTCAACTAGGAAAGACCCTTACTTTTTCCGCCACTCCACTTTTGGCGGCTCCGGCAAGCCCTGTGCGCGCAGCGCCGTGCGGAAATGCATCTTCGCCACGCGCGCCAGCGTGCCAACGCCGTGCTGCTCGACGATCTGTTTCGCCACCTTGTCCACTGCGGCGGACGCGCCCTTCGGCAACTCGACACCGACCTCCCGCCCCATCGCCGCCAGCCTCGTGACGAATTCGTGCCGCGCCAGGATCGAAGCCGCCGCCACCGCCAAGTCCTCCTCAGCCTTGTGCTGTTGCACGATCTTCAGCTTCAAGCCGCGCG
This sequence comes from uncultured Klebsiella sp., assembly GCA_964478755.1. Classification (GTDB taxonomy): domain Bacteria; phylum Verrucomicrobiota; class Verrucomicrobiia; order Limisphaerales; family SXTU01; genus SXTU01. The sequence continues at coordinate 349 of CAYZJP010000236.1, forward strand.
ACTTTGCCTCGCGCGCCACCGTCGCCTCCGTGGCTGCGAACTGATCAATGATCGCGTGCGCCGGCGGCGGGTTCAGATGATGCGCCGGATCGAGCAGCGCGAGGATCGAACTGACGTGGCCCTTGGCCAGCAGCGGGTTCAAGCTGCCGATGTCCCGATAGCGCTGGTTGTAATTCGCGCCACCGAGCGCCAGCACTTCGTTGTGACAGCCGGGCGTTTCGCGGATGACTTTCGCCAGCTCCGCGATGCGCCGGTCGCTGCCGATGTTCTTCGAGTCTTGGATGCCGGCGTCCTGCCACGCACGCACCACCGGCTCGTTCACATACACCGCCGCCACGCACAGCGGGCCGAAGTAATCGCCCTTGCCCGATTCGTCCACGCCGATGCGCGCGACAAACATCTCCGGATGCAGCACTTCTTCGTAGCCCAGCTCCGCCCGTTTCAAAATCTCCGGCTCCAGCACGAACTCGACGAACTCCTGAGTGCCCTTGCCCTGCACGACCAGCTTGCCGCTTTCGTAGAACACAACATTCAGCTTGTCCTTCTCCCCCGCGAACCGCGCGTAAGGCACCGTGCGCGGCTTGAAGCCGTGCGCGCGCAAGTGCGCGTCCAGCGCGACGGCCTGCTCGTCCGTCAGCTTGCACGTGTGCATCGTCAGCGGTTTCACGGAGGGACTTTCGAGTTTCGAGTTTCGAGTTTCGAGTGCAATCTTCCGCCGTCGTGCCGCGCCAGCCAAACAGCTCTCAGTCCAAAATCCGAAAACCAAGGCCCAAGAGTCTCGCCCCGCGGAAATTGGTTTTATCCCTGCTCGCTTGGTTCGCCACCGCCGCGCGTGACCTCCCGTGGCGGCGCACGCTCGACCCCTACGCCATCTGGGTCAGCGAAATCATGCTCCAGCAGACGCAGGTCAAGACCGTCATTCCGTATTGGGAGCGCTGGATGCGTGAACTGCCGGATGTCGTCGCGCTTGCCGCCGCGCCGGAGCATTGGCTCCTGAAACTCTGGGAGGGCCTCGGCTACTACACGCGCGTCCGCAACTTGCAGAAGGCCGCGCAGCACGTCGTCGCAACACACGACGGCCGCTTCCCTCGTGACTTCGACGCCATCCTCGCGCTGCCTGGCGTGGGCCGCTACACCGCTGGCGCGATCAGCAGCATCGCCTTCAACGCGCCGGCCCCCATCCTCGACGGCAACGTCATCCGCGTCCTCACGCGCCTCTTCGCCATCGGCGCGAACCCGCGCGACACGGCCACGAACGCGCACCTCTGGGAGCTTGCCGCGCGGTTGGTCGAAACCGCTGCTGACTCTCAACTCGCAACTCTCAACCCTCAATTCCTCCTCTCCGGCCCCTGCTCCGTGCTCAACCAATCCCTCATGGAACTCGGCGCGACCATCTGCACACCGCAGAATCCGCAGTGTGCGGTCTGTCCCGTCCGCTCGCATTGCATCGCGCGTCGTGACGGTCGCGTGGACGAATTGCCGAACCTCAGCCCGCGCACAGCCGCGACGAGTCGTGAGTTTCACGCCTTCGTTGTGGAGCACCGTGAAGAATATCTCGTGAGACAGCGGCCTGCTCGCGCGGTCAACGCCGGCCTCTGGGAGTTCCCGAACCTCGAAGTCACCGGACAGAACAACTCGCCCGCAGCCTCGCTCAAGCAGCTTCTGCAAGCGACCGCCCGCTGCGAACCGTTGTGCGAGATCAAGCACACCATCACCCGATACCGCATCACGCAGCGCGCCTTCCACGTCGCGATGAAGCGGAAGCCGGCCTCCACCGGCGATCTCTCCCGCTGGCTCCCGCTCGCGGAACTGCATATGCTCCCCTTCACCGGCGCCCACAAGCGCATCCTCGCCCGCATCCCGCCCCTCAACGCCGGAAAATCCTCAAGTAGAAGTTCGAGTTGAGCAGAAACTCGAAGTCCGTCCGCACCTCCTCGAAGACGAGATGTTTCAACTCGCTGTCCGTCCGCAGCCGTTCGAGATAACTGGAACGCTTCGCCTCGAAGGTCACGACCGGATACACCCGCGCCTCGCCCTGCGTCACGCGCATGATTTCCAGCAGCGAACGCTTGTGGAACTCGTAATCGAGCTGGTCCTCATAGACGAACAACAGATAGGAAACGAGCGTGAGATCGAACTGCGCGTCGCGGAACGGCAACTTCGGTAACAGCCCCGGCACATAGTGCTGCGTGCCGTTGGAGTAGTCCGCGAGGAACGCCTTGTAAGCCCGCTCACGAAACCCGCGCAAGTTCTGCGGCGACTTGTAGAAGTCCCAGCGGTAAGTCTGTAAATCACGGATCGCGTCGGTGACGTGATCGAGATCCGCCACGCAGTGCCGCTCGATCTCCTCCGCCGGCAACTCGTAGATCGCGTCGAACGCCGTCACGTCCAGTCCCGCCAGCCGCGCCTCCGCGCCAAACGAACTCACGCCCGACGCCACATCAAGCACCGCCTTGCCGCGCAACGCCGCGAGATCGAGCGCGAAGTAGCGCCGATACTCGTCGAGCGTGCGGCCGAGCAGGACGACCTTGTCCAGAACCAAACCCTGTTTCATTGCCGCCGCCATGGTCGGCAAAACAATCACAACTGGCGAGTCAGAAGGATTCACAACGACGTGCGTGAGCTTCGTGACCATGTGCGAGGAACAACTCCAACGGCGCTGCGTCCTTCAAGCCCGGCGTTGGCGAGCAGCGGCGACGCAGGGCGGCGAGCGGTCACGACCCACCGGAAGTTCAATCCTTCCCCGCAGCCCATTTCGCCGACGACAGGCGGATGGTGCAAATGCCGTAATCCACCATGCCCGGCTCGCGACGGAACTGCGGCGGAATCGTGAACCACACACAACTCCGGTCTTTGCCCTGCAACACCGACACCACGCCCGCCTCACGCATCAGGCGCAGATGCTTGCTGACGCCGTCGAAATCCCGTTTCAGTTCCATCGCCAGATCCGACGCCCGGCGGGACTTGCCGTCCGCGAGTAATTTAAAGATGGCCCAACGCACATCACTGCCCAGCGCGAAAAAGAAATCCGCCGGAATCAAGGAACCGGGCGCACCCGCGCCCGAGGCAGGAGAAGACGAAGCTTGGTCACCCATGCGCGAAGAATTGCGCTCCGCCCATCCTTTTCACAAGCCAAATGACGGAACAATTTGGCGGGCCATCGGATAAAAATCATCAGATGTCGGACGACTTTAGCGGGTCATTCGCGAAAATAATGCAACGTCGGACGAATTAGTCGACCCTGAAAAACCCCGACCCTCAAACTGGCGTAGGACGGAGTTGGGTTG
>CAYZJP010000237.1:0-3626 GCA_964478755.1 uncultured Klebsiella sp.
GGCGCGCCTCCGGCGCAACCGCAGGAAGCCATTCCACCGAAAACAGCGAGGAACCCTTTCATTCCACTGAAAACAGTGGAGAACCGTGAGATGAACCTCCTCGATTTCCGCTGCATCGCCGGAACTGGTTTCACTCGCGCCGCCATCCCCACCACCAAGCCGGTGCTCAAGGTGGACACCTCGCAACGCTTCCAGCACACCATCAGCTTCGCCGACGAAAGCACGCCCACCTCGCGCGCCAAGCCCGCCGGCGTGCTGGGCTGCGAGCTGCGGGTGAAGATTGGCGACCCCGCTCCGGCTGGGCCGGATGACTGCGAGTTTCTCGCACTGGCCACGCGCAGCCCCGACCGCGAGGACTACGAGGCGGCGGACGGCGGCAAACCGGGGTATTACATGGGCCGTTGGGTCAACACGCGCGGCGACAAAGGCCCGTGGAGCGCCGTGGTGAAGGCGACCATTGCGGCGTGAGAAGTCTGGCTGAATGACGCCACCGAAGACGCGTCAGAATTTGCGCAGCCGAAGTCAACCAGCGCACCGTGCGCCGCAGGTGCTGGGCGCTGGTTGACAACTTCGCTCAAGCGGTTCAGCGTCACGCAAAACCAGACCACGCCTATGAAGACTGCATCAGTCCTCGGACTCGGGCGCAACTCGCGCAAGGGTTTTACCCTCATCGAACTGCTCGTCGTCATCGCCATCATCGCGATTCTGGCCGGGATGCTTTTGCCCGCGCTGGCGAAAGCCAAGGCCAAGGGCAAGGGATCGGTTTGCACGAACAACCAGAAGCAGTTGGGAATAGCCAATCAGGTTTATGCCGGTGAACACGATGATCGATTGACGTTTTCGTGGATTGGTAACAGCGGAGTCGCTGGAGCTACTGCTTACGACGTTACTTACCCCGGCAACAACGCAAATTATGGAGCGGTGAACGGACAGTCCATGCTGAATCGTTACATGGGGGCGTCAACGGTGTCGTTGAGTGAAGCGAAAAGCCTTCGGTGTGCTTCCTACAATGTAGGGAATCAAGGGGCAGAGCTGCCCGGGAGCATCTCCGGGCTGCCAGCGGTCTACGACTCGACCTTCACTATTGGCTGGGTTCGCTACGCGCACTACCGGCTGAACCCCTACATGGGGAATGGCGGCACGGGACCGGGTATTCAGCCAGGCATGGCCAGTTCGGGAGCGGGAGTATCCATCCCCCCAGCAGCCTATCCAACTCACACGGCTTGGCGGCTCGGGAATGTGATCGCGCCGGCGGCGCGCGTTTTGGCGTTTGATGTTCGAGCGGGTGCTGCACGGCAGCCCTACGCACCCACTCCAGGTTATGCGCAATCCGCTTGGTCCGGTGCCGCGGGAGATAACGACCGCAACAATCCTGCGAACTACAACAACACCTACGAGGTGCCGGGCATAGGGTTGCTTCACGAGCAGCGATCCATGATCGCCTTTCAAGACGGCCATGTAGAACTGGTTCCCAAGACGAGTCCGATCACTTACGGCGGAACTCCCGTGATGAATGACGCATTCTGGACCTTGGGCCAGTAGCACAGTCGCTAAACCTCACCACTGGAGTCGGAGCATCGCTCACCGCTTCAGCACTTCGTAAATCCGGCGCACGGCTTGATCCGGTGTCTCCTTGCCGTCAGCCGGTGGTGGGGGAACAGGAAGGCGAACAGCAATCGCCATGTCCACCAACCCTGCATCAATGAGTGGTTTCACGTCCTTCGTCGCGCCGGCATTGATGACGAGCTTCCCGGTTCGTCCTTTGAGCAGGTTCTTCTCCGCATCCGTGAGTTGTGCTGGAAGCAGACAGAAGGTGACAATCGTCCCGTGCGGCGGCGTCTGGTTCAGCAGCTTCTCAAACGCGCCGGGCGGCCAGACGGTGCGGCTCTCGCCGTCTGGGTGAACCAGCTTAAGTTCGGGCTGCCAAGTGAACTTGCCCCGCGCGTTGAGTGACTTCTTGAAAGAATCAACCTCGACCGCGCGCGCATCCAACACTCGTGCGGCATCGGAATCAGATGGAGCTTTTGGATCCTTGACTTCCATCACGATGGCGATTGTCTTCCCCGCTCCCGGGAGTTGAAAGACCTCATCGGCAGCGAGGGTGCCCCTCGAAGTCATCGACTTGATGGCACCGGTGCCAACGGAAGAGTGCGACGAACAGGCAGCAGCCATGAGGGTGGCGATGCCGAGGATGATCAAAGGAACTTTGCCGCTGAAGATCGGGTTGTGTTTGCTTGATTGCACGAACGATGCTGACGGTGTGCTCCTTAAACCATTCAACTTGAGGCGTGCACTTCACGGTCAATATCACGACCGGTTACGACAGCCTTTCCGCTCGAACTTGTCGACAAGAAGCGCTCTGAACCAAGCGGAAGACCTCAGGCAGCCGTCTTCTCCCGGTGCCCCAGGCCGAGGAAGAAGATGATGCCCGCCGAAATTCCCATCGAGACGCAGAGGAACCAGAGGCCGCCCACGAAGGAGCCAGTGCGCGTCTGCACCTCGCCCAGCACGGTCGGGCCGAGGAAGCCGCCGAGATTGCCGATGGAGTTGATGAGGCCGATGCTGCCCGCCGCCGCCGCCTCGGTGAGGAAGAGGCTCGGCAACGACCAGAAGGCCGGCATGTAGGACTTGAATCCCGCGAAGGCCACCATGAAGCAGAACACCGTGAGTGTGAGGTTGCCCTGCGTGAATGGCGCAAGGCCGATGGCGCACGCGCCGATGAGGATGGGCACGACCGCGTGGTAGCGCCGTTCCTTGTGCCGGTCGGAACTCCAGCCAGCGAAGAGTTGTCCGCCGAGCGCGACGAGCGGCGGGAGCATCACGAGCCACGTGAGCTTGTTGAAATCCAGTCCATACCAATCCTTCAAGATGCTCGGCAGAAAGAACTCGATGCCGTAGCTGCCGGTGACGGTGCAGAAGTAGGCGAGCGCGAGCAGGAGGACTTTCGGATGGCGCAGGGCTTGGAGCACGGTCATGCGCGGGCCTTTGGCGCGGGTGGCGCGCTCGTTTTCGAGTTCGGCTTCCAAGGCGTCGCGTTCCTCCGCCGTGAGCCAGGTTGCGTCCTTCGGCCGGTCGGTCAGGGCGAAGAGAACGACGACGCCCAGAATCACGGCGGGGATGCCCCAGAAGATGTAAATGCATTGCCACCCTTGCAGGCCGAACAAGGGCGCGTGCTGGACGCTGACGCCGTTGATGACTTCTGTCGTGCCGATCTTGAGCAGCGCGTTGGAAATCTTCGGGCTTAAGATCTGCGCGAACGGCGTGGCGATGAGGAAGTAGGCGAGGGCCTTGGCGCGGTCGCGGCCGGGAAACCAGTGCGTGAGATAGACGATGATGCCGGGGAAGAAGCCGGCTTCCATGAGACCGAGTGAGAAACGGATGGCGTAAAACTGAAACTCGCCCACGCCGAGCTTCCAGCCGAACACACCGTTGAGCCATTTCACCACGCCCGCCGAGGCGGCGAGTTCGTGGCCGACAAAAGCGGTGAGCGCGGCCACGAGACCCCAGGTGATCATGATGCGGCTGATCCATTTCCGCGCGCTCCATTTCTCCACGATCAGTGTGCCGGGAATCCCCAGCAGGAAGTAGCCGAGGCAGAACATCCACGCACCAAAGCCGATGACCGC
>CAYZJP010000238.1:0-3590 GCA_964478755.1 uncultured Klebsiella sp.
TTCTTCCGCCAGAGTTCCTCGCCGGTTTGGCGCGAGAGGCAGAGCAGCAAAATTTCCTGGCGGCCGGGGCCGTTGGTCGTGGGCGCGCGGCCACCGCCGGGAGGGCCGCGTTTGCCTTTCGGGGCCGGCGCATTCGGATCGGGCGCCGGAGGCGGCGGTTCCTTCGACGGCGAGTTGACGAAAATCTTGTCGCCCCACACGACGGGCGACGAGCCGCTCCACGCAGGCAGTTCGTGCTTCCACTTGATGTTCGCGCCCGACTCCGCGTTCCAGGATTCGGCAAGGTTGCTCGTCGTGGTGGTGGGGCCGTCGCCGTGGGGGCCGGCCGAGCCGGGCCCGTTGGGCGGGGACACCGGGGGGGCGGGGTCGTGGAGTCTTCCGCGCGCTGCACGCCCATGTCGAGCGGCTCGCGCGAAAGCGGAAGAATGTCTGCGGCCTGCGGCTCTACGTGGACGGACACAACACGAAGGCGAAGGAGGTTTATGCCCGGCTCGGCTTGAAGGCGACGCACTACGAGCTGTGGGAAACGGACTTTGTTTTGGGGTAACGGAGCTGTCCTAGGACGGCCCAGCGAGGGCGGCCAACGGGGAAGGGGGTTTTTGCCAATCCGGGCGTGTAATTGACCCAATTCGTTGTGAACTGGAGGGTTAGCGCATGAACTCCGTTCGGAAGGCGAGGTTTGGCTAACGGGAATGGTTGAACCATTCCCGGAAATGAACGGACGCCGCCCGGAGGTGGCCGGACGCCGCCCGGAGGTGGTTGACTGCCACCCGGAGATGGTTCGCTCCCGCCCGGAGATGGATGGACGCCGCCCAGAGATGATCCGATGCCGCCAGGAGGGGAGCGACTGCCGCCGGGGCGGGGTTGCTTCCGGGAGGAGCGGGACCGAGGCCGGCCCGGTCAGCGGGCGGGCTGGCCGAGCACGATTTCCACGCCTTCGCGGGCGGCGTCCACGGCGAGGTTGCTGCCGTGGATGGCGGCGAGTTCGCGCGCCCATTCCTCCATGCTGGCGACTTTGGCGTCGTCATGGTCGGGGTCGTGGTGGAAGAGGAAGAGTTTTTTCACCTTGGCGATGACGGCGAGCGCCACGGCATCGTCCACGCAGGTGTGGCCCCAGCCGATGTGGGACCGGTATTCCGCGCTGTCGTATTGCGAGTCCATGATGACGACGTCGCAGTCGCGGATGAAATCAATGAGCTTCTCGTCCTGCTTCTGCGCGAAGGCGAGCACCTCGTAGGATTGCGCGCTGTCGGTGACGGGGGCCATGCGGAGGCGCGAGTGCGGCTCGTTGTCGGGGAGGAAGGCGAGGGAGCCGGCGCTGGTTTCGAGGCGGTAGCCGACGCAGATGCCGGGGTGGTTCATGAAGGCGGCGATGACCTTGACCTTGCCGATGTTGAATTCCATCTGCTTGAGCTCCTCGACTTGGAGGTAGCCGGGCATCTGCTGCATCGAGACGGGGAAGTAGGGGCTTTCCATCTGGCTGGTGAGGACGCTCTGCAGGCCGACGCGCGCGCCCTCGTAGCCCATGATGCGGACCTGGTTCTGCGGGCTGTAGGCGGGGATGAAGAACGGGAAGCCCTGGATGTGGTCCCAATGCGTGTGCGAGATGAGGATGCTGACCGCAATGGGCTGGCCGGCGAACTCGGCGGCGAGCTTGCGGCCGAGGTTGCGGATGCCGGTGCCGGCGTCGAGCACGATGAGTTCGCCGTCGGCGCGCACCTCAATGCAGGTGGTGTTGCCGCCGTATTTGAGCGTCGAGTCGCCCGGCGTGGCGATGGAGCCGCGCACGCCCCAAAAGCGGAGGGTCGGCGGCGTGCCGATGGCGCGGCGAAAATAGGAGGTGTCGGGCGGCGTGGGGCCTTTGCTCATCGCCGGGGTCTTGCGGATGAAGGTGGTGCCGCCCTCGAGATCGAGGACGCGCAGCAGCTCGGCGGGCTTGATGGGCTTGAGGAGAAAGTCGTCCGCGCCGGCGTCGAGGGAGTTCGTGTGGTCCGCCGCGTAGTTGCTGCTGGAGATGACGACGATGCGCGGCTGCGGGAGGAAGGTCTGGTTCGAGCGGATGGCGCGGCAGACCTGGTAGCCGTTGAAGCGCGGCATCAACAGGTCGCTGACGATGACATCAGGCCGGTGCTCGACGGCCATCTCCACTCCCTTGTCGCCGTCGTCCGCCTCCAGCACGCGCCAGCCCGCCTCCTGCAACGTGTGCGCGAGCACCTTCAGGACAATGGGATCGTCGTCAATGACGAGGGCGGTTTTCACGCGGGGCGGTCGTCTGGTGGCGCTAGGACACCAGCAAAGCCGCGTGAAGGCAAGCGGAAGGACGGCGGGCGGCGGCGCTCATGCGCCCATTTCAGGCAATATGAGGAAGAACCCTCTCATTAGCACCCGGCTTCAGCCGGGTGTGGGCGGGTCGGGAGCAGTGAAAACCGTTTCAACGGTTTGCGCCCGGTCGGCGGGTTCGTCCCACGAGCCAAAGCCGTTGAAAGGGCTGCATCTCCACGCCCGCATGACACCGGGCTGAAGCCCGGTGCTAATGAGAGAGCAGGCGACTGACTTGCTCCTGCGGCTCACTCCGCCTGCCTGCCCATGGGAATCTCCGCCTTGAAGTGGCCGAGGATGGTCAGCTCGAGCACGCCGGATTCCTCGCCGGTCTTGCGGGCGGACATGGTGACGGGCGCGTCACCCTTGTTCTTCTCGACAGTGAGCGGCACGCGCAGCACGGGCTGGTCCCCCTTGCCGTAGAGGGCGAGCTGGAACTCCCGTTTGCCCGAGTGCTCGATGCCCAGCGAGAAGACGGCCAGCTCCATTTCCTTTTCGCCGGCGGTGATTTTGGTCAGGCGCAACTTGTCATTCGCGAGCACGGAATCCTTGTCCTTCGGCGAGAGCTTGGAGGTCCACAACTGGCCGACGGGCATCACCTCGCCCTTGGATTTTTTCTTCTCGGCCTTGTCCTGCTTCTCGATCTTCAGCCGCTTGTCCGGAATGACGAGCGCGCCGACCTCGCCCGCCTTGAGGCCGACGGCCTGGTCGGAAGCGAGTTCGAGCTTGAGCGGCAGCGCGCCGAGGCGGCCGTTGGCGTCCATGAGCAGCGCGGTGGCCTTGGCCAGCTCCTCCGCCGGGATGGGCTTGGGTTCCTGGGCACGGACAACAACGGCGGTGAGGAGGGCGAGGGTGAAAAGGAATTTGGTTTTCATGGATGGTTGCATGGCGCGTTCTCCCATGATGACGACGCGGTGGGGGCTTCCGTTACAGCACACTGACTTTCGCGCTGAGTTCACGAATTACGGCCCCCACAGACCGCCGTCGTTCTTTACCCACTGCTCACGGGAAACGAGCCGGGCCGAACCGTCGGCCATGCACGCGTTGCCCTGATCAGACAGTTTTCGATCGACGTTGGGCAGCATGCTCGCGTTCCTGCGGTTGTGATGAAAGACGAAGTTGTTGTAAACGATAAGAGGGTCGCCGTTGATGGGAGGGTTTGCGCTGTCCAGTATGCCATCGCCGTCAGTGTCCACGGTGAACGGCCATCCGGGCTTTGGAGTGCCGGGAGCGGGTTGGGGAGTGTAGATGACAATGTTCGTGGACTCGCC
>CAYZJP010000239.1:0-3315 GCA_964478755.1 uncultured Klebsiella sp.
CTCGCCCACTGAGGCCGAGCCGCATGCTTCGGCGAGCCGGTGGGCTTTTTCAGGGGCGACGAGGTGGGCCCACGCAGCTACCTCACTTGAAAGCCCCGGCGATTGCCGGGGCTTTTTGTAATGCCCCTCAGAGAACTTGTGAATAGCCTGTGAATAAGACCGGATATCTTGTCCTATGCCAACACAAGGAAATGCCCCTAAATAAAGATGCAGGCCGAGTTGTGGCAAACATTCGCTCGGAAGTTGAAGTCCAAACTCAACAAACTGATGCAGTCAGCGGCGAACGTCAGCCCAGCAGCTTCCAAAACTGCTCTCGGCCTGCGCTTCCTTTTTTACAGGCCGAACAGACGCAATCAAGCGAATGTTATCCACAGGGTCGCTTTGGATTGAATCTGGCCTGAAACTACTGAAGACTGGACACGTTTATTGTATGCCCATCTACGAATTCGCCTGCCCGAAGTGCCGGGTGATTTTCAACTTCCTCTCCCAGCGCATCAACCCCGACCGCAAGCCCGTCTGCCCCAAGTGCGGCAACAAAAAGATGCGCAAGCAGGTGAGCCGCTTCGCCATGTCGAAAGGCTTGAAGGAACCCGCCGCCAAGACCGAGGGCGACGACAGCCCGCCCATGCCCGACATGGACGACCCGCGCATCGAGAGCGCCATGCGCGAGATGGAGCGCGACATGGAACACCTCGACGAGAACAACCCCAAGCACATGGCGCACATGATGCGCAAGATGAAGGACATCATGCCCGTCGGCACAATGCCCAAGGAACTCGACATCGCCATCAAGCGGCTCGAAGCCGGCGAAGACCCGGAGAAGATCGAGGCCGACATGGGCGACGTGCTCGGCGACCTCATGGGTGGCGAAGGCGGGCCGGGCGGCACCGGCGGCGGCTACACGCAAGACAGCGGCCTTTACGACTACTGAGCGAGTGTTCATTCTCCGGTAACCGGTGTTCAGTTCCATCCGAGTTTTCCAGTGGCTGATCATTGAACACTGATTACTGATTACTTCCCCCACGATGGCCCACATCCACGAAAAGATAGACTTCACCGTCACCATCTTCGTCGTCCACGACGCGAAGGTGCTGCTCATCCTGCATCGCAAGCTCGGCAAGTGGCTGCCGCTCGGCGGCCACATCGAACTCGACGAAGACCCCGAGATCGCCGCCCTCCGCGAAGCGAAGGAAGAGAGCGGCCTTGAGGTGGAACTTGTCGGCGAGCGCCCGCTCACGACCGAGCCGGGCACACGCGCGCTCATCGCCCCGCGTTTCCTCGACATTCATCGCATCAGCGACACGCACGAGCACATCGGCATGATTTACTGGGCGCGGCCCATCGGTGGCGATGTGACGCTCTCGGCTGAGGAACACCACGACATCCGCTGGTGCCGCGCCGCCGAACTCGACTCGCTCCAGCCTCCGATGACCAACGCGGTGAAGTGGTATTGCCGCAAAGCACTGGAAGAACTGGAAACCACGAATGCACACCAATAGTCACGAACGGGAGATTCGGGCCGGGGCGACATGGAGTGCGGCGTCCAGCGACGCGCGTCGCCCTTTCGGAATTAGTGTTCATTCGTGTCCATTAGTGCTTTTCCTTCCATGACACGCCGCAAAGCCATCGGCTTCCTGCTCACCGGGCTGAATACGCTCGGCTGTTCCTATTTCGGTAGCTACGTCTTCTTCCTGCTCCAGCAGCACCACCAATTCACCAGCCGCGACAACCTCCTCACTTGCGCGCTGCACGGCCTCATCTACGTGCCGGCGGCGAGGCTGGGCGGACGCTTTGCCGAACGGCACGGGCTGACCACCACGATGAAGGCCGGGTTCGCCGGCATGGCCGTGGCGATGCTCGCCGGCGCATGGCTCGACTCGCTTGCCGGCGTCTTTGTCACGCTCATCGCCTGGACCGTCGCGATGTGTTTCACCTGGCCCGCGCTCGAAGCGCACGCCACGCACGGCGAGTCCGACGCGGGCACGAAGCGCATGGTCGGCATCTACAACATCACGTGGTCCGGCTGTGCCGGGCTGATGTATTTCGCAGGAGGTTCACTGTTTGAATGGCTCGGCGCGCGCAGCCTGTTCTTGATTCCCGCCAGCATCTTCACGCTGCAATTCGCCCTGACCCTCTGGCTGGAGCGCCTGCCTCACTCCCTCGTGCAACCGCCTGCATCCGTCACACCACACCAACCGGAGGACGCCGCATTCCACCAACGCGTCCCACCCACGGTCTTCCTCAAGATGGCGTGGCTCGCGAATCCCTTTTCCTACATTGCCATTCACTCGTTCCTCGCCGTCGTGCCCGGTCGCGCGGCGGAACTCGGGCTGAGCGTCGCGCAGAGCGGCTGGTTTTGGGCCGTGTGGTTCCTCGTGCGCCTCGGAACTTTCGTGCTGCTCTGGCGCTGGGCCGGCTGGCATTACCGTTTCCGGTGGATGCTTGCCGCCTTTCTCGCGCTGATCGCCGGCTACACGATTTTGCAACTCGGTCATTCGCTCCCGCTCCTGCTCGCGGGCCAAGTCCTTTTCGGCCTCGCCACCGGCTTGCTCTACTACTCCTCGCTCTTCTACTCGATGGACGTGGGTGAAACGCAAGGTGAGCACGGCGGCATCCACGAAGCCGCCATCGGCCTCGGCATCTGCCTCGGTCCAGCGGTCGGGGCCGGCGCGCTCTGCCTCGCGCCCACGCAACCGCACGCCGGCGCATTCGGTGTCACGGCGTTGTTGCTCGTGGGCTTGACCGGCTTGGTTGGATTGCGGCTCCGGCATTGAGCGTCGGAAGTTGAAAGTTGGGCGTTGAAGGTTCACCCCTTCTCCGTTCATCCTTTCAACGCTATGTCACAACTCGCTGGCAAAATCGGGCTCATCTTCGGCGTCGCCAACAAACGCTCCATCGCGTGGGCCATCGCGCAGGCCTGGCACAAGGCCGGGGCCACGCTCGCCTTCACCTATCAAGGCGAGCGGCTCAAGGAAAACGTCGAGGAACTCGTCTCCACCTTCGGCCCCGACACGCTGCTCCTGCCGTGCGATGTGACCAAGGACGAGGACATCAACGTCGTTTTTTCCGCTGTGCAACAAAAGTTCGGCAAGCTCCATCTGCTCTTGCACGCGGTCGCTTTCGCTCCGAAGGAAGCGCTCGAAGGCCGCTTCGTGAACACCACGCGCGACGCTTTCAAGATCGCGCACGACGTGAGCGCCTACTCGCTGGTCGCGCTCGCGCGCGGTGCCGCGCCGCTCATGACCGAGGGCGGCAGCATCGTGGCGATGAGCTACTACGGCGCAGAAAAAGTCATCCCGCACTACAACGTCATGG
>CAYZJP010000240.1:0-3256 GCA_964478755.1 uncultured Klebsiella sp.
CGCCTTCGCCGCCGCGTCGTTCCGCAGCGCGCCGCCCGGGCGCTGATCTACGCATCAAGGTCACGTTCTCGACAGGGTGAAGGGGATTCTCACTGACCCGCTCGTCGGCGTTCCTCCTCGTTGGCCTGGAGGAAGTCCACCATCGCGTGCGCGAAGGGTGCGAGGTCGCGTGGAGTGCGGCTGGAGATCAGGTTGCCGTCCAAGACGACGGGTTCGTTGACCCAGACGGCCCCGGAGTTTTCGAGGTCGTCCTTGATGCCGAGCGAGCCGGTCACGCGCTTGCCCCGGAGGATTTTTGCCGAGATGGGAATCCATCCGCCGTGGCAGATGAAGGCGACGAGTTTGCCCTGCTCGAAAAATTCCCGCGTCAGCGACAGCACCCTCGCGTCGCGTCGGAGTTTGTCCGGCATGAATCCGCCCGGGATGAGCAGGCCGCAGAAATCCTCGCTGCGCGCGTCCTTCAGAAGGAGGTCGCTGCTGGCGGGATAACCGTGCTTGCCGGCATAGGTCCGCAACTCTGGCGCGGCCAGCCGCGAGTTGTAGCCCGCCTCCTGCAAACGGAGCAACGGATACCAGAGTTCCAAATCCTCGTAGAGGTCGTCCACGAACGTCAGCAGCGTCTTCGGCATGAGCGGAGTTTTTGCTGGATCCAGCCAAACAGCAAGTGGCGAGGCAGGCGTCTTGTCCAATTCGACGCATCACGCATCATGTTCCGCATCCCAACAAATTGGCGCTCCTTCTCGAAGATCATGTGACGACGGACCTCGTGCCCTCCGGGTTTTTCCCTACTCTCATTTTGACATTTGGCCGCCGGGTCACATCAATCCTTTACATTCGCGTGCCATGCTGGCGGCAAGAAATGAAACGGTTCGTGCGCATCGCCCAAATTAGAGCCGCCGTCGGTGCGGTGGCGCTGACGGTTTGGGTTGGGGCCGCTTCGGGCCAGCTCCCGTCGGCCGCGACGCTCGGCATCGCGAGCGGCTCCGGCACAAATCTCGCCAGCGTCAAAATCTCCGATCCCGGCAACTACGTCTGGCTGCTGCAAAGCTCCACCAACCTGACGACCTGGACCGAGGTCGCGGCGCTCAAGCTGCACAACGGCTCATTCGCGCGCGGCATCCCGGCCGTCACCGGGCCGGGCCTGATGTTCCGCGCGTTGTTCGACCCCACGCGGCAGACGATTCCAAGCGACACGACGAATGCGTTGCTCCTGCCCGCGTCGCCGTTCAACTACGCCGCGCCGTCGCTCCCGGCGAAGTTTCTTCAGCAGCCGATCCTTGGGCAGGACAACACGCCTTCCACGAATCTCACCACCGACCTCGGCGCGACGCTCGGCCGCGTGCTCTTCTACGACAAGCGGCTCTCCACGAACCAGACCGTCGCCTGCGCCTCCTGTCATCAACAGGCGCATGGCTTCTCCGACCCGCGCCCGTTCAGCGTCGGCTTCAACGGCGGGCTGACGGGCCGCAACTCGATGGGTCTGAGCAATGCGCGCTGGTATCAGCGGAAGAAGTTTTTCTGGGACGAGCGCGCCGCGACGCTCGAGGACCAGACCTTGATGCCGATTCAAAACAGCGTGGAGATGGGCATGACCCTGCAAGCGCTCACGAACCGCCTTGCTGCCGAGCCGTTTTACACCAACCTTTTCACGCAAACTTTCGGCACGCCGGAGGTCACCTCCGAGCGTGTCTCCCGCGCGCTCGCGCAGTTCGTCCGCTCCATCGTCTCCACGCAGTCCAAATACGACATGGGTGTGACGAACAACTTCGCGAACTTCACGACGCAGGAGAACTTGGGCCGGCAAATTTTCTTCGGCCAGAACGGCAGTGTCGCCACCTGTTCCGTGTGTCACAACTCGGACAACTTCGTGCCCGGCGCGCCCATCAACAACAACGGTCTCGAAAATCCCTACGTGGACAAGGGCGTCGGCGCGCTCACCGGCCTTGCGCAGGACGAGGGCCTCTTCAAGGTGCCGTCCCTCCGCAACATCGAGTTGACCGCGCCCTACATGCACGATGGACGCTTCACCACGCTCGACCAAGTCGTCGAGTTCTACGACTCTGGCGTCGTGGCGCATCCGAACCTTTCCCCGCCGCTAAAGGTTCCGCCCGGCAACGGCGCGGCGTCCGGCACACCGTTGCGCCTCAACCTCACGCCCACGCAGAAAGCAGCACTCGTCGCGTTCCTGAAGACGCTCACGGACACGAGCGTGACGACCGACGAGAAGTTCTCCGACCCGTTCAACTACGGGAATTAACGGTAGGACGCGTCTGTCCCAGCGCGCCTTACCCAACCCGTTTTTCCCTGTTTCCTCCGCGCTCTGCTCATGGCTAAATGCCACCAGCCATTATGAAATCCTCTCTCTCCCGCCGCCGTTTCCTCACTTCTTTGTCCCTCGCCGCCGCCGCGACATCGCTGCCCGCCGCCGCGCCCGCTGGCGATGGCAAGCTCCGCATCATCTGTTTCGGCGCGCATCCCGACGACTGCGAATTGCAGGCGGGCGGCGTCGGCGCGATGTGGGCCGAGCGCGGCCATCATGTGAAACTGGTCTCTGTCACCAATGGCGACATCGGCCACTGGCGCGAGGCCGGCGGGCCACTGGCGCTGCGCCGCAAGCAGGAGGTTGAGGCCGCTTCCAAGATTCTTGGCACCACTGTCGAAGTGCTCGACACGCACGACGGCGAGTTGGAACCGACCTTGGAGAACCGGCGTCGCATCACCCGGCTCATCCGGCAGTGGCGCGCGGACATCGTCTTCAGTCCCCGCACAAACGACTACCATCCCGATCACCGCTACACCGGCGTGCTCGTGCAAGACGCCGCGTTCATGGTGGGCGTGCCGTTCATCTGCCCCGATGTCGCGCCGCTCACGCGCAATCCCGTCTTCATGGTTTACACTGACCGTTTCCAGAAACCGAATCCCTCGACCGCCGACATCGCTGTCTCCATTGACTCGGTGATCGAGAAGAAGCTCGATGCGCTCGCCGTCATGGAATCGCAGTTTCTCGAAGGCGGCGCGTTGGGCAGCGCCGCGCTGCTACCGAAGACTCCCGCCGACAAACCCAAACGCGTTGCCGCCGTGCGCGCCGGCCACACCGCGCGCTACCTCGCCGTCGCCGAGCGTTTCCGCAAGGAACTGAAGCAATGGTATGGCGATGTCCGCGGCTCCGCCGTCAAACACGCCGAGGCCTTCGAGATTTGCGAGGGTCTTTCCTAGTTGAGCGGGTGTGAACCTGCTGAAACACTGGGACTGACAA
>CAYZJP010000241.1:0-3231 GCA_964478755.1 uncultured Klebsiella sp.
TCGGGCCATGCCTCATTGCCTAATACATCCGAGGACTTTTACAAGTAGATACTAGCGACGTAGCGCAGCCTGCGCCTGCGCGTCGCTCGTAGCCGTTTCCAGCGGCACGCGCCGGACCTGGGGGACGCCGGCAGCAGGATCGGGAGAGTGCGCGGCGGGCTGGTAGCGCTCATTGCGAACCCAGAGGCCGCGCAAGGCGCGCTTGCATCCATCCAGCACTCTCCGGTAGATTCCGGCCCGATGACGAGCGTTGCGTTGAGCTGTGCGGACGATGAAATTCAGGTTGTTGCCCGGACTTTCAGCGCGTTGCATGGCGTTGCCGTGGCACAGGGTCAGACGCCGTGGTTCACCACCATCGCGACTGCTTGTCTTGCAATGGGGCCGACGTGGCGGAATTGGCAGACGCGCTAGACTCAAAATCTGGTTCTCTCACGAGAGTGTGGGTTCGACCCCCTCCGTCGGCACCAATAATAACAGGCGTTTTTGCGCATGACTTGACTTGTTGCGACAGTGTTGCGACAACTCAGGACATGAACACGCAGAATTCGGCTCCTTCCAGGGGGGGCCAATCGGTTCCCCGTAACGATTCGTAACGGCGACGTTGAAGCCAAAATCTATCGCACTCCTACGCGCATCCGGGGCAGCAAATACGACACCTACACCCTTTGCTGGCATCTGAATGGCCGCCAGCGTCGCCGTTTCTCTGACTTGACGGAGGCCAAGCGGGAGGGGGAGCGCATCGTCCGGGAGAAGGCGCTTGGCACGCTCGCCGTGTCGGCCATTTCTGCCGTTGACCGCATTGCCTTGGAAGGGGCGCTGGCGGAGATGGCGAAAGCGGACGGCACTGCTACCGCTACAGTCCCGCGTCTAATCGAAGCCGTGCGCGACTACGCCACTGCGAGGGTCGCTTTGCCAAAAGGCGCGACACTGGCCGAAGCTGCGAAATTCTTTGCCGAGCGCCACCCGGCCAGTATGCCGCGTAAGACCGTTGCCGAAGTCGTTGCCGAGTTCATCGCCGACCGCCAGAGCGCCGGGTGTTCAGAGATTCACTTGCGCGATTTGCGCATCCGGCTTGCTCAACAGTTTGCGATGGCCTTTGCAGTGCGGATGGGGGCGCTCACTGCGCCGCTGGTCCAAGCCTACATCTACGGCTTGAAGAACACGCGAACGGGCAAGCCTGCCAGCAATCGCAGCAAAGAGAATATGCTCCGTTGCGTCGTGTCCCTCGCCAACTTCGCCCGTCGCATGAAATACGTCCCGGCGGAACTCGCACTTGAACTCTCCGAAATCCCGACACCGAAGAAGCAGCACAAGCCCATTGGCATCTACACCCCCGCCGAAATCACGAAACTGCTCGCTGCCGCCGACTCTGAGATAATCCCCGCGCTTGCTATCGCTGCATTCGCGGACTTGCGTATGACGCGCTCTCAGCCTTTCGACTGCCTTCGGTTGCGAGTCCGCCGATGCACCAAGCAGGCCGGGGCATCACATGGCGCGGGGCGGGGTCACGGTTCATGCTCGTTTGCTACTGCAAGTCACGCAAAATGCGCGTTGAAGGCGACGTGTTGAGAATAGAAGTGCGGCTGGTCGGTCGTGAACTTGTGCGCTTGCGTGGTGCTGACTGGTGGGACTTTGGAGGGCTTTGGCGGGCCTATCGCAACGTCGTCTTGTGCCTGCCAGACGTGCCGCAACGCGCCAACGGCAAGGCAGGGTGGCCTGAAGCGCTTGTGCAAGTCGTGCCACCGGAATTCCACGAAAAGGTTCTCTCGTTGGTCGGACTCAAAGAACGCCAATTACGCGTAGTGTGGCAGCGAATGCGCGTCACCGCCGCAAATCTGCCCCAACCCCTCCGGTGGGAATCTCTCCTGCCTGCGGATGGCCCGCCCAAAGCCGCTTGTGTTGAGCCGCGCAAACGTCGCCAAGCCAGTCGCCTACCGCGTGCGCTCCGCCCAAGCCGCGAAGGCCAGCCTCAAGACCTCCGCGTCCCGTTGCCGTCCCCGCTCGCTGGTCGTCTGGCGAATCAGCTTGGCCGCTTCCGCCTTTGTCACCCAGCGGATGTTTGCCGTTTCGGAACCGGGCGACTGCGCGGCCTTCGTTGGCCGCATGAGGAAGAAGCCCGTCAGGCCGGTGTCGCCGCGATGCTCGCCGGGGAGACGGCTGACGATTTCGGCTTCGTAGCCGGTTTCCTCCAAGACTTCGCGCAGCGCGGTCGCTTCCGGCGTCTCGCCGCGCTCGCTGCCGCCCTTGGGGAACGTCCAGACGTAGCCGCCGTAGTGTCCGCTCGGCTCGCGCAGTAGCACGCGGCCTTGCTCGTCAATGAGCACGCCACCGAAGCCGCAGCCCTTGGGCACGGGCGGCGCAGCGATGGATTTCTTCGCCGGAGTCGGCGCGGACTCCTCCAAGGCGAGCAAGTGCTGCCACACGCCGCCGTAGATGGCGGCGCGCTTCTTCCCGCCGACCTTCGCGACCTCGTTCTTGAAGTTTTCGTAGTCAATCGCCTCCGCCAGCTTCGCCATTGCTACGCTGAAGGCAGCGCGGGAAGCCTTCGCCCGAAAAGGATAGTCCGTCCCGGCGTGGGCAATCGTCGGCGACAGCGTGGGCAGGTAAAGCTCGCGCAGCCGGTCGAGGTCAGCCGCTACGCGGGCGCGCACGGTGAGGTCGGCGTCGTCGTGCTTTTGAACCACGCTGTAGAAGCCAGCCTTCGGGTAAAAGAGCCACATGGGAATTAGGTCGGTTGAATCATGTCTGCCGGGTCAGGTTCCCTCGGTATGCCAAGGAAGACGTTGGTGTAATGCATCAAGAGTATGTCGCACATTTCCTTGCCCTCTGCTTCATTTGCCCGTTCCTCATACCATGAAACCGTGTCGTAGAATTCGCTGATTATCCGCAGGAGTATCTCACGAACGGCGAACCGTGCGTTTGTCGCGCGCGCGCCCTCCGTCTTCATCTGCGCGAGCATCTGCGCGTCGGTGTTCCAAGCGGGGACTGCCGTGAAATGTGGGTCGCGACCAGTGAAGATGGCCGCCAGTTTTACTGCCTCTGTGTTCACTCGCCCGGCCCATTCGTCCCCATCCGTCGCTCCCTCTGCTGCCGACTGTGCGAAGAGCACGAACTGACGCAGGAGCGCGTTCACCACGTCGGGGTTGCCGAGATAGTTCTCGCTCTGTGCCTGCCGTAGCGCGGCGGCCAAGCCTTCATCAATCGGGTCGCGTTCCATAATTCGGGTGTCCT
>CAYZJP010000242.1:0-3163 GCA_964478755.1 uncultured Klebsiella sp.
ACAGGACAAAATCAACGTGAGTTTGGCGACCCTTGGACGGGGGGCAATCCCAAACAGTGCCGTTGCACAGGACAAAATCAACGTGAGTTTGGCGACCCTTGGACGGGGGGCAATCCCAAACCGCGCAGTTCGCTTGCATCCGAGTTGAATGTTTCTTTCGGCCGTGTTTCGTCCCCGCATGAGCTTTGCCCAAGTGCTCGAAGAACTGCCCGCGTTGACCGTGGAGCAGCGTCGCCTGCTTGGTGCGCAAGGCACTTGAATTGGATGACTCACCGCTCTCCGCCGCTGGCCGAGCAGCGCCGGATCGTATCCGAGCTGGACGCGCTGAAGCGCCTTCAAGCCGAGACCGCGCCTTCAAAGGAGAGTTGTAAAACGTCGCCGGACCCAAGGTCAGCCGAGCGGGTTCTCTGCGATGCCCTTGGCCCAAGCTTTGCCGCAAAGCGGCCCGTCGAGCGTGGCGAGCTTGAGGCTGTGCGCCTTCGCCAGCACCACGAGATAGGCGTCGGTCATGTCGGAGTAGCTCGTGACTGGCGGCGCCTTCGCCCCAGCCAAATCATCGGCGATAAACTGTGCGCCCATACGAGCCGTGATGTCTTCCAAGGCTGCCAGGGCATCCATGAAGCTCGCCCGGTAGCCGGGACTCATACTCACGCGCAGAAAGCCAAGCTGGGAAATCGGGCAAGTGGTGAAGCTGGTCTGCGCTTCCAGCCACGCCCGCGCCTTCACGTGGCTGGCGTGAGATTGCCAGGCGCACGCGAGGAGGAAGTTCACATCCAGAAGATGGCTCACGGGAAATCGGCGAGGATGGCTTTCACGGCGTCCGTCGTCATCGGTGGCGCGTCAGCCGGTGCCACGAGCACCTTGCGTCCGCCGCGTCCCTTCACGAGCCGTGCTTGCGTGGCCTTCGCCGGAGCGATGGTGAGCTTCTCGCCTTCCAGCGCGAATGCGACCTTGTCACCGGGGCGCAGGTGGAGCGCGTTCCGGTAGCGGCTGGGGATGACCAACTGGCCTTTCGTCGAGAGCGTTGCCGTTTCCATGCCTCACATCTTACCCGTCTTACCGCGTGGAGCAAGACTGGAATCCTCGGGCGCACGTATCGCGAGAAGCTGCGGCATTCGCACCGCCCAGAAGTCCGCCGAGCAGATGCAGCTCGCCGACCACGGGTTGCAGCGCACCTTGCGCGGCGTCACCGAGCGCATGAACCGCCGCAGGAAACGCATGACCTGTGCGGCCTGCCGTCCGGTGCAGGGCAACACCACACGCCGACCCAGCGGGATGTTCTGCGGATTCACCACGCCCCAGAACCGCCCCGGATACCGGCAGAGCGTCTCCCGGTCCACCTTGCTGAGATACTTCGAGACGTAGCAAAACACCGCTTTCACGGAGTCGAGGTGCTTCACATTGGTTCCGGCTCCGTAGTGCCGGAAGTCGCCTGTGCCCGCGACGTCATACCAATTCCGGCTGAACCAGAACGTGATCTCGTCCAGGTCGTTGCCCAACGGCACCGTGCCGGTATGGACCCCGGATTCATCCCGATGGCGCAGCCGCATTTCCCACGCACCGCTTTCGCTTTGCCGGACAGCAGCCCACTTCCCGCGCTCCGTCTTGAACGGAAAATCCCAGGGCACATTCCACAGGAGCCAGTGAAAATGCGGGGCAAGCTTGCCCACGTTTTCCCCGCTCTTGCGCCGCTTGAATTCCAACCGCCACAGAACACCGCCTTCCGGAAACCGCCGCTTGAGCCGGTGCAAGAAGGCTTGCAGGTCGCGCTTAAACTTCGCTGTCTCCTCCGGAAAGATGTCCGGGTAGGTCGTGGTGCCGAACAGCGGCAGCTTGTCTTCCACGAGGCGCACCTTCGCCAAGAAGAGCATCATGCGCCGACGGGATGCCTTGCTGAAGATAGCGATGCGTCCGCGCTTCGAGCGGTCCGGCTTGTCTTCCCGCTCAGGTTTGATTTCGGGCCGTCCTTGCTTGATGACTTTGACCAGCGAAGCGCCTGCCCACCATTCGACGTGTCCTTCATCGAATGGGTTGTGTGGGTCCTGTGACGAGATATGACATGTTAACAAGCCCGCGCGGGCCGCGCCGGGCGCGCTCCGCGCATCCCGGCCCGGCCCGGCGTCGTGTTCGTCACCTTCCTGTGCCTCGGTGTGGCTGCCATCCCCACCGCCGAGGCGGGCACGTTCTTCGATGGCTTCCCCATGTTCGAGACGGCGCAGGAAGTAATCACGGGCCGGAGCCGCAGTCAGGGCGATCACAGCGCGCCTCCGTTCTGCGCGAGCGAAGTGTCAACGAGCGCGAGGATGGCCGCGCGAATGGGCGCGCTGAGTTCCGGCCAGCTTGCGACCACACGCGGCAGGCCGCGACCGGCTGCCTCTAAATTCTGTGCGCGTATTTGTGCACAGGGCGGAGAAGCAATCGAAGCAGGGCTTTGCGGCTCAGAAACTTCTGGCTTTTCTGCGAAGGGTTCGATTCCCTTCACCCGCTCCACTTCTCATTCCAACCAATTAAATCAGGTGTTTTGTGCATTTCACTCTCAAAACAACCAATAAACACTGGGTTTTACTGCGAGTGTTGATTTTGACCCTGTAAACAAAGGGTGATCTGCGGCGCTCAGTTTTCATAATCCGCTCAAAGTGCTAGCAAAAGTGCTAGCGGATTCACCCCCGTCACCCCTGTTTCTGGCTGTTCACTGGTGTCAGAAATCCGGCTCGCTCCAACTCCATCAGGACACTCTCAAACCTCCGCTCGACCAGTCCAGCCAGCTTCACGGGCAGAAAAATCTGAAGCTGAAGCCGGTTCAAAACTCAGGTCCAACCGCAATTTTCCGTAATGTGCTAAACAGCCAGCAGACGCATTTTCATCAACGATCCGACCCAGGACAGCGGGAGAATTTGGGCATTGTCACTCCACTCACCATTCACTGCTGTCATGGCTGTCCACCCCTGTCGCAGACCGCTAAAAAATGGCTGATTCGGGCTGATGGAAACCGGTCGAAGCTCAGGGTGACGAGGGCTGAAATTCGAGCCGTGGGCGTTGAGCGGTTTTGGCTTTGCGGTTGAGGTCATCGTGCTTTCTTGGTGTTCAACTTCTGGTGATGTCCTCGACGAGACCTCTGCAAAAGGGGTGCTTTCCAAGTTTGCACGGCGGCAGGAGAGGCGCG
>CAYZJP010000243.1:0-3158 GCA_964478755.1 uncultured Klebsiella sp.
CCTTCCCACCACACATCGCCGTCGGCGGTGAGCGCGACGTTGGTGAAGATGGTGTCCTTCCTCATGCACTCCATCGCGTTGGGGTTGGACTTGTAGTTCGTGCCGGGCACAACGCCGAAGTAACCCGTCTCCGGATTGATGGCATAGAGGCGACCGTCCGCGCCGGGCTTCATCCAGGCGATGTCGTCGCCGACGGTCCAGACCTTCCAGCCGGCAAAGCGCGCGGGTGGCTTGAGCATCGCGAAGTTCGTCTTGCCGCACGCGCTCGGGAACGCGCCGGCCACGTAGGTCTTCTTCCCGTCGGGCGATTCGACGCCGAGGATGAGCATGTGCTCCGCGAGCCAGCCTTCGTCGCGGCCCCAATGCGAGGCGAGGCGCAGCGCCATGCACTTTTTGCCGAGGAGGACGTTGCCGCCGTAATTCGAGCCGACGGAAATGATCGTGTTGTCCTGCGGGAAGTGCGCGATGTAACGGCGCTCCGGGTTCACATCGAGCATCGAGTGGATGCCGCGCGTGAAGCGGTCGCTGGTGCCAAGCTGCTCCAAGGCGACGTGTCCCGTGCGCGTCATGATGCCCATGCTCAGGACCACGTAAATCGAGTCGGTCAACTCCACGCCCACGCGCGCGAGCGGCGAGCCGGGCGGCCCCATGAGGAACGGCACGACATACATCGTGCGCCCGCGCATCGCACCGCCGAGCAGATCGTTCAGTCGCGCATACATCTCGCGTGGTGCGGCCCAATTGTTCGTCGGGCCGGCCTCCTCCGGCGTCGGCGTGCAGATGTAGGTGCATTGCTCCACGCGGGCGACGTCGTTCGGATTCGAGCGGTGATAATGGCAGCCCGGCCACTTCTTTTGATCGAGCGGGATGAGGATGCCGCGCGCGACCGCCTCGGCGGTGAGCGCCTTCTTCTCTTCAGCGGACCCGTCGCACCAATGGATCGCGTCGGGTTGGCAGTGCCGGGCGAATCCCTCGACCCAGCGAGTGACATGAGAGTTGTCCGGTTTGCCGGAGCCGGGGAGTTTCGTGTTCATGGCTGTTGAATCCGCAGTGCTTCCAAGCCGACGGCATCCTAGCTGAAACGCCATCCGGCTCGCAGCCAAATTCCACCGCGGCCCATGAAATGGATTGGTCCGCATCATGGCGAGTCGCGATGGAAGACCGCCGCTCCGCTACGGCCACTTCCTGACTTCCCCTCACGCCCGCGCTCCGGTATTCATCCCGCGCCAATCGTTTTGACCCGAATGGAACAACGCGCACAACTCGACGCCCGCGGTCGCGAGCATCGCCGGCTCATCCTCCAGATGCTGGTGGGCAGCGGGCGCGGTCATGTCGGCGCGGCGCTTTCTGTGATGGAAATGGTCCGCGTGCTCTACGATGACATCCTGCGCGTGGACCCGAAGAATCCAAAATGGCCGGACCGCGACCGGTTCATCTTCAGCAAAGGCCACGGGTGCCTCGCGCTCTACGTGATGCTGGCGGAGAAGGGTTTTTTTCCGAAGGAGGAATTGCTTCGCTCCTGCCACTTCGGCTCGATGCTCGGCGGGCACCCGGAGTCGCGCAAGACGCCGGGCGTGGAGGCCAGCACGGGCGCGCTGGGGCACGGGCTGTCCATCGGCGTCGGGTGCGCGCTGGCAGCGCGGCTTGACCGGAAGGACTGGCGGACGTTTGTGCTCATCGGCGACGGGGAGTCGAACGAGGGCAGCGTGTGGGAGGCGGCTTTGAGCGCGGGAAAGCATCACCTGTCGAACCTCACGGTGCTCGTGGACTACAACAAGTTTCAATCCTACGGCCCGAGCAAGGACATCCAGGATCTGGAGCCGTTCGCGGACAAGTGGCGGAGCTTCAGCTTCGCCGTGCGCGAGGTGGACGGCCATGACGTCGCAGCGCTGCGCGAAGTGTTGCGGGCCGTGCCCTTCGAATCGGACAAGCCCAGCGCCATCATCTGCCACACGGTGAAGGGCAAGGGTTTCAAGAGCACCGAGCACAACCCCGACTGGCATCACAAGGCGAAGGTGAAGCCGGAGGAACTCGCCGCATTGCTTGCGGAACTGGAGGCAGCCGCGTGAGAAAGGCCTGTCTCCTCGCCGTCCACGAACTCGCGAAGCGCGATGCGCGCGTCGTATTTGTCGGCTCGGACATCACGAAGCAGAACTTGGAGAAGTTCGCGGCGGAGTTTCCTGACCGCTACTTCATGGAGGGCATCTACGAGCAGCACATCATCGGCATGTGCGCGGGCCTCGCGATGTCCGGCAAAATTCCCTACATCAACACCATCGCGACCTTCCTCACGCGCCGGTGCTACGAGCAGGTGCTCATTGACCTGTGCCTGCACGAGCTGCCGGTGCGCCTGCTCGGCAGCGGCGGCGGGACGGTCTATGCGCCGCTTGGCCCGACGCATCTGGCGAACGAGGACTTCGCCATCTTCCGCGCCATCCCGCACATGACCACCGTCGCGCCGTGCGACGCGGACGAGATGAAGCGGGTGATGCTGCAATCGCTCGACTGGCACGGCCCGCTCTACGTGCGCATCGCCAAGGGCGGCGACAAGGTGGTGTCGTCGGACGCGCGCGGCTTCAAGATCGGCGAGGCGATTCCGATGCGCGAGGGCAAGGATGTCCTGCTCGTCAGCACCGGCATCACCACGCAGGTCGCGCTCGACGCGGCGGATTCGTTGGCGAAGGACGGCCTTACCGCGACCGTGCTGCACGTCCACACGCTCAAGCCGCTCGACGCCGCGCGTGTGCTGCACTACGCGGCGCAAGCGCGCGCGGTGCTGACCATCGAGGAGCACACGCTCGTCGGCGGGCTGGGCAGCGCGGTCGCCGAGACGTTGATGGACGCGGGCCGCGGCGGCGTGCCGTTCGCGCGGCTGGGCTTTCCAGATGTCTTCACCGAGGAGCTTGGCTCGCAGGCGGAGATTATGGGCAAGTATGGTTTGACCAGCGCGAATTTGGCAGCGAAGGCGAAGAGGCTGCTTGGAAAATGAAGACGAGTTGCATTCTTTGTGAAAATGAGAGTTGGGCGGCGAGCGCGCCCTTCCCCCTCACCCCAGCCCTCTCCCTCCGGGAGGGGGGACAGCCACGACGCGTTCTCGTGGTTCCTACGCGTTCGACCCAACCCCGCTACTGGCTGCCATTCTCCCTCTCCTTTGGGGA
>CAYZJP010000244.1:0-3155 GCA_964478755.1 uncultured Klebsiella sp.
CATAGCGCGCGACAGAATGTCTGCCACACGGCGAAAGGGAAATCAGTTTTTAGCCCGGCACTCACAATCGCGGGTTGCCTGGCACAGCGCTCTCAGCTTGAGTCGTCGCAGTCGGATCGCGCCGCCGAAATGCACTTGCTGCGAAAACTCCGGACGTTCCGCTCGCTCCCGGCGGGCGAGCAACGCTGCTATCTCAGCGCGCTGCTGCTGTTGCCGCCCGTGGACGTCGGGCTGCGGCTGTTCTCGTGGCAACGCTGCCAACGATGGGCGGAGCGCTGGGCGCGACGCGGCCAGACGAGCGCTGTCGCCAACGCCTCCCCATCGCCCCGCCGGATTGCGTGGCTTGTCGATCAAGCAGCGCAACACTGCCCGTGGCCGGCGACATGCCTGCGGCGCTCCCTGCTCCTCTGGGCCTTTTTGCTACGCGGCGGCGTGGCGAGCGAACTGCGGCTCGGCTTCCGCAATCCCGACGGAAAATTCGAGGCGCATGCGTGGGTGGAGTGGAACGGAGTGCCGTTGAACGATACGCCAGATGTGCGCAACCGCTACGCCGCGCCAGCGCAGGCGCTGACGGCCCCCAAGCCAACCACCCCTGAGGAACTGGGTTGAAAAAAACGCCATCAATCCGCACACTCTCTGCCGCCTTAGGCAAAGCAGGCCACAATCTCTATGACCAACGCCGTTCTAACTGAAATTCGCGACGACTCCATCGTGGCCGTTTCCCCGCGCCAAATCTCCTCCGCCATGGGCGCGGAACAGGCCATCCTCCAGCTCGACTCGGGGAAATACTTTGGCCTCAATCCCGTTGGCTCTCGCGTGTGGCAACTGCTGGCCACGCCGCGTCCCGTCAGCGAAATCCTCGCCACCCTGCTGGCCGAGTATGAAGTGCCCGCCGACCGTTGCCGCGCCGACCTCGTCGCGTTGCTCGAAAAGCTGCGTGCCGCCGGGCTGATTGAAGTGCGCAACGGCTGATCCCCTGCGCGCCGCCGCGGAATGAGTTCCCTCTCCACCTTCGCCCTCTACGGTCTGCGGATTACGTCCGACCTGCGCCTGCGGGCACCGGTTGCCGAGCCAGAGGGCGCGCCTGATTTCACCATCGTGCAGGGCGACGATCTGCCGTCCGACTATCCGCCGCCAGCGGGCGAAATATGGGCTGCGGCGGACTGGGGCAACGGCATTTCCGTGCGACTGACGAAAACAGCGACGGGCTGGTCACTGCTTTATCCGAACACAGCGGAGGTCCGCTTCGCGCCTGACTTGCACACGGCCAAGCTTCACGGCTCGCCCGGTAAGGCAGAGATAATGCCGTTGCTTTTGAATTCCAGCATTCCCACTTGGTGGCTCAACCTGCGCGGAGAATCCGTCCTCCATGCGAGTGCAGTCGCCGTGGATGGACGTGCGCTCGCGTTCATCGGAGCGTCTGGCATGGGCAAGTCCACGCTGGCCACACTGCTCTGTGCACACGGCGCGACGCTCATCACGGACGACGCACTGCGGTTGGTGAAGGCCGACGGCGGCTACGCCTGCCACTTCGGCCCCGGCGAATTGCGCTTGCGACCGGGCGCGGCGGCGTTGGCCGGACAGTTCGCTCCCGACTGCGCCGAGGTGTCCGTGGACGGACGCACCACGTTGCGGCTCGCCTCGCTGACGGAGGAACTGCCCCGCCTTGCCGCCATTGTCATTCCGCAACCGTCCCGCGAAGCGGTGGAACTCCGTGTGGAACGCCTGTCCGAGGTGCAGGCCGGCTTCCACCTCAACAGCTACACACGCGTCATCGGCTGGCAGGCGGAAGGCCCGCTCCGGCGGCAATTTGAATGGTTCAGCGAACTCGCGCGCCTCGTGCCCGTCGCCAAGCTGACCATTCCGTGGGGGCCGCCCTTTGCCCCTGAACTTGCCGCGCAGATTTGGGCCAGCCTAATGCCGGGAGAACCCGCGGCAGCATCGTGACCGATCTGAGCACGTCTCCGCAACGCAGGCGCAAGCGGCGCCTCTTCTGGCTGGCTCTCGTCCTCGCGCTGGCCGGACTGCTGGAGTTCAGCGCGTGGTTGGGCTGCCGCGTGCTGACTGCCCACGGCATTTTCTACCGGCCGCAGCCCGATGCAAAGTTTGCCGAGTATCTCGGTCACCGGCATCCCGTCCTTGGCTGGCCCGCCGGGGAAAATTTCAACCCACGTCACGCACCGGAGTCCGAGCGAAGAACGAACCAACCCGCTCTTGTCTCGCTCTACGGCGAGTCGTTCACCCTCGGCTCCGAGGTCAGCGACGATGAGGCGTGGGGCAACCGACTCGCCGCCAAACTGAACGCGCGCGTGGACAATTTCGGCGTCGGCGGTTACGGAACAGACCAAGCCTTCCTTCGCTTCCGGCTCAACACGAACGACCCCGCTCGCGTAGTCGTCCTAGGCGTCGTCACGGAAAACCTGATGCGCAACGTGAACCAATATCGCGACCTGCTCTACGCCAGCGGCGGGCTGGGGTTCAAGCCGCGCTTTGTGCTCAACGCGACGAATGGTTTGGAGCTGGTCCCGATTCCCACCGTGCGGACTGAGGATTTTCCCATCTGCGTGCGGAACCCGGGCCGCTTTCTGGATCACGAGTTCTTCACCCCGGACGGCGGACGCGGAGTGGGTGCGGCCGGATTCCCCTTCACGTTGAGTTTGGCGCGCGGCGCGCGGCACTTCTCGATCGGGCCGCGGCTGCGGGGCGAGCCGTGGTATGCGGATTTTTTCCAAGAAGCTCATCCCGCCCGTGCATCGCCGCTCACCGTGGCCATCGTGCGCGAGTTCGAGCGCGTGTGCCGTGAGCGCGGGCGCATGCCGCTCACCCTGCTGCTGCCCACGGGACGCGACCTGCAATACTTCCGGCAGCACGGGCGGTGGGTGCACGCGCCGCTGGCGAAAGCCCTCGTGCAGGATGAGCACGTTCTGGATGTGGCCGTGAGCTTTGCCCGCAGCGTCCCTCCAGTGCGGTTCGAGTCGCTCTACGTCACCCCCTCACGCCACATGAACGCGACTGGAAACGCCTTGCTGGCTGACTTGGTGGCCGAGCGAATCAATCGCCTCACGGCCATGAAACCCGCTGGCCAAGCGATCGAAAAGTGATCTGAGACCTCTGCGAAACTCCCCTCAGGCCCGAGCGTCATAGAACGGCATGCA
>CAYZJP010000245.1:0-3093 GCA_964478755.1 uncultured Klebsiella sp.
ACTTGAATGAGCGCGAGCCAGACGAAGGCCTTCTGAAGGAACTGGAAGAACCACTTGTCCGAAACCTTGAAGCCGAACTGGTAATCCAGCGCGTGCGCCGCCGTGGTGAAAAGGCTCTCCGGCTGGCCCAGCAGGCCGACGAGCCGGCTCTCGTAGAGCACGCGCGCCGCCTGCCCGCGCACGCGGGGCCGATACATCTCCAAGATGAGGGTGAAGAGATTTTCGACCGCGAGCAGCGTCAGCACCACGCACAAGGCGCGGGCCAGATAGAGGTCCAGATTTGAGCGGGAGAAGAAAATCGCCACGTTGCCCCCCGCCGCCAGGAGGCTCAGATACGAGCCGAGCAGGAGGAAGCTGCCGCCGGGCCGGAGCAGCCGCTGGCCTTCGAGCCGCGCGACGTTCACCGAGTAGCGGCCAGGGAGGAATTGCAGGAAGAACAGGAAGCCAAAGAACGCCGCCATCATCGGCAGCAGCGCTGTCTTTTCGGTAACGGCGCTGGGGTTGATGGTCTTGCTCCAGACCCACCAAACGGTCAGGCCTTGCAGCACCAGCAGCAGCACGCAAAACGTCGGGACCAGCCAGCGCTCGAACTGCTCCCGCGCCCGCCGCGCCGGGAACGCCTCGGCATCCGTGCCTTCAAACAGCGTCGCAGTGCGCGAGGATTTGGCCAGTTCGTCGAGTTCGAGCTTCTCCAGCTTCTCGCGGGCCTCCATCCGCATCTGGAAGTAGCTGAACAGCGTGACGAGGAAGCCCAGCCCCAGAAACACGCTGACCACCTCGTCGCTGATTGACGCGGTCTGGCGCGAGATGTAGGTGCCGACGGCCGCGGCGACGAGCGAAACGAGGAGGTTGACCAGTCCGGTCGGTTGCAGGTTGCGTTCCATTGGTTCAACTCAGCTCACGGTCTTCAAACAGCATCAGCGCGACGGCCAGCGACGCGCCCAAATAGCCCACCACATAACCGGTGGCCTTGCCCACGTAGCCCCAGACGCCGGGAATCGCGTGCGACCGCGTGCCTTCAATCGCGTCCGCCAGCCAGAACAACTGCCAGTTCGGCAGGACCGTGTGGCACACCGTCGCCCACCACGATCCGGCCTCCGCGCGTCGGCCAAACAGGTAATCACTCATCAAGCCCAGCATGAACAACACCGAGCAAATCACCAGCGTGGGCACCGTCTCGTAACGCGTCGAGCACGCCAGCGCCAGCCCGGCCAGCAGCAGCAGCGCCAGCAGCACCAGCACGCACGCGGGCAGGAGCCGGTAGTCCACATGATACATGCCGGGTTCTGAGGCCCCTCCCGGTCGCTTAAGCTCAACGAAAAAAGCGAGCCACACAAACGCGAGCGTCGTCAGCACCGTGACAAACAGCACCGCGTCCGACACAAACGGTCGGCGCAGGAAGTAATTGGCAAAGCCAGCCAGCACGTAAGCCAGAGCCACAGCCCCGTAATATATTCCCGTGCCCACCAAGTCCGCCTCGCCATAAGCATCGAACGCCATGCGGCTTGCGAGCAGGGTCGCGAGCGTGTTCACGTAGCACAGCACCACCAGCGCCGCCGCCAGCCCGCAGTATTTCGCCAGCAGGAACTTCGCGCGTCCCACCGGCTTGGCCAGCACCGCCAGCGCCGTCCCGGTGCGGATCTCGTGCGCCACCGACGCCGACGCGCTCAAGACCGCCACGAACAGCCCGATCATGAGCATCGTGGCCAGTGAGCTGTCCTTCACCATCTTGCCATCCTCGCCCATAGCGAAGTAGGGCACCGCCGCGAGAAACACGATGAACAGGGAGGACAAGGTCGTTAGCAGCAGAAAAATCGGCTGCCGGACCAGTTCCATGAACGCATTCGTCGCGATGGTGATGAATTGTCGCATCTCAGTCAGTTTGCTTGCGCGGGGATAATACGGACGAGCGGCGACTTGGCAACCCCCTGATTTGTTTTCGCCGGGAAAACCTGCTTGCCTTCCCCTCGCGCGCATTTAGGCTCGCCCCG
Source organism: uncultured Klebsiella sp. (assembly GCA_964478755.1). Taxonomy (GTDB): domain Bacteria; phylum Verrucomicrobiota; class Verrucomicrobiia; order Limisphaerales; family SXTU01; genus SXTU01. The sequence continues at coordinate 1,992 of CAYZJP010000245.1, forward strand.
TTTTTGGACGCTTAGCTCAGTGGTAGAGCACATCCTTCACACGGATGGGGTCGCAGGTTCGAAACCTGCAGCGTCCACCACCTTCCACGTTCGCGGCGGTCACGTCCAGACGGTCTCCACTCAAAACAAAAACCGGCCGGCCATCGTCGGCCGACCGGGGTGGCGGATGAAATTACCCCTCACGCCGTGGGCGGCGGAGTCGGCGGCGACACCTTGGCCTGCCGGTTGAAGAACCGCTGCAATCCCTCGCTCAGGTTGTCATCCACGCCGGCCAGACCCGCGTCCTTGAGCTGCCGGCGCACGCCCAGCAGCACCGCGAACGCGTCGCTGTTCGCCAGAAACATCGCGCTGACCAGCCGGTCCGTGATCCGTTGCGCGCGGAGCCGGCGCGGATCGAGCGTGGCCGTCAGGTCGAGGTCACGCTGCACCAGCGCGGGGTCATAGTTGCGCGGCAGCACCGTCAGGTTCTGCTGCGAGAGCACCACCATGTTTTCCATCCAGCCCCGGCCGTCATCGGGCGGCTTTACGAACGTGGCTTTCTCGTCCCCCGAGAGCACGGGGAACTCCGCCACCTGTCCCTCCAATGCCGTCAAGGCCGCGTCCAGGGCGGTGAGCTGCTCGGCAGTGAACACTTTGTCGATCTCATTCTGCATGGTCTTTTCCTTTCCTTTCCGGCCGCACCACCATGATGCGGTCAAAGTCTCCAACAGTAAGCGCCGAGTTTTGGCAGGGCGGGGTGTCCCTCACCCCGCCGTTGGGCACCCATGAGCCAACCTCGCCCGGTGGCGCGCTGGGGACAGCCCACCCGCCTGACCTCCGCTCCCGACCCTCGCCCGCCCGGTCCCAACCCGCCCCACCGCCCGTCCGGACCTGCGGCCGACCGGTCGGCACCCGCCGCCGCACTGGTGCCAACCGGCCGACCGAGGGTCCGCACCCGCCGGCTGCCGGTAGGCATCCGTGCCCCGACCAGTGCCAACCCGTCCCGTGCTGGTGCTGACCGGAGCCACCACCCCTGCCCACCCCCCGCCCGCCCGTTCTGACCCGTGACGCCGCCCCCTCCGACCGGCAAAACTCGCCTTCCCCGGGGCACCCACCACCCCTC
>CAYZJP010000246.1:0-2980 GCA_964478755.1 uncultured Klebsiella sp.
GCTCCCGGGATGGTTGTCTTCAGGCTAGCGGGCCAAGGGGCGAAATAATTTTCTCTCCCTGTGTTTTTTCCACCGCGCCCGCGACTCCCCCACACTGGTCCCGCTCTCACTACCCCTCACGCTGCCCCCGCCAATACGGCGCCCGGCAGCAGGACATCACGCCGGTGAAGGTGCTCGCTGCCACCGTCTCCGCCGATGGCCGCGCCGTGCGGCTGAAGCTGCCGGAACTGCGCACGGGAAAAATCTACGAGCTGCACCACGCCAATCTCCGCGCCGCCGACGGCACCGCCCCGCTGCACACGGCGGCGTATTACACGCTGAACCGGGTGGGAATGAAGTAGGACCGCGACGCTCTAACGCGGACGCGTGAGCGCGGAGGTCGGCAAGTTCGTTTGGGTGGGAAATGAAACGCGTTCTTGTTTCCACGGTTCAATGCTCCAATCCTCTAGCCAAGAATGGACGCTCTCGGCGAGTCCGGTTGGCAGGTGCTCTAGCGCTTCAGTGCGATCCACCCACCGGTGGAGTATCCACAGCGGGTCTCGGCGAGCTACATACTCGTAAGTGATTGATGCCTTCCATTCCACCGTATCGGGTGGCAGAGGCAGAAAGTATTCCCTGAATTCGTCGGCGCGCACACGACTCGTTCCACTGCTCACGACTCTAGGGGATTCAGTCCTCCTGCCTGTTGAGGTGATCATCTCCACCTGCAAGTTCGCATCATGAAGGGTAGCGCTATTCCATCCGGAATTTGTGAGCGAGAAGACCACGCCAACTTCGCCGCCCAACTCCGCGAAACGGACCGAACCAAGCGCTATGATTGGCTTCCCCGGTGCCCTTACGAAAAGGGCTAAGAGTCCAAGGCATACGATCAGGCACACACCTAACGCTTGGGCTACGAGCCTTGAAAAAGTTGAAGGCTCTCGAGGCTTCATCAGGCTTCTTTGGTTGCCCAGTCACACTGCTCACGGCGGGGAGTGACGTCGAGCGTAAACACACACTACGCTGGACTGGACCGGGCGCACGCGGAACCACGGCTCGGCGGCGAGGTCATCCCCTCTCCCAGCGGGAGAGGGTGGGGTGAGGGAGAACGGCAACGAACGGCGAACCCGCCGCCGGCCACCCGCACGCCATCGTCCTCCGCGGCGCGCTGGGGACAGCGCGCCCCAGCCAAAGCACGCCGAACGACGACGCACCTCTCGCCTGTAGTGGCGGTCTGTGACCGCCGAGTTTGAGCCGCGTCCAAGCGTTCGCTGGCGACGAGCCAACCGTCGCCGCAACTCGGCGCTCACAGAGTGCCGCTACAATGTCATCGGGCCGGGCGCTTCCGGCGGCGCTTCATTGGGTAACACGCGCGACCCGCCTGTGCCGTCCGGGCACTGGCCGGACGGAACGGAAAGGCGGCTCGCAGTAAAAACCGTCGCCTTGAGAAGTTCATGCGCGCTGCCCATTCCGGGCGGTGGGTCGCCGCCCGGGACAGGCCAGTGGCCTGTGCTAGCCCCGCCAACCGCGCCCTCGCGGTTGAAGCCTGCGACTCCCGCCAGCCGGCAGCCAACGGAACCTGCTTGCCGCGTCCCGGAGTCGAAAAACCTCGGAAATGCCCCAAAAACACTGAACGCGAAACGTCTTGATGCGCCTCCGAAACGTCTTGCTGGTGGGTCTAAACGTCTTTTTCCGGGTCCGAAACGTCTTGGCGTGGCCGGTAAACGTCCTGACGCGCTCCGTAATTGTCTGGCTGCGGGTGCTAAACGTCTGGGTGCGGATCCGAAACGACTTTGGAGCGCAAAAAAGCCGTTTAGCTGCCCCGCCAAGCCGTTTCGGACCGGAAGATAGGGGCTTTGACTGTGTTTCTGGAAAAGGAAAGGCCGCGCAGCAGCGCGGCCCTACCGGGGAGGAGGATGGTTCCAGGCTTACGCGAAGAGCTTGGTGACGGCCTTGGCCTTCACGAGTTCGCGGGGCTGGTTGAGGTGGTTCATCACCACGGTCTCCGGGTCAATGCCGAAGCTGTGGTAGATGGTGGCCAGGAGTTCCGCCGGATGGACGGGGTCTTCCACCGGCGCGGAGCCGGTCTTGTCGGACTGGCCGTGGACGTAGCCGCGCTTGATGCCGGCACCACCGATGACGCTGGTGTAGCAGTAAGGCCAGTGGTCGCGGCCGTCGGCGCTGTTGCCGTTGCCGGAGGTGCTCACGCCCTTCTGCGGGCTGCGCCCGAACTCGCCGATGGCGAGCACGAGCGTCTCGGAGAGCAATCCGCGTGAATCCAAATCCTCGAAGAGCGCGGAGAGGCCGGTGTCGAGCATCGGTGCGCTCTGCTTCTTCATGCGGTCGTTGAGGCCCACGTGAACGTCCCACGAGTGGTTGTCCGAGTTGGCGACCTTGGGCCAGATGAGTTCCACGACGCGGGTGCCGGCCTCGACGAGGCGACGGGCGAGGAGGCAGCTTTGACCGAAGGTGTTCCGCCCATAGCGGTCGCGGAGCTTGTCGGGTTCCTGATTGAGGTCGAAGGCCTCGCGGGCGCGGCCAGAGACGATGAGGTTCATCGCCTTCTTGTAGTAGTCGTCGAGATTGTAGTTCTCGACGGCCTTCTCGATCTCGGGCATGGCGTCGCTGAGTTCGTCGCGGAGCTTGGCGCGGCGCTGGAGGCGCACGGCGAACATGTCGGGGCGGAGGTTGAGGTCGTCCACCTTGATCTTGTCCATCTTCGCCATGTCGAGGTCGTCGCCATCGGGGAAAAGGGTGTAGGGATCGAAGGCCTTGCCGAGGAAGCCCGCGTTGCCGCCCTTGCCGACGACGTTCGATTCCTGCAACGGACGCGGGAACTGGACGAACGGGAGCATCGGCTCCGTGGGCGGCTTGAGGCGGATGATGTTGGAGCCAAAGTTGGGGAAATCCTTCGGGCTGGGCGGCTCGAGCTGGCCGGACGGCGAGACCTTGTCCGTGGTGTAGCCGGTCATCATCTGGTAGATCGCGGCCGTGTGGTTGA
>CAYZJP010000247.1:0-2973 GCA_964478755.1 uncultured Klebsiella sp.
CTCCGTGCACGGCGTTACGTTCGCTCAGAATGCGTTGCGCCGTGCGTGTGAACGCTATGTGGCTGGCGAGACACAGCCTTATGAGCTCTGTCGACTCGTGTCTCCGATTGAGCAGGCATTCGATTTCCCTTCGTGGCTCGGGGACTTGTATAACGCGTGCGATTGGGTCGAACCGGACACGAAGCGCGGAGATGTTCCACATCTTGAGGACGAAGCAGCCACGGTGGCTCGCAATCTGAAATGACGAGAAGATTATCGCACCGTCGCGAGCACGCGTTGCGCGAAGAGCTGGCCGAACAAAGGTTTCCAGCGGACGCGCGATAGAGCCGCGCGCCGCTGAAAACCGGCGTTAGACCAGCATGACCGACCGTGGGCGCAATCTTCTTCTCTTGAACATAGGGTTCGTATTGGCCGGCACGATCGCGATGATCGCAGTTCACATCTTCGCCGAGAGCCAAGACGACTCGTTCCGTCTGTCGGCGTGGTGGTATCCGGTGCGATTCATTCTGACGGCTGGTCTTTGCATTTGGTTATATCGAGGAAGCCGCGTTGCCCGTTGGATAGTGATTGTTGTCCTGGGGGCGGCTGGGCTATTGGGGCTGGTCAATTTCTTCAGCGGGAGCTTTGCGGCGTTTGTAATGGCGATTTCCTCAATGGCCTATCTGTCGCTCGCAGTGGTGAGCGGTGGTGTCGGTCAAGTGGTGGAAAAAGGCTGACGTCACCTCCGACCACCGTCCTCATCCTTTAATCGCCAATCTTTTGGTTTCGTCCCGCTCGCCGCAGAAAACGACGCGCACAGCGGCGCTGTAAGCGACGATCGAAGAGCAGTTAGGGATACACATCGTTCCTCTCACCGCCTCTCGAGGTTCTTCACGCGGCCTCGGCCATCGCGACCGATCGGCTCGGTGGTGGCAGGTCCTTCCATCCCACCATGCGATTGAGCCGGATCTGGCCCGTGCACAGCAGCCCGTACATCAGCAGCACGACCGCGCCTTCGTTCGGCAAGCTCGCCTGGGTCTTGGTGCGGCGGCGGAACTCTTCGTTGATGCGTTCGATCGCATTGGTGGTGCGCAGCGCCTTCCACTGTGAGGGCGGGAAGTGGGTGAAGGTGAACAAGTCGTCACCGGCCTCCTCCAGGCTGGTGAACACTGCCACACACTTGAGCTTCCACTTCTTCCGGAACTTCTCCCGCTGCTTGGCCACCTCGTCGACGCTGTCGGCGTAGATCATGCGGCGGTAGTCCTCGCTCAGCTCCTCGCGCAGCCGCGCCGGCGCCTTGGCGTGCAGGTTCCACAGCTTGTGGTTAGTGCAGCGTTGGATCTGGATGTTCTTCCACTGCTGTTGCAGCGCTTGGGCCAACCCGGGGTTGCCATCGATCACCGCCAACGTCGGCACGCCGATGCGCCGTTTCACCAACGCCGTGATCACCTCGCCCCACGCGGCGCTGCTCTCCTCGCCGGCGATGCGCAGGTCGAGTACGACCCGCTCGCCGTTCGCCCGCGTCCCCAACGTCACCAACACCGGCACCCGTACCCGCTTCTTGTCGATGCGCACCTTCGGATACCAGCCATCCATGTACAGATGGCGGATCTGGTCGGCCTGGAGATCGCCCTGTTGCCAGCGCTCGAAGTCCTCCTTCAACCGCCCCACCAGGCGCGACACCGCATCCTTGGACAACGGCGCGCCCTTGAGCAGCGGGGCCAACGCCCCGCGGATGCGCCGCGTGTTCGCTCCCCCCAGGTAGACGCCGACGATCGCTTCGTCGACACGCCGGCTGCGTCGCTCATAGCGCGCCACCGTCTGGCTCTGCCACTCGTGGCGACCGCCCGCGGCATCGATCAACCGCGCCCGCGGCATGGAAAACGTCGTCGGGCCGGTACTGGTCGTCAGCGTGCGCTCGCGGGACCCGTGCCGGTAGCCCTTACGCTCCGCACCGACCCGTTGCGAGACCTGCGCGCCTAACGCGGCGCCGAGCTCCGCTTCCACCACCTGTTCGATGATGTCGCGCACCCGTTCGCGGATGGTGCGCTCGATCGTGTCGCGGTCGAACCGCAGTTCCTCTTTGCCTTCACTGCCTGCCTTGCTACTCTCGCCCATGGGCGTCCTCCTTCGGCACCCGCCGGCTAGCGGGCGCAGCTGTTGGTTTCTAAACAGCCGGAGGATGACGCCTTTTCCCATTTTCCACCAGACTCACGACACTACCTCGGTATTCTGTGTTCGGTGTTCCCGCCATTTTTCAACAGGCTGTCAACAGGTTGCCATGGCGCCTATGCCTCGTTAAGAGGGCGCAACGCTGGACTCGAAGGATAGCGACTGCGCACATGTCGACGGGTGATTTCATCGGGTTGTGGCTTCACGTGCTTGGGCTGGTCGCGTACGGCGGCGCGACGTTGGCGCTGGTACTGATGGTGTTGCCCGCCGCCGCCGCCGTACCGGAGGCAGCGGCCCGGCGCGCCCTTCTGGCACGCGCCCTCAAGGTGTACGATCCCCTGGCCATTGCCACCCTGGGCGTGCTCGTCATGACCGGCGCGTCGAACCTGACGACTTACAAGGCGGTGATGCGCGGCGCCTTCTTCGAGCGCCTGGGATGGTTGTTGGTTTGCAAGCTCGGGTTCGCCTTCCTGGTCATCATGGTTGGAACCTATCTCACCTTCGGTCTCGGGCATCGCATCGTGCGCGACGAGATGTTCGGCGACCCGGTTGACGAGACCTGGCTGGCGAGCATGATCACCCGTCTCACCTACGCCGGGGTCTTGAGCTTGGTGCTGCTGGCGATCACCGCCTGGCTCGGGCTGGCGCTCGGGCATCCGCAAACGGCCGTCACGCCGTCTCCACCCTGCCCGGCCGGCTTTCCGTTTGAATCAAGCGATCCAGTCCGCCTCCTCTCGCGTGTCTTGACCTGCCCGCGCGAGTCGCGCTAGCCGGTTCGACACGTTTGAACCTGAACCGCACGGAGGTGGCTGGTGCCAATGG
>CAYZJP010000248.1:0-2970 GCA_964478755.1 uncultured Klebsiella sp.
GTGTGCATGCCGTTCTATGACGCTCGGGCCTGAGGGGAGTTTCGCAGAGGTCTCTGATCGTAAATCCCACCAGCGTGTCTCCGGACAGCGCTCCCATCGTTAGAAATTTGAAATGCGGCGCATACGAAAGGCAGCGTTCAATAGCCATGCGTTCGGTTTCAAACTCGCTTACGTCGCGGCCCTTTTCCACCCGCCACGTTTCACACAGCCGGCAGATTTTGTAAGCCACGGAGGAATTGGAAATATCCAGCGAAGCGACCTCAAGCCGGGGGTGTTCTCGTTGCAGTTTTTGAATCCGATGGCGCTTGGACAACAAACGCGGTGCATCAAGCGCAATCAAAGAGGCGGCATTGTGGATGTAATCGAAATTGGCGCGGTCTTCTTCGACCTTGAAATCAACCTCCAGCGTCGGCAAATGCGGCGCAATGACCGCCTCCGGAATCAACCGGAGCGTTTCCGACATATTCTGTTCAGAGGCGAAGGCCAGTAGGGAAGTTGTGGTTTCCACAAAGCGCTCGCGACCAAGAAACGTCAGAAAAAGTTGACCGGTGATATAATCACGCATCCGCACGGCCAGATTTCCGTGCAGTTTGGCAAGTCGGCAAACTCCGTGGGTGTCATAGCACCAAAGGCTGGCGAAATTGAAATCGGAATACGGCGGGAAGTTTTTGGTGATGGCTTCGATCTCGGTTTTGTCCTCGAGGCAGAGCCGTTTGAAGTTCGGGAAGGCGGGAATCATTTGTTCCAGAGCGAACTTACTGGCAGGAACAAAAGGGGCGCGAACTTAACGCACCCCCGTTTGAGGCACCGCGAAGCGCCCTTGGAGAGAATGCACCAAGCCGCGCCCGGTTGGGCGCGTGCCTTGGGCTGGTCTCTCCAAAGAAAATTCGCGGTTTTCAAACGAGACCCGCAGCCGAAGCTACGCAAAATGGTTTTAGGTTTGGTTCGTTACATCGTGTGTTCTCTGCTTTCTGACGATGGACGTTGTAGCCCAGCCCCCAGCCCGGAACAAGGCTTGTTTCCAACCGCTGGGCAGCCTACTTTCCCACCATGCAAGTCCTCATCCGCTTCGCAGACGCGGAGACCGAGCAGAAGGCGCTCGGCAAGTTGATCCCCCGGTTCTCCGGCAAGAGTTGGGCGAGCGGCGAGACGATGGTGCCCGCCACAGCGCTGTCGTTCCTCGCCGCCGAGAATATCCCGTTCACCGTCACCGGCACGGACATCCGGGTGGATGGTGGGTTTTTGAGCCAGACGATCTGACTTTCAGCCACGGATTGAACACGGATGAAACACGGAGCAGATTTCTTCGCCGAGTCCGTCCGTGTTCAATCTGTGTTTCATCCGTGGCTAACTTGAAGTTATGAACCTTCTCTCTTCCACCGCCGCCACCGGCTCCGCCGTCTCTCCCGCTCAAGTCGCCGAACTCGTCGCGCAGGCGTGTCCGGCCAAGGATTATCGCGGCAAGAAGGTGCTCCTCATCGTGCCGGATGCCACGCGCACCGCGCCGGTGGGACTGATGTTCCAGACGCTGTTCAAGCAAATCGGCGCGGTCACGGCGAACTTCGACATCCTCATCGCACTGGGCACGCACCAGCCCATGAGCGAGGCGGCGATTTGCGACCGGCTGGAAATCTCCGCCGCCGAACGCGCGGCCACCTACGGCGCAGTGCGGTTCTTCAACCACGAGTGGGACAACCCCGCCGCGCTCCGCAACGTCGGCACGCTCACGAAGGCCGACACGCGCGAGTTGTCTGACGGCCTCTTCGAGCTGGACGTGCCGGTCGAGGTCAACAAGCGCGTCTTCGACTACGACCAAGTTGTCATCATCGGCCCGGTGTTTCCGCACGAAGTCGTCGGCTTCAGCGGCGGCAACAAGTATCTCTTCCCCGGCGTGGCGGGGCCGGAGATTTTGAACTTCTTCCACTGGCTCGGCGGTTGCGTGACCAACCCCATGACCATCGGCAACAAGTGGACGCCCGTCCGCCGTGTCGTGGACCGCGTGGGTGCGATGGTGAAAGTGAACAAGCTCTGCATGGCGATGGTCGTGCGCCCGGACAAGTCGCTCGCCGGCCTGTTCATCGGTTCGCCGGAAGCCGCGTGGGACGCAGCGGCGGACGTGTCGCGCGCGGAGCACATTGTTTTCAAGGACAAGCCCTACCACACCGTGCTCTCCTGCGCGCCGAAGATGTATGAGGACGTTTGGACCGCCGGGAAGGCAATGTATAAGCTCGAACCCGTCGTGGCCGACGGCGGCGAACTCATCATCTACGCGCCGCACGTCACCGAGGTGAGCGTGACGCACAACAAGACCATGCACGCCATCGGCTACCACTGCCGCGACTACTTCCTGAAACAGTGGGACAAGTTCAAGCATCACCCGTGGGGCGTGCTCGCACACAGCACTCATGTGCGCGGCATCGGCACGTTCGAGAACGGCGTGGAGAAGTGCCGCATCAAGGTCACGCTTGCCACCGGCATTCCGCGCGAGATGTGCGAGCGCATCAACATGGGCTGGCGCGACCCCGCGACGATTGACATCGAGAGCTATGCGAACCGCGAGGCCGAGGGCGTGCTGCTGGTGCGCAAGGCCGGGGAGATGCTTTTCAAGCTGTCGAACCCGCCCGCGTGGCAGAAGGCCGTGGAGAGGGTGTAACATCCCCCTGCCCTGCCACGTCCAAGCTCCCGACTGAAACAAACAGAAATCATGCGCACACTGACTCGTTCCCTCGTCGCTTTGGCTGCGGCCCTCGCGTTCTTCGTTTCCACTTCGGACACTTCGGCGGCCGCGAAGAAAGGCCCGCAGGACAAACCCACGGCCGGAAAAATCACCGCCGTGGACAAGGAAGCCAAAACCATCACCGTCGGCGACAAGGTCATCGCCGTGGATGACACCACGGTCATAACCAACTCCGGCACGCCCGCCAAGCTCGAAGATCTCAAATTCGGCACGGAGGCGACCTGTAGCCCGTT
>CAYZJP010000249.1:0-2960 GCA_964478755.1 uncultured Klebsiella sp.
CCATGCTTTGATACATGCCGAAGACGTCGCTGCCCCATTGCGGCTCGTAGGTGCAAAGGCTGCCGGGCGCGTGGAGAATGCACGGGTCAATCAGCCAGCCGGTGCCGGGCTTGAGGCGATACGCCTTCGAGAGATCGAGGATGCCGTTGTCGCCCTTGTTCCAATCTTCGAGGCATTTGCGCACCTGCGCCTTGGTCGTGCCCGGCTCGAAGCCCATGAACGTGTAAGGGAAATTGTTGCCCACGTTGTTGTGCTGGGGCGGGAAGTAATAACTCTCGGGCTTGCCTTCCTGGCCGACGAGCTTGGCCTGCGCCTTCGACTGGTGCATGTGATGCGGAATCGGCCCCATGTTGTCGAAGAACTTCGAGTAGACCGGCCAGCGTTTGTATTTCGCCCAGATTTTTTTCCCGACCAAAGTCGCTCCGCAATCTTCGACCGCATGCTTGAGCGTGAAGCGTTCCCTGCCCACGACGCAGTAGTTCAAGCCCTCGTCCCACGCACGGCCTTCGTTGGCGGTCACGGTCGTGGAGGCGAACCAGCGTTCGTCAATGCCGCCGCGATTCGCGCCGTAGGCATAGGTGTCGTCGGGATGCAGCTTGATGCGCAGGCCGGGCTGGAGAAACGAGCGCGGCACCCACGCGGGCGCGAGGCGGAGCAGTCCGCCGGTGCGGGAGAGTTCGTTGGCGACTTTGGTGGCGGTGTTGGCCTTGACGGTGCGGAGCTGGGAGACGGTGTTCATAGTTTCTAAAAACAGGTTTCAGGTTTCAGGTTCAAGGTTTCAGGTAATGCAGTTGCTCACAACAAGTCGGGCTTCTTCGCGAACCACAGGACGAAGTGACACTTGCGGCACACAAGATTCACCCCGCCGCCGAGGTTGGGCGATTCGTTGAACTCGCGATGCCGGCAATGCGGACACCGCACCTGCGTTCCGGCCGCCTTGTATTCGCCGGGGTTCACCGCGCCGGCGGCGGCCTTGATGGCGCGCTTGACGGCTCGGAAGGTCTTGGTGATGTCCGGCATGACAGCGGCGGTTGCTCGTGAATGCGGGACGCAGCTTATCGGCAGTGAAATGCGGCCAGCAAGTTTCTTCTCCCGTGCTGTCCGGCAATCCCCGTCGTGGAACCGGGTGAGGCCCAAGCTGCCTTCGCGGCTTTCTGAAACGGAGCGTTGACACGTCCGCCGCCGCTTGTTACCTACGCACCATCACATGAGCGCCCAGCGCACGAAGTCCGCCCTCCGCTCCGCCCTGACGCGCATCGTCTATTCGGGCGTCGCGATGGAGAAGATGGAGCAGTGCGACGGCTGCCGGCGGATGTTCTCCCTGCGCGGCGTCGAGCTGGTTGGAAAACAAATCCTCTGCGCCGACTGCGCCCCCGCCGAATTCACGGCGCCGCTGCATCCGCATCTGCCCGCGCATCCGCGTTTGCGGGGCGCGCATCGGGACGCCCGGCTGTAGTCTGCGGTTGCACCCGTCCGATTCGTGGCTAGAGTTTCCCCGTTGAGGGACTGGAGATTCCCGTTCCCGGCTCTGAATTATGAAAAGCAAACTCGTCAAAATCCTCGTCGGCCTCGCCGTCGCCGCGGTCATCGCGCTCGTCGCGCTCTTCCTCTCGCTCAACTCCATCGTGAAGAACGGCGTCACGTCCTTCGGCCCGGAGGTCATCAAGGCCCCCATCTCGCTCGACGGCGTGAGCATCTCGGCCTTCTCCGGCGGCGGCGAGCTTCGCGGTTTGGTCATCGGCAACCCCGCGGGCTTCAAGACGCCCAACGCCGTCAAGCTCGGCACCGCCAGCCTTCAGGTGAAGCCCATGTCGCTGCTCGGCGACAAGATCGTCGTGCAGTCCGTCAAGGCCGACGGCGCGGAGATCACCTTCGAGGGCAGCCTCGGCAGCAGCAACCTCGGCAAGATTCAGGAGAACGTGGACACTTACGTCGCCAACCTCCTCGGGCCGCCGGGCAAGGAGGAGAAGAAATCCACCAAGCCCGGCAAGAAGCTGCAGGTGGACGAGATCCTCATCTCCAACGCGAAGATCAACCTCAGCCTGACCATCCTCGGTGGCAAGTCCGCCACTGTGCCGCTGCCGGACATCAAGCTCAACAACCTCGGTCAGGGCGCGGACGGCGTCACGCCCGCCGAGGTCATCAAGGTTGTGCTGAATGAAGTGATGACCAAGACCACCAGCGCTGTCACGAGCTTCCTCAGCAGCGGAGGCAAGGCCCTGATGGACGGCGCCAAGAACGTGGGCGGAGCCGCCTCGGACGCGGCGAAGAGCGCCACCAAGAGCATCGGAGACCTGTTCAAGAAGAAGGACCAGCCAAAGTAGGGCGAATTGCATCCTCGCCAACCGCACCCGTTCAGCCGGGCGGCCAGTTCATGTGCCGGCCACCGAGGATGTGACAGTGGAGGTGCGGGACCGTTTCACCGCCGTCCGGGCCGTTGTTGATGACGAGACGGTAGCCGTTCGTGAGGCCGGACTGCCTGGCTACTTCCGCCGCCTTCAGCAACAAATGGCCGATCAGCGCGTGGTCGGCGGGCGTGGCCTCGGCGATGCGGGGGAGGGGCCGGCGCGGCACGATGAGGATGTGCGTGGGTGCCTGCGGGTGGATGTCGCGGAAGGCGATGACGTGCTCGTCCTCGTAAACGAGGTTGGCCGGAATCTCCTTCGCGGCGATGCGTTCAAAGAGGGTTTTGTTCATGGCTGGGGCGATGCTGGATGCTGGTTTCTGGATCGGCGCGGCGAGTTCAGTTCGCAGCTTGAGTGGGATGGTTGCCCAGATAATTTGAAATAGAAGACAAAAGTCTTGACGCACAACCTGAGCCTGTCGTAAAGCACACGGCGCAAGCCAATGAAGATTCATCGGAGTCATAATTTAATTCTTCCGCAGTCCGCAGTCCGCAACCAGGGCAGGGCTGACGCATCAAATTGTTGGCGAGGCGGTGAGTAGGCGGAGGAGGTAGT
>CAYZJP010000250.1:0-2798 GCA_964478755.1 uncultured Klebsiella sp.
TGCATCGCAGAAAATGGAACCAAATGCCTGCTGCCCTGTTTCGCAGAGGTCTCTATCTGTGCTTCATCTGTGGCTAAAAAAGCTTTTCTCCCATGAGCAAGATCGTCGGCATTGACCTCGGCACCACCAACTCGCTCGTCGCGACGGTGGACTCCGGCATCCCCTACGTCATCGCGGACGCGGACGGCCACCGGCTCACGCCTTCAGTGGTGCACTTCCCTGCCGCCGACTCGCAGCCAATCGTTGGCCACGCCGCGAACCGCGTGCGCGTGCTCAAGCCCGCCGAGACCGTTTACTCTGTGAAGCGCTTCATGGGCCGGCGCGGCGCGGACATCGCGCGCGAGGAAATGCTCGTGACCTACCCCGCGCGCGGCGATGGCGCGGGCCAGGTGACGATTCCGATTCACGGCCGCGACTACACGCCCGAGGAAATCTCCTCCGAAGTGCTGAAGAAACTGAAGCGCACAGCGGAAACAGACCTCGGCGAACCCGTCACGCGTGCCGTCATCACCGTCCCAGCTTATTTCAACGACGCCCAGCGCAACGCGACGAAACGGGCCGGCGAACTGGCCGGCTTCACCGTCGAGCGCATCGTCAACGAGCCCACCGCCGCCGCGCTGGCCTATGGACTCGACCGGCTCAAGGAACATTCTAAGATCGCCGTGTATGACCTCGGTGGTGGCACCTTTGATCTCTCGATTCTCGAACTCAACGCCGGCGTCTTCCAAGTCCTCGCCACCAACGGCAACACTCGCCTCGGCGGCGACGATCTCGACAAGTGCCTCGTGGATTTTCTCGCCGAGCGCGTGAAGCTCGCTTGCGGCCCCGACCTGACGAACTTTCAACCTTCAACTTTCAACCTTCAACTTCTCCCCCTCCTCTCGCGCCTGCGCGAAGCCGCCGAGGCCGCGAAGATTCGCCTCTCCACCGAGACCGAGGTGGAGATCGCCCTGCCTTTCCTCACGCCCGATTTCAGCTTCCGCTACACGCTCACGCGCGACGAACTGGAGCGGCTCACGCGCGAACTCATCGAGCGCACGCGCCCGCATTGCCTGCGCTCGCTCGCGGACGCGAAGCTCGAAGCCAAACAGCTCGATCAAGTCATTCTCGTCGGCGGACAGACGCGGATGCCGCTCGTGCGCCGGCTCGTTGCTGAATGGTTCGGCTGCGCGGAGTTCGAGGAGGAGCGCGGCGGTGTCCGCCTCAGCGACAGCTTCCACGAACGGAGCGGACCCCTGTTGAACACGTCCCAAAATCCCGACGAAGCCGTCGCGCTGGGTGCCGCCATCCAAGCCGCCATCCTCAGCGGCGAGTTCAAGCACCTCTTGCTCCTCGATGTCACCCCGCTTTCGCTCGGCCTTGAAACGTTTGGCGGCTTGATGAACGTCATCATCCCGCGCAACAGCACGATTCCCGTGAAGGCCGGCGAGGTCTTCACCACCGCCGTGGACCACCAGCGCGCGATGCTCATCCACGTCCTCCAAGGCGAGCGCGAGCGTGCCGCCGACAACTGGAGCCTCGGTAAATTCTCCATCGAGTTTGAACGCGCGCCGCGCGGCGTCCCGCGCGTGGGCGTCCAGTTCGAGATCGACGCCAACGGCATCCTTCACGTCCTCGCGCGCGACCTGCAGACCGGCGCGCAGCAAGTCGTGGAGATGCGATCCGCCGTGGACGTGGCCGACACCCAGGTGCAGCGCATGGTCGAAGAATCCGTCGAGCACGCCTTCGAGGATCTCACCGCGCGCCGGTGGATTGAGGCGAAGCTCAAGGCGCAGGAAGTCCTCACCGCCGCGCAGTCCGGCCTCGCCGAGTGCGGCGCGGAACTTGCCCCCACCGCGCACGCGCAAGTGGAGTCGGCCATTGCTGAACTTCAATCCGCCCTCGCCACCGAATCTTCCAGCACGAAGGCCGGCGATGTGAACCGGCTCAAGGCCGCGCACGCCGCCCTTGATTCCGCCACGCAGCCGCTCGCTGACCTGCTCATGGACAAGGCCATGGAGGCGCTACTTCGGCAGCGCGGCCTGGTTCCCTGATTCAATTCACGCTCAAGTGCCCAAGAGCGAGCAGTCCATAGAAAGTGTATTCCGCGTCGAGGTGGTCGTCGGCCCAGTGGCCGTGGAAGCCGCCTTCCGCTGACCAGAGTGTGTCCACGAAGTCGAGACAGCGCTCGCGTTGCGCGGCGGTGAGGCGACGATCGAGACTCGCGAGCGCGTGGAGTGCGGTGGCGGTGGAGAGCAGGTCGGGCATCGGCGCACCGGGCACGGCGGTGAATCCGCCTTGCGGATGCAGGCGCGCGACCAGCCAGTCGCCAACGGCGGGATTGAGCGGAAGGTGCAGGTGACGCAGCAAAGTCACTGCGCCCGCTGTCGGATTCGTCGAGCCGACCGGCAATCCCGGCGCGTTGTTCCAAGCGTGGTCGGGTGTCTCCAGCAATTTCAGACTTTGCACGATGCTCAAAGGACTCGGCGGAAACTTGCCGAAGTCTTGATACG
Source organism: uncultured Klebsiella sp. (assembly GCA_964478755.1). Classification (GTDB taxonomy): domain Bacteria; phylum Verrucomicrobiota; class Verrucomicrobiia; order Limisphaerales; family SXTU01; genus SXTU01. The sequence continues at coordinate 2,493 of CAYZJP010000250.1, forward strand.
CGCCGAGCGCGAGGAAGGAGCCGTAGGCGGTGCCGTGAAGTTTCTTTGGATCGCCGTCGTAGCCGCCGTCGGGCTTGCGGAATGATTCGAGACGCGCAAGCAGCGACTTCGCGAGACCGGTGGGCATCCGCTTCTTCCCCAGCGTCGTCCAGCAGCGCGCGAGTGAGGTGAGGTGAACGAGGTCCAGGCCTTCGCCTTCGCCGAACGTGCGCAGCCACCCCTCCAACTTCACGTCTGGAACGGCAGCCTCCAGCGCCTCGCAGCCGTTCCGCGTGAAGACGGTGTAGTACAGGTCCTCCGGTCCCC
>CAYZJP010000251.1:0-2740 GCA_964478755.1 uncultured Klebsiella sp.
CTCGTTGCTCTTGAATGAAACCCGTTCACACCCGCTCAACTAGGAAAGACCCTACTTTTATTCCAAATCCGAGGATTACCTTTGGAAGCATCAATTCGCTGAGTTCTCCCCACAGCAATTAGACCGCTATTTTGATGATCCCGAAACCGGACGCCTCTGCACTGGGCAAGACTTGACGATGACCGGAAATCCCGCGCGGAACTTTGAGTGGAGAGGCACAAAGCCACCGCCCAACCGTGGCTGGGGACTTCCAATTGGAGAACTGGAAAAGCTCTGGGCAAAAGGAATGATTTTGAAAAAGAAGGACGGCACGCCTCGCCTGGACGGGCGAAAAGTCTTTCTTGATGAAAAGAAGGGGAAGCCAGTCAGTGACGTATGGACTGACATTGAGCGAATCGGAAATACGTCTGCCGAGCGCCTCGGCTACCCCACGCAAAAGCCCGTCGCCCTACTGGAGCGCATTATCCAAGCCAGCAGCAACCTCGGGGACATGGTGCTCGATCCGTTTTGTGGCTGCGGAACCACGATTGACGCCGCCCAGCGGCTGGGCCGGAAATGGATTGGCGTGGACATCACCCAGCTCGCCATCAGCCTCATCAAAAACCGGCTGGTGGACACCCACGGCAAGCGCATCAAGATTGAAACCGTCGGCGAACCGGCCTCGCCGGCGGATGCCGCCACGCTCGCCGAGCAGGACAAGTATCAATTCCAGTGGTGGGCGCTCGGCCTCGTCGGCGCGCGGCCCGTCGAGCAGAAGAAGGGCGCGGATCATGGCATTGACGGAAAGATTTTGTTCCGCGACGACCCGAAGGCCGCCAAGCCCGAGCAAATCATCATCCAAGTCAAAGGCGGCAAGACCGGCGTGAAGGATGTGCGCGACTTGCGCGGCGTGTTGGACCGGGAAAGAGCCGCCATCGGTGTCCTGATCTCCCTCCAACCGCCCACCGGGCCAATGGAGACGGAGGCCGCAAGTGCCGGGTTCTACGTTCACAAGACGAACCAGCAGAAGTTCCCGCGTCTCCAGCTTCGCACCGTGAAGGAATTGATGGAAGGCAAGGGCATAGAACGGCCCACCAGCGCCGCGAGTTTGGATGACACGTTTAAGAAGGCTCCCAAGGCGGAAGCCAAGGCCGACAATCACTTAAAGTTGGGCCTGTAGTTATTCCCATTCGCGGAGGGTTCACGCGCGAACAGCATTGAGCCTGCGGCGGGGACTGGTAGCTTCCGCGCGCATGAATTGTCTCCGAGGCCTGGCCCTGCGCGCGTTGGCGTTGTGGCTCGTGCTTTTCCCGCTGTCGTTGCGCGCGGCGCTGCCGGCGGGCGTGAACCAAGGCGAATTCCTCGGCTGGACGAATGCCTTGAGCCTGCGCGATGACCACGGGAAGACGATGGCCGTCGTGGTGCCGGGCATCGGCGGGCGCGTGGTGCAATACAGCCGTGGCGGCGTGAATGCGCTGCTGGAGAATCCCGACAGCAACGGCAAGACGCTCGCGGAATTCCCCGGCGGCTTCTGGGTGGGCGGCTATCAATGCGACTTCGGCCCCGGCCTGCTGGGGCGACCGGAGCGGCGGGCGGTGTGGCTCGGCTCGCATGACTTCGTCGCGCCGCGCGACCAGACGATTTAGACGGCCAGCCCGCCGGATGTTGTGACCGGCCTGCGGCTCCTCAAGAGCTTCACGCTCGACCCGGACACGGGCGCGCTCGGCGTGGTGCAGCGGATGATCAACGCGTCGCCGAATCCGGCACGGCACAATCTTCACGACCGCACGCTTTGTCCGGCGGGCGGCTACGTCCTCTTCCGCCTGCCGAAACAGAGCCGCCACCGTGCGGGCTGGTCGCTGTTGCGCGCGACGGAGGAAGGTTCGTTATTCGATGGCGAGCAGCCGGCGGCACCGAACGTCGCCGTGTTCGGCGACCTGCTTGTGGCGCAGGCAGGAGGCGCGCCTGGCAAGCTCGGCTCCTATACCGACGGCGGCTGGGTGGCTTACGTGCGCGGGCGGCTGCTGTTCGTGAAGTATTTCCAGACCTGGCGCGGCGCGGCGTATCCGGGCGCGGGGCACACTGTGGAGTTTTCGTGGAACGACCAGATGGCCGCGCTGGAGTTGTTCAGCCCGCTGACGACGCTGCAACCGGGACAAGCGTTTGATTTTCCTGAACTGTGGCAGCTCGTCGAGTTGAAGCAGGAAGTGACGAGCTTCGAGGACGTGCGCGCGGCGGCGAAGAAATTGCCGGCGTCACCCTTCGCGCCGAAGAAGTAGCGCGTCGGCACTTTCGCGGGTTGACGCTTCGCGGCTCGCTCCTAAGATGCCAACACTTTCGCCACACGCATGAGCAAGAACCTTGTTTCGACCGCTGTTTTCCCGCCACCCGCCGCCGCCGCCGCCCGCGCACACGTCAAGTCGCTCGCCGAGTATCGCGCGCTCTACGACGCGTCCATCAAGGACCCGGACAAGTTTTGGACCGAGCAGGCCAGCCGCCTCTCCTGGGTGCGCAAGTGGGACAAGCTCTCCGAGGTCAACTACCACGACCCCGTCAGCATCGAGTGGTTCATCGGCGGCAAGCTCAATGCCTGCTACAACTGCGTGGACCGCCACGTCGAGGCCGGGCACGGCGACGTGACGGCGTTGATCTGGGAGGGAAGCAACCCCGACGAATCGCGGCGCGTGAGCTATCGCGAGTTGCACGAGCAGGTGCAGCGCGCGGCCAACGCGCTCAAGGCGCTCGGCGTCCACAAGGGCGA
>CAYZJP010000252.1:0-2726 GCA_964478755.1 uncultured Klebsiella sp.
TCAGGCGGGTTTGATAGCCAGAGCCGTTGCGCGAGGCGAGCTTTCTGCACGCACGCCGGGCACGGGTTGACAACACCTCAGCCGGGACAATTCCGCTTTGAATTCGCGACCCGCCTGCGCCAGTCTCAAACCCACTCGCTCATGTCACGCCATTCATCATTCGTCCGTTCCACCACACTGAATCGTCGCCGCTTTCTCGCCGCCGGCGCGGCGTTCTGTGGCGGTTGCACGATTGCGCGCCCCGCCGGATCCTCCGCGCCGAACCCGCCGCCGGAGCCGATCATAGACATCCACCAGCACACGCATTACCACGACCGCACGGACGATCAGATGCTCGCGCACCAGCGCGCGATGGGCGTGACCACCACGATCCTCCTGCCCGCCGGCCGCGTCGTGGAGCGGCCGTCCACGCACAACGGCAAGTCCAACGGCCTCGCCGCGCGCTGCACGGGAAATGAAGCAGCGGTGGAATTTTCAAAGGCGCACCCTGGCGAATTCCTCTTCGGCGCGAACGAAGTCACCGATCTGCCGGAGGCGAAAGGCGAGATCGAGAAGTATCTAAAGCTCGGCGCAAAGCTCATCGCCGAGCAAAAGTTCGGTGTGCAGTGCGACTCGCCGGAGAGCGAACGCCTCTACGCGCTGGCCGCCGACTACGGCGTGCCCATCCTGATGCACTTTCAGGAAGCCACCTACAACTCCGGCTTCAAGCGCCTGCCCGCGATGTTCAAGAAGTTCCCCAAGACCACCTTCATCATGCACGCGCAGACGACTTGGGCGAACATTGACGCGAACTACGACTGGAAATCCCTTTATCCCACCGGCCCCGTCGCCAAAGGCGGCCTCACCAGCCAGTATCTTGCGGACCATCCCAACAGCTTCGCCGATATGTCCGCCGGCTCTGGCTTGAACGCGCTGCTCCGCGACGAGGAACACACGCGCTGGTTTCTGGAAAAGCATCAGGACAAAATCCTCTACGGCAGCGACTGCGCGGACACGATCGGCCGCGGTCCCGGATGCCAAGGCGCGGGCACCATCGCCGCCCTCCGCAAATATGCCGCGAACAAAACCATCGAGCGCAAAATTCTCTTCGAGAACTCGAAGAGGCTGTTCCGGCTGTGATTCACCTCCCGGCCTTGTCGCTCATTCAAGCGGTGGAAACGGCGCGTTCCGCATGACCCAAAGGCGCCAGTGCCAAAGGGCTGCTCAGTTCATGCGCACCAGCTCATACTTGCGGGGCTGAGGCTTGGCGGCCTCGTAGATTCGCGCATCAAATTCATCCACCGCCGCGTTGAGCTTGGCGACGCCACTCTTGAAGTCGCCGGCGAGCCATTTTTCGAACTCCTCCTTCTTCGCATCGAGGCTGGGATCCTTCTTCGTCGCGAGCGCGTAGAGCTGCGAGCGCTTGCCTTTGAGCTGGCCCCAGAGATTGCGCAGCGGACGCGTGACGGTGTCGTTCTTCTCCTTGTTGAGGAGGGCGACCTTCAATGCCTGCTGGTATTGCGGCGTCTTGTCGTTCTCCTGCAACTCGACCTTGAAGCCCAGCACCCCATCGGTCCACGTGCCCACGCTCTGGCCGTCAATCTTCAGCTCGTAATTGCCCGGCTTGAGGCCGCGCGCGGCGAAGGATTCGTTGCTGTAGCGATGGCCGGCGGCGGTGAGCTTGTAGCCCGGCGCGGCCTCGGGTGGCAGCACCCAAGGGAGGGCATTGCCCGTGAAGGTGAAGGCGATGCGCGCATCCGTGGCGGAGAAATCCGCGATCTTGCCGTTGGCGGCGGTGGCACCGAGCTTGCCGTCCTTCTCGGCGATGGTGATGCTGGACACGGGAGATTTCGGGCAGATGTCGCTGATGACCGCCGCCGCCATCACGACCTGGCCGGGCGCGTCGGGATGGATGGCATCCTTGATGAGCGTGAAGTTCGCGTCCTTCTTGCGCTCCTGAAGGGAGAGGTTGTTGAGCGGCGAATACATGTCCACGAAGCCCAGCCCGCGCACCTGCGCCTGCTCGCGCAGCCACGCGCCGTAGAGCGCGAGCACGCCGTTGTAATAAGTGTCGCGCGGCTCCAGCGTTTTGCTGCGGAGACGCGCGGCACGGGCGTCATGCATGGTGGGCGTCATCGGGATGGCCGTGGCCCCGAGGCCGGCAAGCTGGTCAAGCAGCTTGGTCATGTCCTGCTGGTAGGTGTCGAAGACAGCCTTGTCGAAGTCACGGTAGGAGCCGTCGTTCATGCCCAGCAGGATGGTCACATACTTGGGCTTGAAGCTGGCCACGTCCTCGTCGAAGCGGGCGAGGGCATTGGAAGCGCGGTCGCCACCGACGCCGGCATTGTGGAAGCGGAGCCGCTTGTTCGGGAAACGCGTGTAGAAGTAATCCTCCACATACTGCGTGTAGAGACACTGGTGCGTGATGCTGTCGCCGAGGAAGACGACCGTGTCTCCATCCTTCAAGTCCATCGTGGAGACGAGCTTCTTGAAGTCCGCCGGCGCGGCGGGCGCGGCGGCTTTGGTTTGGGCAACAGCCGCGTGCGTCAAGGCGAGCGCGGCGAGCAGGGAGAGGATGTTTTTGTTCATGTGCGTCGTGTGAGTTTGGACGGGTCGCGGAAAAATGTCGTCAAGAAAAGAACGGGAAGAGTTGTTTTAGCTCTGCGGCGTCGGGGCGGCGGCCGTATTCGCAAAGGGTCTTTCCTAGTTGAGCGGGTGTGAACGGGTTTCATTCAAGAGCAACGAGT
>CAYZJP010000253.1:0-2726 GCA_964478755.1 uncultured Klebsiella sp.
TGGCGTGGCCGGTGACGTAGTTGATGTTGCCGCCGGGCGCGATGCCGATGCCGCCTACCTGCGCCGCGAGCGCGTCGCTCAAATAATCGCCGTTGAGGTTCAGCGTGGCGATCACGTCAAAATCCGTCGGGCGCGTGAGCACTTGCTGGAGCGCGATGTCGGCGATGGCGTCCTTGATGACGAGGCCCGCGCCGGGCTTGCCCTCGGGGATTTTGCACCACGGGCCGCCGTCGATTTCCACCGCACCAAAGAATTCCTTCGCGACCTGATAGCCCCAATCACGGAAGCCGCCCTCGGTGAACTTCATGATGTTGCCCTTGTGGACGAGCGTGACGGACTTGCGTTTGAACTTGATGGCGTAGCCGATGGCGCTGTGGATGAGCCGCACGCTGCCGGAGTAGCTCACAGGCTTGATGCCGACGCCGACCTGCACGTCGCACGGGAAGTTCGCCGCGCCGACGGCCTTCCAGAACTCCTCGGCGGCGGCCTTGGTGCCGAAGCGGATTTTCTTAAAATCCTTGGGAGAGTTCGCGGCAAGAAAATCCAAAACCTTCTGCGCCTCGGGCGTGCCGGCGGCGAACTCAATGCCCGCGTAAATATCCTCGGTGTTCTCGCGGAAGATGGTCATGTCCACCTTCTCCGGGTGCTTCACGGGCGACGGCACGCCGGTGAAATACTGCACCGGGCGCAGGCAGACGTAGAGATCGAGCATCTGCCGCAGCGCGACGTTCAGCGAGCGGATGCCGCCGCCGACGGGCGTGGTGAGCGGCCCCTTGATGCCGACAAGGAATTCCTTGAACGCCTCGACGGTGTCATCGGGCAGCCAGTTGTTGAACTGCTTGAACGCCGTTTCGCCGGCGAAGACTTCCATCCACGCAATCTTGCGCTGGCCGCCGTAAGCCTTCGCCACCGCGGCATCCATCACGCGCACCGACGACGCCCAGATGTCCGGCCCCGTGCCGTCGCCGCGGATGAAGGGGATGATCGGATTGTTCGGGACGGAGAGCTTGCCGTTGGCGATGGAGATTTTCCCGCCGACGGGGACGGTGCAGGTGGTGTAGGGCATAAAGTGCGTTTCGAGTTTTGAGTTCTTCGTTTCGAGTTAAAGACCGCGCGGCGGACCGCGCAAAGAGTTGCGTTTGTAGCGGACGGGGAAAAGCGCGGCAAGCGGTTTGGTGGCGGGACCGGCTGCTCTGGTGGCGGTCTGTGACCGCCGTCCGGACGCGTGCCCGGCGCTCACCGAGCGCCGCTGCATTTATTCGCGCGCCTTCGTGTCCACTGTGATCGTCACCGGGCCGTCGTTCACCAAGGCCACCTTCATGTCCGCGCCGAACTCGCCGGTGGCCACGGGCCGGCCCAGCTCGGCCGTGAGCCGCGCGACGAACGCCTCGTAGCGCGGGATGGCCACCTCGGGTTTCGCGGAGCGGAGATGGGACGGGCGGTTGCCCTTCCTCGTGCTGGCGAAGAGCGTGAACTGGCTCACCACAAGAATTTCCCCGCCCACGTCCTGCACCGAGCGGTTCATCAGCCCGGCGTCGTCCGCGAAGATGCGCAGGCGCACGAGCTTGCCCGCGAGCCACTCGCCGTCCTCCGGCGTGTCCGCGTCCTCCACCGCCACGAGCACGAGCAAGCCGCGCCCGATGGCGCCGCGCACCTGCCCGCCGATGGTGACGCTGGCCTGGGAAACCCGCTGAATGACGGCGCGCATGGCGGGATGCGAAGCCAGTTCGCCGGCTCGGTCAAGCTCAGGCCGTGTCCGAGGAAAGGATCGCCGATGACACGGTTGACGCGGATGGCGTCGGCGACTCCGTGTCTGCGGGCTGAAAGCCTGACATTCGCGAGCCTGGGGTGAAGCCCCAGGAACGCGCCGCCCAATGGACATCAGCGCTGTCAGCGCGTCACTGGATTCCCGTCCGGCTGTGTGACGGTGGCGGGCTTACAGCCCGCCGGAATCCTGCGCCAGCCGACCTGGGGCTGCGCTCACTGCGTTCGCTCCACCCCAGGCTGACGAATGACGGGCTTTCAGCCCTGAAAGCCACGAGCACGAGCAAGCCGCGCCCGATGGCGCTGCGGACCTGCCCGCCGATGGTGACGCTGGCCCCGGAAACCCGCTGAATGACGGCGCGCATGGCGGGATGCGACGGCACTTCTGGCAGCGGGTCAAGTCTGGCGGATGGGACAGATCGCAGGGGGATTGAGTTGTGATCGCAGGTATGCCCTGCCTCGTCGCTTCCACCGGAGACCCGGTTGCGGCCACCCAAGTCCCCGATGCACGACCCGAAGGAGCGATTGCCTCGGCCGAAGGCCCGATTGCGCGACCCCGCTCTCCGTTTCCGCACGCGCAGCGGTCGTTGCACGACGCCGTTGGCCGGTTGCGTGACCCGAAGTGGGCGTTGCCTGACCCGAAGCAACGGTTACGCGATCCGAAGGATCGCTGCGCGGCCCGAAGCCTAAGGTGCGCGATCCGAAGTGGTCATTTCTTGACACCGAGGGGCGGTTTCTTGACCCGAAGCGGCGATTTCTCAATCCGCAACCAGCGTTCTTATAGGTATTTAAGGTTGTGAGGTGGGTTCCCGCTGTTTTCGGTGGCATAGCGGCTTGCATTCGCGCCGGAGGCGCGGCTGAAGGTAGCCGGTGGGCAGCGGAGCGCACCCACCGGAGGACGGCCAAGCCGGGCCGCGCCCCGGAGGGCGCGCCTGAGGTTGGCCCAGAGTTCATGCGCCCCG
>CAYZJP010000254.1:0-2576 GCA_964478755.1 uncultured Klebsiella sp.
TCAGTCCCAGTGTTTCAGCAGGTTCACACCCGCTCAACTAGGAAAGACCCTAAAAGTAAATCGTGTCGTGGATTCGTGAGAAGTGATTCGAAGCGATGTTGTGAGCATTTGTTCGCGGCCAGATGATTTCGTTGCGAAAATTGTCTTTTCCGAAAATCGAATCGCCCAGCAGTTTGAGATAATGTGAAGCGGTGGGATCGCAGTGGAGGTAGAGCGAGCCGGTGGACTTGAGGATGCGGCGCAGCTCGACGAGGCGCGGAGCCATCATCGTGAGGTAGGCCATCATGTCGTTGCCGCCCAGGATGGTGTAGAACGCCTGCATCACGTCGGAGACTTTGCCGGGCTGCTCGGTCACGGCGTCGTAGGCTTTCTTGGTCTCGATGTCCCAGTGCCACGTGTCCTCGAAGGCGTGAATCTGGCTGGCGGCGGCGCTGCCGTCCTTTTCCTGGAAGAATGCGTTGTAGTTCTGCGCGGAGTTGAAGGGCGGGTCGAGATAGACGAGGTCCACCGACTCGTCCTTGAGATAGCGACGGAGGATGTCGAGGTTGTCGCCGTAGTAAAGCGTGCCCATGAGGATCAGCGTATTGCAGGGGCGGAATCGTGGTCAACGACTGGCACCGATTCTCATCACGCCACGGCCAAGCTGCGTTCAGCGTGTGCAAGGACCGCTTCGGCCTGCTCACGGGTCACGCCGGGAAACCACTCCAGAAACTCGTCCACGCGCGCGCCCGCCTCCAGGTTCTCGAACAAGGCCCGCACCGGCACCCGCGTGCCGCAGAACACCCACGCGCCGCTGACCTTCTCCGGGTTGCGCTCCACCGCCGGGCATTGAGACCAATCGAGCATGGCCAAGGTTAGTTCGCGTTGATGTCCACGACAAGCTCCGGTTCAGCAACGTGCCTCACACCACCAGTTCCCGGATGACCTGCCCGCCGAACTGCGAGAGCTGCTTGAAGCGGCCACCGTGGAAGTAGGTGAGTTTGTTGTCGTCCAGCCCCAGCAGGTTCAGGAGCGTGATATGCACGTCGCGGATGTGGTGGACGTGCGTGACGGCCTTGTCGCCCAGCTCGTCGGTCGCGCCGATGGTGTGGCCGGCTTTCACGCCGCCGCCGGCGAACCAGATGGTCATCGCGTGCGGATTGTGGTCGCGGCCGTAGGCGGTGCCGCCGCGCACGCCGTTGTCCGGCGAGCGGCCGAACTCGCCGCACCAAACGATGAGCGTGGAGTCGAGCAGGCCGCGCTGCTTGAGGTCGGCGATGAGCGCGGCGATGGGTTGGTCCACCTGGCGGACGAGGTTGCCGTGGGCGCGCTCGATGTAGTCGTGGCTGTCCCAAGTCCCGGCATAGAGCTGCACGAAGCGCACGCCGCGCTCGACGAGCCGCCGCGCGAGCAGGCATTTGCGCCCGAAGGCGTCGGCCGGCTCGGTGCCGATGCCATAGCCGGCCTTCACGCGCGCGTCTTCCTTGTCGAGGTTGAGGATGCCGGGCACTTCCATCTGCATGCGGAACGCGAGTTCGTAGGCGTCCATGCGCGCGGCGAGTTCGTCGTGCTGCGGGTGCGCGTCGCGGTGTGCGGCGTTCAGCTTCGCGAGCAGGTCGAGGTTCTGGCGCTGGTGCTCGGGGGAAATTCCTTTTGGCGGCGTGAGGTCAAGAATGGGCGAGCCGGTCGCGCGCAGCGGCGTGCCCTGGAAATGCGCGGGGAGAAAACCGTTGCCCCAGTTCGCCGCGCCGCCCTGCGGATGGCTCACCTCCGGCAGCACGATGAAGCCCGGCAGGTTTTGGTTCGCCGAGCCGAGACCGTAAGTCACCCACGAGCCAATGGCCGGGTCGCCGCCGAAGCGGTTGCCGGTGTTCATCTGATACATCGCGGTCGGGTGGTTGACCGAGTCCACCTGCGCGCCGCGGAAGAAGCAGAGTTCGTCAGCGACCTTGGCGAGGTGTTCCCAATTCTCCGCCATGTCTGCGCCGCTGCGACCGGCCTGGCGGAACTTGAACGGGCTTTGCACGTAGTAGCGTTTGCCGCTCTCCATCGCCGACTTCATCTTGCCTTCGCGCGTGAATTCCTTGAGGTGAAGCTCCGCGAGCTTGGGTTTGGGGTCGAAGGTATCGATGTGCGACGGCCCGCCCTCCATCATCAGGAAGATGCAGCGCGTGGCCTTCGCGGGAAGATGGCCGGGCTTCGGTGCGAGCGGGGAAGAAAGTTTCGAGTTGCCCTCCGCTGCAAGCAGCGAGCTGAACGCCACGCTGCCGAGACTCGCGCCCAGCGAATAGACGAAGTCCCTCCGCGTCGGCGCGTGCAAGGCGCGCCGGCCAGCGCACGGAAAGAAGGGCTTCATCACGCAACAGCATCCTCCGACGCGAAGATTCCTCAACCGGAAAATCTATCCGACCGAATGGCCGCGACTTATTTCGACTTGGCCTTGCTCACCATCTGGTCGTAGATCCACGCATAGGTCTTCTCCATTCCCGTGCGCAGCGGGATGGACGGCTCCCAGCCGAAGACTTTTTGGATCAGCGTGTTTTCCGAGTTGCGGCCGTTGACGCCCTTGGGCGCGTCGAGCTTGTAATTGCGCTTGA
>CAYZJP010000255.1:0-2477 GCA_964478755.1 uncultured Klebsiella sp.
AGCTGCAATGGTGGGAGAGCTTCAGCCACGGCGACTGGAAGGTGACGCTCACGCCCTGCAAGCACTGGGGCGCGCGCACCCTCACGGACAGGCACCGCGGCTACGGCGGCTTCGTGCTTGAGCACCAGGGCCGCACGGTCTATCATGCGGGCGACAGCGCCTACTTCGACGGCTTCAAGGAAATCGGCTCGCGGCTCACGCCGGAGATCGCCCTGCTGCCCATCGGCGCGTATTACCCGGAAAGCTTCCGCAACGTCCACATGGGGCCGGACGAGGCGCTGAAAGTATTCCACGAGGTGAAGGCGAAGTGGTTTGTCCCGATGCACTACGGCACCTTCAAACTGTCCTTCGAGGAGATGGACGAGCCGCCACGCTGGCTCCGCGAACTCGCCCGCCGCGACAAGCTCACCCACCACCTCCGCATCATGGAGGAAGGTGTGCCGGAAGTGTTCTAGCAAGCCTCTCGGCTCGCCAAGCCGCCGCTGTTGCCCGAAGCTCGACTCGACGACGATGAAAATTCGCATCATATTCTGCCTCCTCCTTCTTGCCGCAGCCGCTCTCGCACAGCCCATTGAGCCGGAGAAACTGAACACCATGATCGAGGCGCTCACCCGCCTCGGACCCGAGGCGGTCAACGCGAACCCGCGCCTGAAGGAGGCGCTCGGCAAAGTCCTCGCCGCCACGCGCGGGACGCCGCGATTCGTCCGCCTCGTCGAGCAGTTCAAGGTCGCGGATCAGAACGCCGCTCTATTGGAAGCCGCCACGAAGTATCCAGGCGACGAGGCGGCCATCGTTGCGCTAAGGCTCATCCTCGTCAGCGGCGATTCGGCGGCGGTCTCAGCCGTGTTGTCGGGAAAGGACACCTCCACCACCGCGCAGTTTGTCGAGGCACTTGGCAACACGAACGCAAAGCAGGTGACAGCTCTTGTGCTCCCGCTCGTCACCGACATGGCGCGCGGCGTGAATATCCGCAAGCAGGCTGTGGCCTCGCTGGCTTTGTCGGAGGAAGGTGCGAGCGCCATACTGAAGATCGCGCGGGAAGGCAGGCTGCCAGCGGACCTAATCTTCTTCGCTGGCCCAGCGCTAAAATTCGGGCGTTGGCCGGGGGAGAAGACCGACGTTGTGAGGCTTTTCTATTCGTCGCCGGGCCAGGGTGACAAGGCACTTCCCCCCGTTGCTGAACTGCTCGCGATGAAGGGCGATGCGCGGCGCGGCGCGGAAGTTTTCTCGCGTGAGACTGTCGGCTGCGCGAAATGCCATGTCGTCAACGGCCAGGGCGTGGACTTCGGCCCCGCGCTCTCGGAGATCGGCACCAAGCTCCCCAAGGACGCGTTGCTGGAGAGCATCCTCGATCCCAGCGCCGGCATCTCGTTTGGCTTCGAGTCGTGGACGATCGAGACAAAGTCCGGCGAGGAGCTGTTCGGCCTGATCGTGAGCGAGACCGGCGAGGATGTGTCCGTGAAAACCGTCGGCGGCGCGGTGACGAAGCTGAAAAAGTCGGAAGTCGCGAAGCGCCAGCAAAGCAAACTTTCCGCCATGCCCGCCGGCCTCCAGCAGGCCATGACCACGCAGGAGCTGGCCGACCTGCTGGAATACCTCACCACGCTGAAAAAGAAGTGACCGCACTTTGGAATTGAACACCCCGCCGCCCTTGCTAGCCTCGCCGCGCATTTCCAAACACGCACATATATGAGCCAGCCAGCGAATCTCTATCCCAAGCTTCACAACGCCATGTGGCCCGGCCTCGTCGGCAAAGGCAGCCCCGGCGCCGAGCCGTTCATTGACCTCGACACGATGCTCGACCTCACGGCCAAGGCCGAGGTCAACGGCCAGAAGTTCGACGGCGTGGACCTCTTCCTCTACGACCCGCACACGAATATTGACATCAGCGACGACGGCATCAAGGCGCTCGCCGAGAAGATTCAGGGCAAGGGCTTCGTCGTCGGCTCCGTGGTCGCGCCGGTGTGGTTCGACGGCAACGCGATGGGCGACGAGACCAAACGAGCCGGCTGGGTCACGGCGGTCAAGAAGGCCTGCCGCATCGGCAAGAAGCTCCGCGAACTCGGCGTGCGGCCTTACGGCGTCGTGCGCATTGACTCGGCGGCGGGCGTGGCGGACTGGGACAAGGATCCCGTCGGCAACACCAAGCTGATCGCGCAGACTTTCCGCGAAGGCGCGGCGGTCGCGGCCGAGCACGGCGAGCGGCTCGCGGCCGAGGGCGAGATTTGCTGGGGCGGCATGCACTCGTGGCGCAACATGGTGAACCTCCTCGAAGAGACCGACCGGCCCGGCCTCGTCGGCTTCCAGGCGGACATGGCGCACACGCTCCTCTACACGCTGGGCTACAACGCCGAGAAGCACGCCATCCTTCCCAAGGGCTACGACTGGAAGAACAAGAACACACTGCTCTCCGCGCTCAAGAAGCGCACCAAGACGCGGCGCCCGTGGACGATTGACTTCCACGCCCCGCAGACACA
>CAYZJP010000256.1:0-2468 GCA_964478755.1 uncultured Klebsiella sp.
CCTCATCACCAACCACACCGGCCACGACCGCGAGCGCAACGCGACGATTGACCTGTTGCACAAGGCGCCGGGTGTATCGCTCGTTGCGCTGTTCAGCCCCGAGCATGGCATTCGCGGCGCGCTGGACGAGAAAGTTTCCGACTCGAAGGACGAGCAGACGGGCCTGCCGGTCTTCAGCCTCTACGGCGTGCGCCGCACGCCCGCGCCCGAGCAACTCGCCAGCCTCGACGCGTTGGTCTTCGACATTCAGGACATCGGCTGCCGCTTCTACACGTATCCGGCCACGCTGATTAACTGTCTCGAGGCGGCGGCCAAGGCGAAGAAGAAGTTCATCGTGCTCGACCGCGCGAATCCCATCGGCGGCAACGCGGTGGAAGGCCCGTTGCTCGTCGGCACGAACTCGTTCGTCGCGTGGCACAACGTCCCGCTGCGCCACGGCCTCACGCTCGGAGAAGTCGCGCGCATGGTGAACGCGGAGCGCGGCTTCGGCGCGGACCTCACGGTGATTCCGGTCGAGGGCTGGTCGCGCGCGCAGTGGTTCGATGAGTTTGGCCAGCCGTGGACGAACCCCTCGCCGAACATGAGGAGCCTTGCGGCGGCGGCGCTGTATTCGGGCGTGGGTTTGCTGGAGAGCGCGCTGAGCGTCGGGCGCGGGACGGACACGCCGTTCGAGGTGGTGGGTGCGCCGTATGTGACGAATGACGTGCGCTTCGCCGCCGAGCTGAACCGCGCGGGTTTGCCCGGCGTGCGCTTTTATCCAGTGCGATTCACGCCGACCGCGAGCACGTTCAAGGACAAGCCCTGCGGCGGCGCGCGCCTCGTCATCACTGACCGCGACGCGCTCAACGCCGTGGACGTGGGGCTGACCATCGCCGTCACGATGCAGCGGCTCTACGGGACGAACTTCGCCGCCGACAAGATGCAGGTGCTGCTGCGCGAGCCGGCAGTGCTCGCGGGCATCAAAGGCGGCAAGCCGGTAGCGGAGTTGCGAGCCGGCTGGGCGGCGGACTTGGAAGCGTTCAAGAAACGTCGCGAGCCGTTCCTGCTCTACCGGTGAAGCTTTGTTCTTCTGCCACGTCAGTAACCCCGACATCAACCAACCCGTCCTGTTTCGCATATGAACCGACTCCTCGTTCCGATCCTCCTTGCCTCCGCACTCGTGACCACCGCCACCGACTGGCCGCAATGGCGCGGCCCGAACCGCGACGGCATCTCCAAGGAAACCGGCCTGCTCAAGCAATGGCCCGCCGGCGGCCCACCGCTGATCTGGAAGACGACCGGGTGCGGTGACGCCTACACATCGCCATCGGTTGTCGGCACGCAAGTTTTTGGCATGGGTTTGTTCGACCAGGACGAATCGGTTTGGGCAGTGGACGCGGCCACTGGGAAGCAGCTTTGGAAGACGCGCATCGGCGACGTTGCCCGCGTGAAGCAGCAGCAAGGTGGCAACGGGCCACGCAGCACGCCGACGGTTGCTGGGAATCTGGTTTTTGTAGAGGGCGCTGGCGGGACGATTAGTTGTCTCGAAACGGCGAGCGGCAGGGTCGTCTGGACCAAATCACTCGTGTCCGATTTCGGCGGCTCTCCCCCCTCGTGGGGTTTCAGCGAGTCGCCCCTCGTGGATGCTGACAGAGTTCTGGTCACTCCGGGCGGACAGGCAGGAACGGTCATCGCGCTGAACGCAAAGACCGGCGCGACCCTCTGGCAGTCGAAAGACATCAAGGACCGGGCTGAATACTCGTGCCTCGTGCCCGCAACCATTGGCGGCGTGAAGCAATACGTGCAACTGACCGGCGCGAATGTCATCGGCCTCGCCCCCGACTCCGGCAAGGTGCTGTGGAGCGCGCCGCGGGCCGGCAAGACCGCCACCATCCCCGCGCCCGTCGTGAGTGGCGATCTCGTGTATGTGACCAGCGGCTACCAAGTGGGTTGCAATCTCTTCAAAGTCACGAAGGACAGCGGCGGGTTCAAGGCGGAGCAGGTTTATGCGAACACCGATATGATCAACCACCACGGAGGCGTCATCCAGATCGGCGATTTCGTTTACGGATCAAGCGATGTGGGCAAGGAAAAGCCGTTCACCTGCATGGAACTCAAGACCGGCGTGGTCAAGTGGACCGAGCCCAGTGTCACCAAGGGTTCTCTCACCTGTGCCGATGGACTGCTTATCCACCGCTCCGAGGGCAAGTCAGGAACGGTGACGCTTTTCGCGCCGACGCCGGCGGGGTTCAAGCAGCTCGGTCGCTTTGACCAGCCGGACCGCAGCGGCAAGCCCGCTTGGCCGCACCCCGTCATTGCCAACGGCAAGCTCTATCTCCGCGACATGGACGCGCTCCTCTGCTACGATGTGAAAGCCAAGTAGGGTCTGGCACCGGGCGAGCTGCGCAAACTTGTCCGCTCCGGCGTCATCCGCGGGGCGCATCTCACTTTATTGCAACCGGCCGGCGGTCGTCGGAAACATCGCGGAG
>CAYZJP010000257.1:0-2460 GCA_964478755.1 uncultured Klebsiella sp.
GGCGGCTTCGGCGGATCGGGGCGGCCATCGGCGGGGAGGGTGGCAGCGAGCACCTTCACCGGCGGGATGTCCTGCGGCGGGGAGCGGTATTGCGGGCGGTAGAGATAGTGGTAGTGCGAGAGGGACCAGTTGGCGGGCGTCGCGGCGGCGGAGCGGTCCACGGGCCGTGTGAAGCGCACGTCGAAGCCGTCGGCGGTGAGCTTCATCGTCTCGATCTCGAAGGGCACTTCGCCGCTCCACACGAGGCGTTGCAGGCCGAAGGATTTCCCGCCGGTGCTGCCCCAGCCGCGGTCCGTCTGGCCGACGAAGAGGCTGCCGTCGGGCGCGAAGGCCGCGCGGTTGTTGCCGCCCTGGAAGCCGCTGCGGAACGGCAGACACGCGCCCTGCCATTCGCCGTCCACCTTCTCCAGCGCCACGCGCACGACGAGGCACTTGCTCTCGTCGCACACGAACATCTGCCCGGCGAACGGGCCGAATTTCCCAGCGGTCGTGTCAATCACCGGCTCGGCGAGCGACTGTCCCATCGTGCCGTAGGGGAACTGGATGGCGGGCATTTTGCGCAGCGGCGCGAGTTCGTCGGCGGTGGCTTTGTTCCATTCGCCTTTGAAGTTCGCGTCCCACTTCAAGCCTTGCGGGTGGCCGTGGAACGCGTCCCTGCTCACGTGATGCAGCGGCGAGGTGCCCATCCACTCGCCCTGGTTGTCGGTGATGAAGAGGTCGCCGTCGGGGGTCATGCACAGGCCGTTGGGCGAACGCAGGCCCTTGCTCCACGGGATGAACTCGCCGCGCGGCGTTACCTTGAAACTCCAGCCGAAATACTTGCCCGCGCCGCTCACGCCGATGCCGGAGATCGCGCCCCAGAGGTTGCCTTCCTTGTCGCGCACGGGGCCGAAGATGTAGGCGTGCTGGCTGGCGGAGACGCCGCAGTTTTGGTCGAGCGTCTCGAAGAGATCGGCCTTGCCGTCGCCGTCGGTGTCCACGATGCGCGTAAGCTCCGAGCGCTGCACGACGAAGACTTCGCCGGGCTTGCCGACGATGAGGCCAAGCGGCTCGTGGAGGCCGGAGGCAAACAATTCCCAGCGGTCACCGAAGTTCGTGGTAGGGCCGACCTGTGGTCGGCCTTCGTTGGTGGACGAGGACGCGCGCAACGCGTCCCTACCGGCCTGCTGGAGCATCGCCGCGCGGTTGAGGCCGGGCTTCGCGCACTCGCTCTGCACGGCGGCGGAGTAGTAGCGCCAAATCTCGCCGCGTCGCGTGCAGATCATCAGCGAGTTGTCCGCCGCGAACGCCATGCCGCCCACTTCGAGCGCGATGCCGTTGGGAATCGCGACGGTTTCGATGCGCCAGTAGCGCGCCTCGCCCGTCGGCGGGAAATCGGTGTTGAGCCGGGCGTTGAGCTGCTCGCGCAGCTCGCGCCCGAGCGGGTCCAGCTCGAAATAAAACGGCGCGGCCTCGGTGAAGGTGAGCGCGAGGAAGTTGTCGCCCGCCCGCAGCTTGACGTGGAACGGCACGGGGTCCGCGATGTTGCCAATCTGCGTGGCGAGCCAGCCGGGCGGGCCGAGGTCGGACGGCATCGGGCCATTGTTGAACTTGGTCTGCACGGGCCGCTTGCAGCCGATGCGCAGCGTCACGTCGCGCTCGGCGTCGGCGTGCAGGACGAAGAGGAGGGACTTTGTCGCAGTGTCCAGCGTGGTCCACTGGGCGTTGGGGAGCGTGATGATCTTTGCGCCGGACACGTCGGCGGAACCGTCGGGCCTGAGCGTGGGCGCGGAGGGGAGCGCGTGAATGCTCGCGAGGCGGACAGATGGAAGCTGCTTCAGCGTGGCAACGGTGGTGGTGGTCTCGGTCGCTTCGCGCGTGGCCTGTTTGGTGTAGAGGAGCTGGGGTTTCGCGGTAGGGACGCGCTGCTGCGCGTCCGGGGCTTGGGCTGACGCCGCACGCGCCTGGCCGACCGGCAGGTCGGCCCTACCGGACGTGGTGCGATACTTCGGCTTCGGTCCGGCGGGCTTGCCGTCGAGCTGCGGGAGGAGCCAATCGAGACCGTCGAGGTTGTCGCGCAACCGCTGCTCCACATCGTCGTTGGTGTGGCCAATGATGCTGATGGGACCGCGATAGCCGGAGCCGCGAATGATTTTTAGAAGCGCGAGGTCGAGTTCGCCCGAGCCGAGCGGGAGAATTTTTTGTCCGCGCTTCTCGCCGTCGTGAGTCATGCCGTTGAGGTTCAGGCAGAGGAGATAAGGCTTCATCTCGCCGAGCACCTTGGCGAAGCGGTCCACGTGGTCGTGGCCGTGGTGAAGATTGTAGATGATGCCGACGTTCGTCGCGCCGTGCTTGGTGCGGAGCAATTCACAGATGGCGACCATGCTCTCCGGCTCGCCGCCCCAGCCACCGTGGTTGTAGAGGCCGAACTGGCAGCCGGCCTTCCGCGCGCGCTCGACGGACGGGAGCAGTTGCGCTGTC
>CAYZJP010000258.1:0-2363 GCA_964478755.1 uncultured Klebsiella sp.
TCAGGGGTTTTTGCATCTGGCCGCCACCGTCATCCTCTTGCGGCATTTATGAGATGGCTTCTAATGAAAATCAGAAAGACACCGCGTTCCTCGCACGTCTCTGCGCCTACTTTTTATGTGTGATTCACCTCACCGTCCTTGTTCTACCAATGGCGGCTCAATGGAACGAACATCACCGGAACCACAGGCGCGACTTACAGCATCGGGGCGGCGACGCCCTCGCACGAGGGGCTTTACTCCGTCACGGTGAGCAACAGTCTCGGTATAGTCACGAGCGCAGCGGCGCGGCTCACGGTGTTGCTGGTGAAGTGTGGTGGTGCCGTGGGCGGTGGGAACTGCCACAGCCCAAGGCCAACGATTACCGCGAGTCCAATCAGGCAGAGTCGCACGCGTCTTCTGCGCGCCTCGTTCACGGATAGCTGTGGAATGAACGCTATCATGCCTCGCAGAGGTAAGAATTGCTTGGCTTCTGTCGGGAAGCTAGAAGTGCAGCCCTGACCATGCAAGCCAGTGAATTCAAGCCTGCCGCTCGCCTCAGATTTTGGTGCCTGGTGTTTCTCTGGAGCTTGGGCCTTGGAATTTGGAACTTGCCCGCCGCCGCTCCCGCCAAACCCAGCCTCATCGTCTATCTCTCTGACGATCACGGCGTGGACTTCCTCGGCTGCTACGGCAACGCCGCCATCCGCACGCCGAACATGGACCGTCTCGCCACGCAGGGGACGCGTTTCACGCGTGTCTTCGCGGCGTCACCCACGTGCGCGCCGTCGCGGGCGGCGATGTATTCCGGCCTCTACCCGGCTCGCAATGGCCTCATGGGCAACCACACCGCCTGCCGCCCGGACGTGCGCACGCTGCCGCATTATCTCCAACCGCTCGGCTACCGCGTCGTGCTCGCGAACAAGTCGCACATCAAGCCAGAGTCGGTTTTTCCCATCGAGATGCTCGACGCCACGATGCCGCGCAACCCGGCCAACCGCCGCGTCTATCGCGCCGAGGGACTCGACACGGCGAAGGTGGACGTCTTCCTCGCCGCGCATCGTCGCGAGCATCCCGAGCAACCGCTCTGCCTCATCCTTGCTGACAGTGGCCCGCACGTCGTGTGGGAGAAGAACAAAATCTATGATCCGGCGAAACTTCCTCTCCCGCCCATCATGGTGGACACGCCCAAGACCCGCACCGCGCTCGCGAACTATTACCAGGACATCACCACCGTGGACGGCCGCGTCGGCGAAGTGATGGCGTCGCTCGACCGCCACGGCTTCGCGACGAACTCGCTCTTCCTCTACACCGCCGATCAAGGCCCCGAGTGGCCGCACTGCAAGTGGACCTGCTACGACACCGGCCTGCGCGTGCCGTTCCTCGCACGGTGGCCCGGCGTGCTCCAGCCCGGCACCACCAGCGACGCGATGGTGTCCTTCGTGGACGTGCTGCCCACGTTCATCGAGCTGGCGGGCGGGAAAATTCCGGCGGACTTGGATGGAAAAAGTTTTCGCCCCGTGCTGCTCGGTGAAGCCAGGGCGCACCACGAGTTCATCTTCGCCAGCCACACGCGCGATGGCGTGATGAACATCTTTCCGCAGCGCGCCGTGCGGGACAGCCGCTACAAGTTCATCCTGAACCTGAACCCGGAGAACCAGTGGACCACGCACTTCACGAAGGTCATGGACATCCCCGACAGCCACGGCGACGTGTATTCCACTTGGACCGCCGCCGCGCAGACAAACGCCGCCGCCGCGAAGCTCGTGCAGACCATCGAGCGCCACACGCGCGAGGAGGTTTACGACACTCAGTCGGACCCGTTTGAGTTGAACAACCTTCTCACCGACCCCGCGCAGCGCGACCGCATCGCCGTTCTGCGCGAAAAGCTCGCCGCGTGGATGAAGCAGCAAGGCGACGCCGGAACGCCGGAGCCTTAGCACGCCATGCGACGCGGACACTGGCTGCTCCTGCTCACACTGCTGCTTCTTGGCGGCGGCTGGCTGTGGATGCGTTCCGGCAGGAGCGCCGGTTACGCAAACTTCCCGCCCAGCGCGCGTGGCGAGTGGGTGGCGTTTGGCGACAGCCTCACGGCCGGCTATGGCGCGAACGAAGGCGCGGACTTTCCGGCACAACTCTCGAAGCGACTCCGCGTGAAGATTCGCAACCTCGGCGTCCCCGGCCACACCACCGCCGACGGGTTCGCGCGACTTGACCAGGCCGTGCAGTAGCAACCACGCGTCGTGCTGCTCTGTCTCGGCGGCAACGGCCGGGCCGCCCACTGGTCCCGCAGCCGCCCGCGCAGCTGGTGCATCACGTGCAGGGAGAACAGACTGCCCTTGCCCCGATTTGGTGGACTCCCAGCGCGTGAGTGCATGGAGCGGTGG
>CAYZJP010000259.1:0-2349 GCA_964478755.1 uncultured Klebsiella sp.
CGCTCTACACCTGGCTGCCGGACGCCATGGAGGGCCCGACGCCCGTCAGCGCGCTCATCCACGCGGCGACGATGGTGGCCGCCGGTGTCTTTCTCGTCGCGCGTGCCTATCCGCTGATGGAGTTGCAACAGGCCGGTGTGTCCGAGCCGATTCCGCTCACGGCAGTGACTTGGATTGGCGCACTGACCGCTGTGTTCGCGGCACTCGTCGCGGTGTCGCAAACGGACATCAAGCGCATCCTCGCCTACTCCACGGTGTCGCAGCTCGGCTACATGTTCATGGGCCTGGGCATCGGCGGCGTGGGCGTCGGGATGTTCCATCTGCTCACGCACGCCTTCTTTAAGGCGCTGCTCTTCCTCGGCTCCGGCTCCATCATCCACGGCTGTCACGAGGAGCAGGACATCCGGCGCATGGGCGGCATCCGCAAGTTCATGCCCGTGACCTTCGCGACCTACGCCATCGGCATGATGGCGCTGTCTGGCGTGCCGCTCGTCTTCTGCGGCTTCTGGTCGAAGGACGAAATCCTCCACTCCGCCTGGCATTATGGGCCGAGCAAAATCCCGTTCTTCCTCGGCCTTGGCGGCGCGTTCCTCACGGCCTTCTACATGACCCGGCAAATGTGCTTTGTCTTCGCGGGCCATTATCGCGGCGGACACGACGCGGCACACGACGACCACGACCATTCCCATCCGCACGGCGACGCCCACGCGCATGACCCTCACGAAAGCCCGCCGGTGATGACGCTCCCGCTGCAAATCCTCGCCGCCTGCACCGTGCTGCTCACGCTCGTGAGCACGCCGCTCTGTCCGTGGCTTCCAGAGTATCTGGGGAACGAGGCCGCGCACTTCAACTTTGGTCATCTCTTCAACGCCGCCACGCTCACGTTGATCGTTGTCTCTACGGTCGTGGTTGCGTCTGGCGTTGGGCTGGGCTGGTGGTTCTACGGCCTGCTCCCCGCTGAGAAAGCTGACGAGCCAGACCCGTTGGAACAGCAGTTCCCTGAGCAATTCGGCTGGTCACGCGGCAAGTTCTTCGTGGATGAACTCTACGCCGCAACCGTCGTGAAGTGGAACGCCCGCCTCGGCGAACTCTGCCACGACCTCGACCGCCGCGTGCTCGACGCGCTCGTCACGCTCGTCGGCCTGCTCACGACCGGTTGCGCGCATGTCGCCAAGCTGTTCGACGAGTATGTGGTGAACAAGCTGTTCGACGCCGGCTGTGGTGAAGTTCGACGCGGTGCCGAGGCCGCCTCGGAATTGCAGGGCGGGCAAATCCACCAATACCTGCGCAGCATCGGCGTGGCGCTGATCCTGTTCGTCTTCATCCTTGCCGTGGGGTGCAACAAGTGAACGCGCTGACGAACAACCGACTGCCCACCTCCGCCTCGGGTGGCACCCGTGTCCCGCGGGTTGTTTTCGGCGTCCCGCCGAAAACTTCGAAGCTCGCCATTCTCTTTGCCGCCTCCGGATTTAGTCAGTGTGAGGAAGTTTCGGGCGCGACGCCCGAAACGACCCGCGAGACGCGGGTGCTACCCAAAGCATGAACGGTCTCCCACTCATCTCAATGCTGACCTTCCTGCCGCTGGTGGGGGCAGCGCTCGTCTTCGGTGTGGACCGCGAGCGTCGGCAACTTGCGCGTGGCGTCACGCTGGCGGTCAACATCCTGGCCCTCGCCTTCGTCGCCGCGCTCTGGATGAACACGAACCCGACGAACGGCGGAATGCAGTTCGTCGAGCGGCACACGTGGATTCCCACGCTAGGCGTCGAGTATCACGTCGGTCTCGACGGCCTTGGCCTCGTCATGCTCATGCTCGCCGCGCTCGTGGTGCCGATGGCCGTGCTCGCGTCCGAGCAGGTCGAGGAAAACGTCCCGCTCTACTGCGGCCTGTTCCTGTTCCTGCAAGCTGGCCTCTTCGGCGCGTTCACGGCACTGAACTTCTTCCATTGGTTCCTGTTCTGGGAACTCAGCCTCATCCCGGCGTTCTTCCTCATCAAGTTGTGGGGCGGCCCGCAGCGCTCCGAGGCCGCGCTGCAGTTCTTCGTTTACACGATGATCGGCAGCATCGCGCTGCTGCTGGCGTTCGTCGGCTTGTTCCTCGCAACCGGCACGTTTGATTTCACCAAGCTGACCGAGCTGGCCCGCACGAAGGCGCTCGGGCCGCTGGTGCAGGCGAAGTTCGCGTGGCTCGGCTGGGGCCCGGGTAAGGCGTATCTCGTCCTCTTCATCGGCGCGCTGCTGGGCTTCGCGGTGAAGGTGCCGCTGTTGCCGTTCCACACCTTGCTGCCCCTTACCTAAGCCGAAGCGCCGTCGCCCGTCCCGATGGCCCTGCCCGGCGTGGTTTTTCAAGCC
>CAYZJP010000260.1:0-2181 GCA_964478755.1 uncultured Klebsiella sp.
TGCATGCCGTTCTATGACGCTCGGGCCTGAGGGGAGTTTCGCAGAGGTCTCAAACAATCCGTTCGCCCCGGCTCGCAGCGCGCGTTCCATCACGGTCGCGGCCACAACAGCAGGCGCAGGCTGTTCAGCACCACGATGACGGTGCTGCCTTCGTGTCCCAAGACGCCCAGGGTGAGCGGGATTTTGCCAAAGAAGGCAAAGCCAACCAGCACGACAACGGTGCCGAGGGAGATGAACACGTTCTGCCGGATGACGGCGCGGGCGCGCTGGCTGAGGCGGTAGGCGGCGAGGAAGTTTTCCAAACGGTCGTGCATGAGGACGACCTGCGCCTGTTCCAGCGCTGCGTCGGAACCGCGCGCGCCCATCGCCACGCCGACGTGCGCGGCGGCGAGGCTGGGCGCATCATTCACGCCGTCGCCGACCATCGCGACGCGCTCACCCGCGTCGGTGAAGGCACGGATGGCGGCGACTTTCTGCTCAGGCTTGAGGCCGGCGCGGAGTTCGTCGAAGTGGAGTTCGCGCTTGAGCAGTTCGGCGGCTTCGGGACGGTCGCCGGTGAGCACGACGCTGCGGAGGCCGGAGCGACGGAGTTCGGTGAGCACGGCGGCAGCCTGCGGGCGGATGTCATCGCGCAGGAGGATGCGGCCCAAGAGTTCGCCATCGCTGACCCAGACTTCAGAAATGCCGGCGGCTGTGAGTGGCGCGTCGGGATGCGAGCCGCGTGGGAGCTTGCTCAGGACCAGTTCACGCCGGCCGAGCAGGCAGGTTCTCTCGCCAAACTGTGCGCGAAGGCCCAGACCCGTGATGGACTCAAAGTGGTCCAGCGCCAGCGGCCTCAACGCCTGCTGCTTGCCATGACGCGTGATGGCGCGGGCCAGCGGATGCGTGGAAAGGCGTTCCATCGCGCAGGCGAGCGTGGCGATGTCAGTCTCACGTCCAGCGGGAAAGCTCTCGACGCGCTCCACCTGCAATTCACCGGTCGTCAATGTGCCGGTCTTGTCGAGGCAGACGACGTTCACATCCGCAAGTTGCTCGATGGCCGCACCGCCGCGAAAGAGAATGCCGCGCCGCGCGCCCCACGCGATGGCCGCGAGCACGGCCGAGGGAATCGAGAGCACCAGCGCGCACGGCGACGCGACGACCAGCAGCGCCATTGTGCGGTAAAACGCGCTCTGGGCCTGGCCGGTGCTCGTGAATGCGGCCAGACCAAAACCCAGCCACCACACGAAGAACATCGCCAGCGCGAGGCCCGTGATCGCGTAGGTATAATTGCTGCCGAACTTATCCGTGAACCGCTGCGACGGCGCTTTGAGGCGTTGCGCCTCGCGGATGAGGCGGATGATTTTTTGCAGCGCGCTTTGGTTCGCGGCGCGGAGCACGAGCACTTCGACCGCGCCCCACAGGTTCAACGTCCCGGCGAGCACGGAGTCGCCGACGTTCTTTTCCACGGGGGCGGCTTCGCCAGTGAGTGTGGATTCGTCGGCAGCGGTCTTGCCTTTGATGATCTCGGCGTCGAGGGGGAACTGCGTGCCCGGCTTGATGAGCAGGCGTGCGCCGGGACGGAGATCGGCGACGGGAACTTCCGTCTCGTGTCCGGCGTCGTCGAGTTGTGTGGCAGTCTTGGGCGCGGCCTTGAAGAGCGAACTGATTTCGCGTTGCGTGCGGCCCATCGCGTAATGTTCGAGCGCGCCGGAAATGGAGAAAAGGAAGAGCAGCATCGCGCCTTCGCCCCAGTGGCCGATGAGCGCGCTGCCGAGCGCGACCGCGAGCATCAGGAAATGCACGTCCACCACGCGATGTTGCAGACGTTCCCAAACTTCGTGCGTGGCGAACCAACCGCCCGCGAGGTAAGCGGCGAGATGAAAGCCCAGTGTGACGGAGCCGTC
Organism: uncultured Klebsiella sp.; assembly: GCA_964478755.1. Classification (GTDB taxonomy): domain Bacteria; phylum Verrucomicrobiota; class Verrucomicrobiia; order Limisphaerales; family SXTU01; genus SXTU01. The sequence goes on from CAYZJP010000260.1 coordinate 1,887, forward strand.
ACCGACGAGCGCGGCGGTCAACGTGAAGACCCCGCAGAGCGTGGCGGCGACCATCTGCGGCTTCCACTCATCGAGGTCGGCTCCTTCCTCCGGGATTTCGACTTCGCGCGGGACGATTTTCGGCAGCGGCAGATTGCGCCAGTGCCAGAAGCGCGGCGCGGTGGGACACGTCACGCGCGCGATGGTCGAGCGGTCGCCAGCGCGCTGGATGGTCACGGTCTGGTGTTCAGCGGCGGAGAGCGGGATGTCGCATTCGTCGCAGTTGCCGGCGGGCGCAAGGAGTTGACAGCGATGC
>CAYZJP010000261.1:0-2128 GCA_964478755.1 uncultured Klebsiella sp.
GCGGGGTTGGCGCTGGCGCGTCGTTCCACCCTTGGCAGGGCGGCCTACATTCCCGTCACACACGGCGCGACCTTCGCAGCCACGCACACCACTCACACGCCTGTTATTCCAGCGCCGGCAAAGGTTCCCCGCCCTGTTCTGCTGCTGACCATGCGCCGCAGCGAACCCGGCGGGGGCGTCGCGGTTGCAATCGTTGCCTCCCGTGCGCCCGGTCGCTGAGCTTGGGTCGTTAGCCCCCGCCCATTCTCCAAACACGCTGGCTTGATTCATGGGCACCGCCGCGCATACTCCGCCCGTCCCATGAAACACATCCTCGCCCTCGATCAAGGCACCACCAGCTCGCGCGCCATTGTCTTCGACCACGCCGGCTCCATCGTCTCCGTGGCGCAGCAGGAGTTCCGGCAGATTTTCCCCCGGCCCGGCTGGGTGGAGCACGACGCCAACGAAATCTGGGCCACGCAGTCCAACGTCGCCGCCGAGGCCATCCTCAAGGCCCGCCTGACCGCCAACGACATTGCCGCCATCGGCATCACCAACCAGCGCGAGACGACCGTCGTGTGGGAACGCGACACTGGCAAGCCCATCGCCAATGCCATCGTCTGGCAGGACCGCCGCACCGCCGCCGTGTGCGACAAGCTCAAGCGCGCCGGCAAAGCCGCCCTCATCCGCCGCAAGACCGGCCTCGTGCTCGACGCCTATTTCTCCGGGACGAAACTTCAGTGGCTTCTGCAAAACACCCCCGGCGCAAAGGCGCGGGCCAAGCGCGGCGAACTCGCCTTTGGCACGATTGATACCTGGCTCGTGTGGCAGCTCACCGGCGGCCGCGTCCACGTCACCGACGCGAGCAACGCCTCGCGCACGATGCTCTTCAACATCCACACGGGCGACTGGGATGACGAGCTGCTCGCGCTTTTCGGCATTCCGCGCAGCGTGCTGCCGCGGGTGCGCGCGTCCAGCGAGGTCTATGGCGAGACGACACATTTCGGCGCGCCGATTCCCATCGCGGGCATCGCGGGCGACCAGCAGGCCGCACTCTTCGGGCAGGCTTGCACGCGGCCCGGCATGGTGAAAAACACTTACGGCACCGGCTGCTTCATGCTGATGAACACCGGCACCAAGCCCGTGACCTCGAAGAACAACCTGCTCACGACGGTCGCGTGGCGCATCGGCAACCGCACGGAATACGCGCTGGAAGGCAGCATCTTCATCGCGGGCGCGGTCGTGCAATGGCTGCGCGACGGCCTCGGCATCATCAAGTCGTCACGCGATGTCGAGGCGCTCGCCGCGCAGGTCTCGGACACCGGCGGAGTTTATCTCGTGCCCGCCTTTGCCGGACTCGGTGCGCCGCATTGGGACCAGTATGCGCGGGGTTTGCTGGCTGGACTCACGCGCGGCACGACCTCGGCGCACATCGCGCGCGCGGCGTTGGAAGGCATTGCTTACCAAGTCGCCGACGTGCTGCACGCGATGGAGGCCGACGCGAAAATCAGGCTGAAGGAACTCCGCGTGGACGGCGGCGCGAGCACGAACAACCTGCTAATGCAGTTCCAGTCCGACCTGCTCGGCGTGCCCGTCGTGCGCCCGCGCGTCTCGGAGACGACAGCGCTCGGCGCGGCGTATCTCGCTGGCCTAGCCGTCGGCTACTGGAAGGATCAGAAGGAAATCGCGTCACAGTGGCAAATGGACCGACGCTTCTCCGCCGCGATGAAGGGCACCGAGCGCAAGCAACTAACCGCCGGCTGGCAGAAGGCGCTCGGACGCGCGAAGGCTTGGGAGGAGCAGTAGCGGCTGGGAGGAGACGGGTTCTGAAAAGAGCACGCGCTGTCTGGGGCGAGCAGGCGCAACGAATTGGCCACGCAAAAAGCAAAACGCGGGAGGTCGTTGCCGACCTCCCGCGCGCGAGATTCAAGGATGATTAGTAACGGTCGCCACCGCCGCGTTCGCGACGTTCGCCGCCACGGTCGCCACGATAACCACCACCACCGCCGCCGCCACGATAACCGCCGCCGCCACCGCCGCGATAGCCGCCACCGCCGCCACCGGGGCGCTCTTCACGCGGCCGGGCAATGTTCACGGTTAGGTCACGGCCGCCAAAGTTTTTGCCCTGGGAGCCTTCGCTGGCTTTTTT
>CAYZJP010000262.1:0-2053 GCA_964478755.1 uncultured Klebsiella sp.
TGCATCGCAGAAAATGGAACCAAATGCCTGCTGCCCTGTTTCGCAGAGGTCTCTACCTGAGATTCCAAAGGTGATACGCAGCCAGGAGGGCCAACAAGATTAGGAGCGACCGCGTGAACCAGCGTTCCACAATCAACTCCAACAACTCCACTGGGGTGCACTGGCTGCGCTTCCCGTCACACCCGACACTTTTCAACCATTGGTCGTGAAAAGCTGTCTGTTCCTTAACCGTTGCCGGAGTTAAGCTTGGATCACAGTGGAAAATGTTGACCAAGTCCGCCTCACTGGATTTCTGTCCAAAAGCAAGTTTGTAAGCCATTGCGCCTCCGCACATGCTCCTTGACATCCCCGATGGCCACACGCGCTCGCTGGCGCCGTTACAAACCAGGTAGCACCCTTCGGCCTCCAATTGCAGTCTGACCAAGCGCATTGCCTCGAAGAAGTCGGTGGAAGTCCGCGTGCAGTTTCTATCCGTCACCATCAGCGTAAGCCTGCACAGTTTGCCCTCAAACGCAGCTACTAACTGTGCGTGACTCATCGAGCCATCCCCATTCAAAACCCGAACTGGAAAAACCTCTTCGTTCATTGCTCTACTTCACCGCCGCTTCCTGCAACGCGAGCAGCTCGCGGATGCCCACGCGACCGAGCGTGAGCATCGCCGCGAGCTGGTCGTCGGAGAACGTGCTTTCCTCGCCGGTGCCTTGCAGCTCGATGAACTCGCCGGAGCCAGTCATCACGAGGTTCATGTCCACCTGCGCGGCGGCATCCTCGGTGTAGCAGAGGTCCAGCAGCGGGATGCCGTTGACGATGCCGACACTCACGGCGGCAACAGTGTTGGCGATTGGGTCGACGGAAAGTTTTCCCTCCGCCGTGAGTTTCTTCAGCGCGAGCCGCAGCGCGACGAACGCGCCGGTGATGGCCGCCGTGCGCGTTCCGCCATCGGCTTGCAAGACATCGCAATCCACGCAGATGGTGCGCGCACCGAGTTTTTCGAGGTCCAGCGCGGAACGCATCGCGCGGCCGATGAGCCGCTGGATTTCCACGGAGCGGCCGTCCACCTTGCCCTTGCTGCTGTCGCGCGGCTTCCGCGTGAGCGTCGAGTAGGGCAGCATGGAATACTCCGCCGTGATCCAGCCGCCGGTGACGCCCTGCTCCTTCATCCAGCGCGGCACGGACTCCTCGATGGTCACGCCGCAAATGACACGCGTGCTGCCCCACTCGATGAGCGTGGAGCCGGCCGCGTGCGGCGCGATGTGATTTTGGAAACGGATCGGGCGGAGCTGGTCGGCCCGGCGACCTTCGGCGCGCAGAAAGGTGATGCTGGCTTTTTCTGACATAAGGGCGGCGATGGTAGGAACCGCCCGGAGCCGGAGCAATGGCGAACTCGGCTAAACTTGCTCCTCGCCGGCAGCGGCTTTCCGGGCTTCTTCCAGCAACGGCTCCGCCTTGGCCGCTTCGCGCGCGATGGCCTGGTTCACGTTGAACTCCAGCGTCTCGGTCGCGACACGGATGGCGTTGAGGATGGAGCGTTCCTTCGCGGAGGCGTGGGCCTTGAAGACGACGCCGTTCAAGCCCAACAGCGGCGCGCCACCATAGTTCTCCGAGTCGGTGCGGCGCTTGATGCTGCGGAAGGCGTTCTTGGCCAGCAGCGCGCCGAGCTTGCGCTTCGGGTTGGCAGTCAGCTCGCGCTTGAGCATGGCGAACATCCCGCGCGCAAGGCTCTCGCAGGTCTTGAGCACGATGTTGCCGACGAAGCCGTCGCAGACCACCACGTCCACATGATTGTTGAAAAGGTCGTGGCCCTCGACGTAGCCGAGGAAATTCAGGTCGAGCTTCCGGCAAAGCTGGACGGCGGCTTGCGTAAGCTCCGTGCCCTTCATCTCCTCGGTGCCGTTGGACAACACGCCGACGCGCGGACGGGGCTTTCGCAGCAGTTCGCGCGCGTAAATGCTTCCCATGATGGCGAACTCCGCGAGATGCCAGGGCTTGCACTCCGTGTTCGCGCCGGCGTCGAGGAGGACGAACTCGTTCTCCGGTTCGGGCATCACGGTCG
>CAYZJP010000263.1:0-1994 GCA_964478755.1 uncultured Klebsiella sp.
ACTACCTCCTCCGCCTACTCACCGCCTCGCCAACAATTTGATGCGTCAGCCCTGGCCTACGGACTCGTGCCCGCTTCGAGGCCTCCCAACACCAGCCGCAGCAACTCGCGCTCTTGGAAGCGCCGCGTGGCCTCGGCGAACTGCACGATCACCACCTTCCGCGACTGAATGACGTAGAGCTTTTGCTTCCCCGCGCCCGCCGCCGTGACGAAGTCGCGCGGGCGCTCGTCGCCCGCGTTCAGCCAGAAGGTGAGGCCGTAGGCGGGATGCGCCTTCGTGCCTTGAAAACATTCAGCGAGCAGCTTCTCCGAAACGAGTTGCTTCCCTTCCCACGCGCCTTTGTTCATCACGAGCTGGCCGAACTTCGCCCATTCGCGCGCGGTGAGCAGCACGCCGGAGGGAAGGTTGGGATTGCCGTCAGCATCCTTGCGCCACACCGACGGCTGGAGGCCGATGGGATCAAGCAGGCGGCGATGCAAGCAAGATTCAACGGTTTCCCGACGCGGCTCCAGCTTGCGCCGAAGCAACTCGCCGAAGCATTGGAAGGGCACCGGGCCATACTGAAACTTTTCGCCGGGCGGGAACTTCGCCTCGGCGAGCCGCACCGCTTCCTGGTAGCTGGGCACATCGCCGATCTCGCCGCCCGCGAGGCCGCTGGTGAGCGTGAGCAACTGGCGGATGGTGATTTGTGATTTGCGCGCGTCGGTGTTCCACTCGGTCAGGGTGTCCGCAACTTTCTCGTCGAGCTTGAGGAGGCCGTCCTCGACCGCCATGACCGCGAGCACGCCGACGAAGCTCTTCGTGCCGCTGGCAAGCCGGTGCGGTTCATCACGCGTGTGGCCGTTGAAATAGTCCTCGAAGAGAATCCGGCCATCGCGACAGACGAGCAAGGCGTGACCGTTGCACGAGCGGAGATAATCGGCGGCGGGCTGGAAGGGGCGGAGGGAAGATTTGACCGCCGGTTCCGTCTGGGCCTGGGCGGAACCGGTCATCACAAGCGCGAAGGCGAGGCAGGAGGCAGCCAGCGGGTTCATGGTTCTTGGCCAGGCTGACGATGCCGTGTTGGGGCCACGACGGCAACTGTGATTTCGCAGCCGCACGTTTTGAAATTGCAGCGGCGCTCTGTGAGCGCCGAACAGTCGAAGCCCACGGGTCGCAGACCGCCGCCACACCTGCGTTTGGAAAAAGAAAAGCCCGCTCGTTCAGAGCGGGCTTTGCGAATTGTTTGGACAGCGCGCTTACTTCGCGGCGGCGGCCTTGGGAGCCTCGGCCGGCGCGGCGGACTCGTTCTCCACGAACTCGATGATGGCGAGCTGGGCGGCGTCGCCCTGGCGCTGGCCAAGCTGGAGGATGCGCGTGTAGCCGCCGGGGCGACCCTTGAACTGCGGCGCTATCTTGTCGAACAGGATGTGGACCACGTCCTCGTTCTCGCGCCACTTGTCGCGCCGCACCTTGCCCTTGACCGTGGGCGTGCCCTTGAAGTTGCTGCGGGCCTGCTGGCGCAGGCGCGCGGCCACGAGGCGGCGGCAGTGGACGCTCTCGGCGGTGAGGGCGGCCTTCTGCCTGGCGTCGGCGGTGGCGGCGGCCTCGACGGCGCGGTTGCCGCGGCAGCCGAGAGTCACGAGCTTTTCCACGACGGGGCGCAGGGCCTTGGCCTTGGCGAGCGTGGTGGTGACGCGCCTGGATTTGATGAGGCTGCACACCATGTTCGCGAGCATCGCGTTGCGGTGCTCGCCGGTGCGGCCCAGTTTGGCGGTGCGTTTAAGGTGTCGCATAGGTCAACCGGTTTTCAAACGGCGGGCTTCTCTTCCTTCGGCGCCTCCAGCAAGGCCTGGTCAATGGGCATACCGAGCGTGAGGCCGAGGGCGAGCAGCTTGTCCTTGATTTCCTGCAGGGATTTCTTGCCGAAGTTGCGATACTTGAGCATGTCGCCCTCGGACTTCATGGCGAGCTGGCCGACGGTGGTGATGTTGGCGTTGTTGAGGCAGTTGGCG
>CAYZJP010000264.1:0-1963 GCA_964478755.1 uncultured Klebsiella sp.
GAAGGAGAACATAAAGCGCCTCGTCGAGGGGCTGCCGGCCTACGGCCTCGCGGGGGACATCAACCCCCTGACCCAGGGGCAGAACCCCGCCCACAATCCCGCCGTCGCCCCAAAGAACAGCGAGCTGTCCGAACGGTTGATGCACCTGCTCAAGGACGCGAACGACCCGCGCGTGACCGGCGACGGCAACGCCTTCGACAAACCGCCCTTCAGCGACCCCGAACCAGCCGGCGGCAAAGGCGACAAGGCGAAGAAGAAAAACGCGAAGTGAGTTCCGGCAAAATGGTCGGGGCGGTGAGATTTGAACTCACGATACAAATCTTCTTCGTAAATAGACGTAAGCAATTGACGACCATGGCCGCCGACCCGCTCGGCGGCTACTGCGACTGCTTCTTCTTCCCCTTCTTCGCCGGCGCGTCTGAAGGCACTTCACCGTATTGCGGCGTGTGCGGCCAAGGGATGACGTTCGCGCGTTTGGCCCAGGCTTCCCATTTGTCGGCGAGTTCCTTGAGCTTCGCCGGTTCGGCGCTGGCGAGGTCGTGAGTCTCGGTGCGGTCGGCGAGCATGTCGTAGAGTTCCCATTTTCCGGCGGGACTCTTGGCGACGAGTTTCCACTGGCCGTCGCGAGCGGCGCGGTTGCCCTCGTGTTCGGAGAAAACCGGTTCGGTGCGCGGCAGCGGCTTGTTTTCAAACGCGGCGCGGAGGCTGACGCCTTGCATTGGCGTGATCTTCTCGCCGTTCAACTCGGAGGGATATTGGGCACCCGCGAAGTCAACGGCGGTGGCCATGAGGTCGATGAGGTGGCCCGGTTGCTTGCGCAACTCGCCACGCGCCGGAATGCCCGCCGGCCAGTGCGCGACGAGCGGCGTGCTGATGCCGCCTTCGTGGACCCAGTGCTTGTATTCGCGGAAGGGCGTGTTGCTCACGTTGGCCCAGTCGCGTCCGTAGGCGATGTAGGTGTCCGCCGGGCCGGGCATCACGCCGTAGCCCTGGCGCACGGGGAAGCCGTCGCGCGTCTGCTTCGGCGTGCTGCCGTGCTGGAGGTCCGTGGGAGCCATCGGCGGGAGCGAAGGTTTTTCCGCGCGTGGTTTGAACTCCCCCTGGCGGCCCATCGGTTCGGCGCAAGCGCCGTTGTCTTGGAGAAAACAAATCAGCGTGTTGTCGAACTGTCCGCGCGCCTTCAGCTCGGCGACGATGCGCCCGATGCCCTGGTCCATGCAGTCAATCATCGCGGCATAGACTTCCATGCAGCGCGCCTCGAAGGCCTTGTTCTTCACGTTGTCCCACGCGCCGGACGCGGGCGTTATTTCCCACTTCGCGTCCACGAGGCCGAGCTGTTTCGCCTTCGCCCAGCGCGCCGCGCGGATGGGTTCGTAGCCGACATCGTAACGGCCTTTGTATTTGGCGATGTCACTTTCTTTCGCGTGCATCGGCCAGTGCGCGGCGGTGTAGGCGACGTAGAGGAAGAAAGGCTGGCCGGCAGACTGTTCAGTGTGTTCGTGAATGAAGCGCACCGCGTGGTCGCTGATGGCGTCGGTGTAATAATAAGTTTCCTTCGGCTGATATTCGGGATCGTTGACGCAGGTGACAATTTTATTGTCGCGCACGAGCGAGCTGGGATCCCAGAAGCTACCCGCGCCGTGGATGGTGCCGTAGTAGCGGTCGAAGCCGCGCTGGAGTGGCCAGTTGTGGCGCGATGGTTCGGAACCGTCTTTCGCGATGGGCGTGACATGCCATTTGCCGACGGCGTAAGTGCGGTAGCCGACGGGTTTCAACGCCTGCGCGATGGTGATGCAGTTCTTGTTGAGATCGTTTTGATAGCCCGGCCCGCCCTTCTTGCTGTCCACCATGTGGCCCACGCCGGCTTGGTGCGGATAAAGTCCGGTGAGCAGCGACGCGCGCGTGGGGCAGCAGCGCGCGGTGTTGTAGAACTGCGTGAAGCGCAGCCCGCCCTTCGCGAGCG
>CAYZJP010000265.1:0-1931 GCA_964478755.1 uncultured Klebsiella sp.
TTGCCGTCAATGGGCGGCACCTGCACGAGCGAGAAGAAGAGGCCGACCTGCTTGATGGTTTCGGAGAACTTCTCGTAGTCCACCGGCTTGACGATGTAGTGGGAGCAGCCCAGCTCGTGGCAGCGGACGACCTCGCGCGGGTCGTCCGTGGTGGTGAGCATGATGACGGGGAGCTTGCGCAGGTCCGTGTCGGCCTTGATCTGCCGCAGCACCTCGACGCCGTCCACCTTGGGCATGCGGATGTCGAGCAGCAGCAGATAGGGCGCGTGGAGTTCGCGTTTCGCGCCCTTGCCGCGCCGGAACAGGAAGTCGAGGATCTGCTGGCCGTCCTCGAAGCGCTGGATGGGGTTGTGCAGGCCGGCCCGGGCGAGGTTCCTAACAAGCCGATTCCTCCTTGTGGCAGCGCTTGGTTTCGATTGTGTCCGTGTGCTCGCGGCTTGACGTTTCGTCCACAGTCGAGCGATGCTTCGCTCCAGAAGCCGGGCTTCGTGGCTGGCGCGGAACATTTCAGACCATTCAAACACGAATCGTTCATGAAACTCCCCAAAGTTTCCCGTCGCCGATTCCTTCAGGCCGGCGGCGTCGGCGTGCTGAACCTCGGCGTCCCCGGGCTGGTCGTCGGGAAGGACAAGTTCGACGCCTCGGGCAAGGCCGTGGCCTCGAAGAAGTGCTGCATCTTCCTGCTCCTGTGCGGCGGTCCGAGCCACATTGACACGTGGGATCTCAAGCCCGACGCCCCGTCCGAGATTCGCGGGCCTTACAGACCCATCCGCACCAAGGTGCCGGGCATGCACTTGAGCGAGCTGCACCCCAAGCTCGCCAAGGTGACGGATCACTTCTGCCTGATCCGCTCGATGACGCACCCGCGTCCGATCAACAACCACTTCGACGCCATGCACAACCTGCTTTGCGGACAGGTGGTCGAGCGCGTCAGGGAAGGCGTCCCCGACGACCTGCCCTATCTCGGTTCGGTGGTGGCCAGGCATCTCTCCAACGACCGCAACCTGGTCACCAACGCCTGGCTCATCAAGTGCGTCGGCCCGCCGGTCTTCTGCGCGCCGAACATCGGCTCCGGCGGCTATCTGGGATCCTCCTACGCGCCGGTGTTCATCGGCTCCGCCGACAACCATCCCGCGATGCCGAAGTTCAAGCTGCCGGAAATCTATGAGCTGGGCGATCCCGCGCGGATGCGCGAACGGCGCAAACTGTTGAGCGCCCTCGAATCCGACCGGCTCGCGGAAGATCCGCTCGGCAAGGACTGGGGCGAACTGCGCGAGCTGGCCTACGACGCGATGACCCGGCCGGAGGGGCGGCAGGCCTTCGACTTGAGCCAGGAGCCGGTGTCCGTCCGCGAGCGCTACGGCATGCACCCGCTCGGCCAGAACCTCCTCCTCGCCCGGCGCATGGTCGAGGCCGGCGTGCGCTTCGTGACTGTCAACGGCTGGGCCGGCCCCGCACCAGGCGAAACCGGTGGCGGCCCGCCCAGCTCCAGTTGGGACATGCACGGCGGCAACATGGGCATGGGCAACGCCTTTGGTTCCGGCTCCTACGGCATGAACTTCTGCCTGCCGCGTCTGGACGAAGCCCTCTCCGCCCTCCTGACCGATCTGAAAGAGCGCGGCCTGCTCGACGACACCCTCGTTGTCGCCATGGGCGAGTTCGGGCGCACGCCCGTCATCCTGACGAGCGGACCCCCCGGCCGACAGCACTGGCCGCAATGCTTCTCCGCGATCATCGCCGGCTGCGGCATTCGCGGCGGCGCGGTCTATGGCGAGTCCGACAAAACCGCCTCCGCCCCGAAAAGCCATCCGGTGACCCCGCAGGATTTGCACGCCACCGTGCTCCACGCGCTGGGCGTGCCGTTGCAGGATCTCACCCGGACCACTGGCATCATCCGCCCGCCGTTCTCCACCGGCAAGCCGGTCATGGGC
>CAYZJP010000266.1:0-1895 GCA_964478755.1 uncultured Klebsiella sp.
CTCCGGTGGGTGCGCTGCGCTTCCCACCGGCTACCTTCAGCCGCGCCTCCGGCGCGAACGCAGTCCGCTATTCCACCGAAAACAGCGAGGAGTCGGGCCGATGGCCGTATCTGACTGGAATCGAACTGGTTATGACACGGTCGAAGGAGGCGCTGGCACGGTCTCAGGCGCGGCGGACACGCATTTGCCCAGGATTGACACGTCCGCAGAAGCGGCGCGCACGGTTTCAGGGGCGATGGACACGTCCAAACGGACGGCTGACACGGCCAAAAGTGCGATTTACACGACCAAAACCTCGGCTGACACGCTCGCGGGGGTGATTTACACGCACGCAGGTGCAGCTAACACGAGTTCAGGGACGATTTACACGCACGAATCTTCTGCTGACACGGAGGCAGGGACGATTGACACGGCTCCAAGGGCGGCGCGCAGGGGTGCATCGGGGGCGTGCGTGCGTCCGGGGCTGCTGGGCGCGAAGGGAGAAAGATGTTTGCATCGTGAAATTGGCTCGCACGCGGGGCCGGGGTTGGTTTTCATCAGCGCATGATGTTTCTCACCCGTCTCTGCGCCGCGTTGCTGCTCACGACGTCCTGCCTGCTCGCCGCCGAGCGAAAGCCGAACGTCATTTTCATCCTCGCCGATGATCTCGGCTACGGTGAGCTGGGCTGCTACGGGCAGAAGCTCATTCAGACGCCAAATCTCGACCGCATGGCGGCGGAAGGGATGCGGTTCACGCAGTTCTACGCCGGCTGCACGGTGTGCGCGCCGAGCCGCAGCGTGTTGATGACGGGTCTTCACACCGGGCACACGCGCGTGCGTGGCAACGCGGGCACGGTGAACCCGCTCGCGCAGGCGCTCCGGCCGGGCGATGCGACGGTGGCGGACGCGTTCAAGTCGGCCGGCTACGCGACGGCGCTCATCGGCAAGTGGGGCCTCGGCGACGAGGGCGAGGCGGCGGTGGGATTGCCGACGCGGCACGGCTTCGACTACTTCTTCGGCTACGCCAACCAGCATCACGCGCATAATTACTACCCGGATTTCCTGATGCGTGGAGAGGAGCAGGTGAAGTTGAAGAACAAGGTCGCGCCCGGCAGCGCGGACAATCCCATCGCGCGGCGTTTCGGCGTCGGTTACGCGAGCGAGAAGGTGGAGTATTCGCACGATCTCATGGCGGCGGAGGCGTTGCAGTGGGTGGAGCAGCAGAAGGCGAAGCCTTTCTTTCTCTATCTCGCGTTCACTGCGCCGCACGCGAACAACGAGGCGAACCGCGACTTGAAGAACGGTCAGGAGGTTCCCGACTACGGCATCTATGCGGACAAGGATTGGTCCGCGCCGAACAAAGGACAGGCTGCGATGATTACGCGGATGGACCGGGACATCGGCCGGCTCTTCGTGCTGTTGAAAAAGCTGAACCTCGACGAGCACACATTCGTTTGCTTCAGCAGCGACAACGGGCCGCACAACGAAGGCGGGCACACGCCGGACTTGTTTCAGCCGTGGGGGCCGTTGCGCGGGATGAAGCGCAACCTCACCGAAGGCGGCTTGCGCGTGCCGTTCATCGCGCGCTGGCCGGGACGGATTAAGCCCGGCACAACCTCGGCGCACGTCAGTTGGTTCGCGGATTTTTACGCGACCGCCAGCGAGCTGACCGGCGCGAAGGCTCCGTCGCCGACGGACGGCTTGAGTCTCGTGCCGACGTTCTTCGGCCAGCCGGAGAAGCAGGCGACGCACAAACTGCTTTACTGGGAGTTCCACGAACGCGGCTTCAACCAGGCGGTCTTGATGGACGGACACTGGAAGGCCATCCGCCTCGCCCGCCTCGACGCGCCGGTGGAGCTTTACGATTTGGCGACTGACATCGGCGAGGCGAGGAACGTCGCGGCGGACAAACCCGA
>CAYZJP010000267.1:0-1860 GCA_964478755.1 uncultured Klebsiella sp.
CCCGGCTTCATCACTATCTGCCCCACCCTCGCCCACGGCGGCGTGAACAACTGGGGCGCGGCCTTCCTGCCTGCGTGGACACAGGGCACGCCCATCGGCAACGCCGCCGTCCCGTCGGATCAGGCGCTTGTCCGCCACATCGCCCCGCGCCTCGCGCCGAGCGAGCAGCGACAACAACTTGATTTGCTCGCCGCGATGAACCGCGACCACCTTGCGCAGACTGGGCCGAACCAGGCGCTCGAAGGCCGCCTCAACTCCTTCGAGCTGGCCTTCCGGATGCAGATGGCCATGCCCGAGGCGCAGGACATTTCCCGCGAGTCCGCCGCGACGAAGCAGCTCTACGGCCTCGACGACAAGGCGACGGAGAACTTCGGCCGCCAATGCCTCATGGCGCGGCGCTTCGCCGAGCGCGGCGTGCGCTTCATCCAAGTCACGCACAGCGACAGCGACGTGCAGTGGGACCAGCACGGCAACCTCCGCAAGGGCCACACGAAAAACGCCGCCGAGGTGGACCGGCCCATTGCCGGACTGTTGAAGGACTTGAAGACTCGCGGCCTCCTCGAAGACACGCTTGTCCTCTGGGGCGGCGAGTTTGGCCGCACGCCCGCCGCGCAGGGCGGACGCGACGGTCGCGACCACAATCCCGAAGGCTTCACGATGTGGATGGCCGGCGGCGGCGTGAAACCCGGGACCGCCTACGGCGCGACCGACGACTACGGCTGGTTCGCCGCCGAGAACAAAATCCACATCCACGACCTGCACGCGACGCTGCTCGCGCTGCTGGGCATGGACCACGAGCACCTCACTTACCGCCACGCGGGCCGGGATTTTCGGCTGACGGATGTGGAAGGGCACGTCGTCAGTGACGTCTTTGCTTAGAACGCAGCCGTTGGACTTGCGCCATCGGGTGTTCACGAACTACTCAGCCAGTTCACTGTGGTTGCGAAATGCCTTGCACGCAAAACGCCAGCGCCTATCTTCCCCGGACTTGACCGCGGGGTGGAGCAGCCCGGTAGCTCGTCAGGCTCATAACCTGAAGGTCCCAGGTTCAAATCCTGGCCCCGCAACCAGTTTGGAATGCACGAAGCCCCTGTGAAAACAGGGGCTTCTGCGTTTTATGGCCGAAGAAATTTGGTCAAAATGCCGCTTCCCCTACTTTCCGCATCTTTCCCATACTGACTCATGCGGAGCCACGCGGCGGGTCAAAAAGTGACGACGGATTGACGACGGATTTCGCCCTGTTTACCGGAGTGCAATCGTGTTTTCAAAAAGCTGGAGCCCCCAGAATTGACGACGGCTTTTGTAAGCCGTTGATTTTGGAATCACGCTTCGCAGGCTCCCGGCATGCCCGCAACGCGAATTCTGACCGTGGGGCCGAGGTTGCTGGCGAAGTCGAAGAAGGAGGAGAGTGTCTTCAGATGAGCGAGCGCGGTGGCAGGTTTGAACTTGAGCGTCGCTAGGGTGGTCATCCAAGCTTTCAGATGCGGGAGTGTCACTTGGTGCGGCGATAGCTGAGGCTGGGGCGGCAGGCCGAGCAGAAAAGCTTGAGGCGCCGCTTCCGATTGGCCAGTTGCTTGGGACCAGTCTGGGCGAGGTAATCGTCGATGGCGGTGTTGAGGGTTGGGTGGTTTGGATGCATGGGGCGATTGGTTCAGGGTTTGAGGTTGACTGCGGGAAGCGGGGTGGCGGGCACAGTCGCGGGGAGCAGCGCGAACCATTCACGCGCGGCCAAGGGCCGGACCACGGCGCGATAGTGCTGGTAGATCACCGCCGGCGAATTGCCTAACTGGCTCGCCACGTATGTTTAAGGGTCTTTCCTAGTTGAGCGGGTGTGAACCTGCTGAAACACTGGGACTGACA
>CAYZJP010000268.1:0-1842 GCA_964478755.1 uncultured Klebsiella sp.
TCTGGCCGAGCACCATGAAGACTGGCTCCATGCGGATGCTGCCGTAGGCGATGTGTGATGCGCTGAGAGCGACGGGAACGAAGAGGTTGTCGCACTCGCCGGCCTTCGGGATGATGGCGCGGTAGGAGACGGGATAGGGCTTCATCGGCGGCACCTGCACGTCGCCCTCGTTCTCGACGCGGCCGTTCTTCACGATGCGCTGGCAGTTGTGCGAGTCCATGTTGTAAGCGCCGAGGCCGACTGAATCAGTGATCGTCTCGACCGCGCGGCAGTTCTTCTCGCTCATCACGTATTCGCCCACGAGCCGCCGGCCTTCACGCACATACATCTCGCGCGGCCAGCCGTCGGTGTCGAGGAACTCGTCCCTGCTCGGACCCCAGCCCTGCATCTCGCGGCGCATTTCCTCCGGCACGCGCGGGTCGGTGGCGAGGAAGGTGCAGAAGCCGCGGATGTATGCCTCATGCTCCTTCGCGATGCGCTCGCGTGTGGCGTAGTCGGCGTTCGGGTAGTCGTAATTGCGCCCAATGAAATCAGTGCTGAAACCGCCGTTGTTGTTGATGTCGGTCTTGTGGTTCGGCATCCAGATCGGGTTCCAGAACTGCGCGAGCTTCGGGTTCTTGTTCCCCGCGACGAGCGCTTCGAGATAGCGGCCCAGCAGCTCGAATTGCTTCGCGTCGTAGTTCGCCGGCGGTGCGACAGGGAGGCTGTTGTTCCCGGCCTTGAGCAACGCGTCCCACTTGGGCTGCGGCATTCCCTGCGGCTTCTGTGCGGGCAGGCGGTTCTTGGGATCGGTGGTGAAGCACAGGCGATAGTTGTAAGTCTGCACGCGCGCGTCGCCGTCGCCGGGCTTGCCGCCATCGCCGGGCTGGATGAACGGCAGCAGCCCGCTGCTCGCGTCGCCGGGCTTCACATACGGGTCCACCGGCACCGTTAATTGATGATGCGGCGTCTGCGCGCGGATACCGTTGAGCGTCTCGCCGTAAGTCGCGTTCGCCTCGCGCCCGACGTGGAAGGAGCAGCCGGCCTTCGCGAGCAGGTCGCCTTCATAGGTCGCGTCCACGAACATCTTCGCGCGGAAGACACGGCCGTTCTCCATCGTGATCTCCGTGATGCGCGGGCCGGCCTTGGTCACGGACTTGAGGCGCTGCTCCAGATAAACCGGCGTCTTGGCCTCCGCGAGCATTTGGAAATAAACGTTCTCCGCCACACGCGGCTCGAAGGTCCACATCGTCGCGTCCGCGCCGCCGAGCGAACTCGCGCCCGCCTGCCCGCCGCGCCGCTTGGCGAAGTAATCCTCCGCCGTCTCGAACTCCCACGCGGTCTTGCCCGCGTAGTGCTGCGCGAGCCGGTGGTAATACTCGCGCGAGACGCCGCCGATGGCCGCCTTGTTGCCGATGTCCGTCGCGCCGAGGCCGCCGGTGGTGAGGCCGCCGAGATATTTGGTCGGGTTGACGAGCACGGCGGACTTGCCCATGCGCGCAGCCTGCACCGCCGCCGCGATGCCGCCGGACGTGCCGCCGAAAACGCAGATGTCCGCCTCGACGACCTGGGCTTGGGCGGCGGGGGAGAAGACTGCCAGCGAGAGGACGAGAGCTTGGAGCCGAGAGAATTTCATGCGCCCAAGAGTGGCAGAGGCCGCGTGGATTTCAATGCTGCTGGCCGGGCCGACAATGGGCTTGTCTCCGAAGGGCGGTGAACTACGCTCGCGCACGTCCGTCCCGCATGAAGACCATCACGCTCATCCAGCGGCTCCGCACCGGTTTTTGCGCCCCGTTCCGGGTCCCGAACCTGTGCGGCCCGGCCCTGGGCGTGGCAGGCTGGCGGGTGGTGGGGAAACCGGTT
>CAYZJP010000269.1:0-1610 GCA_964478755.1 uncultured Klebsiella sp.
CGGCGACGACGTCCTCGCCCTGCGCGTTGATGAGAAACTCGCCGTAGAATTCGTTCGTGCCGTTGGCGGGATTGCGCGTGAACGCGACGCCGGAACCGGAGGTTTCGCCGGTGTTGCCGAACACCATCGCCTGCACGTTGACGGCCGTTCCCCATTCGGTGGGGATGTTGTATTTGCGGCGATAAACAATCGCACGATCGTTCATCCACGAGCCGAACACCGCGCCCGCCGCGCCGCGAAGCTGGTCCCACGGATTGTTCGGGAACACCCTGCCCGTGCGTTCGAGGACGAGCGCCTTGAAACGCCTCACCAGCTCCTGCTGGTCCTCGGCGGTGAGCTTCGAGTCCTCGATGTCGCTGTGATATTTCTCGTGCTTGAAGCCCTCGATGACCGTCTCGAACGGCTCGTGGTCCTCGCCCTCGCGCTTCTGCACGCCGAGCACCACGTCGCCATACATCTGGATGAAGCGGCGGTAGCAGTCCCAGGCGAAGCGCTCGTTCTTCGTGGCGTTCACGAGCGCGACGACGGTCTGGTCGTTGAGGCCGAGATTCAAAATCGTGTCCATCATGCCCGGCATGGAATCACGCGCGCCCGAGCGCACCGCGACGAGCAACGGCATGCCGCTGGTCGCGCCGAACTTCGTGCCCATGATCTTCTCCATGTTGGCGACGCCGGCCTCCATCTGCGCCTGGAGCACGGCGGGGTAAGTGCGCTTGTTCGCGTAGAAATAAGTGCAGACCTCGGTGGTGATGGTAAAGCCCGGAGGCACGGGCAAACCGATGCGCGTCATCTCGGCGAGATTTGCGCCCTTGCCGCCGAGCAGCGGCTTCATGGAGCCGTCGCCGTCCGCCTTCTTGTTGCCCCACGTGTAAACGTATTTCGTTGCTTTGGCCATAAACAGGATGTGTGTCGGGTCAGTGTTTCTTTTCGGGTGAGTCCGCGAAAAATGAGGCGCGACACTAACAAGGAGCGGCAGCGTGTCAACGTGGGAGATGCGCGTTTGGCCGCCGCAAACTCCAAGTGGTGCGACCTTTCGGCGTTGCCCGGCGGCACGGCGGCGGGCTAGTCTCTGGGCGTCTCAACCAACCTTATGCAACTGCCCGGCAATCTGGCGGAGGAGTTTGCGCGCGAACACGGTGGTCCGCCTGTCACGGTGGCCCGCGCCCTTTACCCGCTCGACGGCGGCATGGGCGAGTCCTACGTCGCCGCCGTGCCGGACAAGGTGGTGGTTTACAGCAAGAAACTCAGCGGCCCGTGGCGCAACTTCGTCTTCCCGTTTGCGGAAGTCGAAAGCCTCACGCTGCTCGCGGACGGGTCGTTCTGCCAGATGGACCTCGTCTCCACGCGTCGGCGCTCCTCGCTCAAGTTTTCCGGCTGGGACCGCCCGGCGCTGGACTGCATCGCCACGGCTTGGGCCGCCGCCACTGGTCGTTCCGTGCGCGTGGGCCGCGACGCCGCCCACGCCGTGCCGCTCACGCCGCTGACATTCTTCTGCGCGGTGCTGCAAGCCGCCATCCAAGTGGACGGGCACCGCAGCCCGGCGGAGGAGTTGTTCCTAGAACCCATCTCATAAAGGTGGGTAGGACGGTAAATGTCCCATGCGGTGAGCG
>CAYZJP010000270.1:0-1503 GCA_964478755.1 uncultured Klebsiella sp.
TGCCGTGGTTGTGGATGGCGAGCTTGATGTCGTATTCCTTCACGAGCTCCTCGAGGCCGTCCCACAGCGCCTTGTCATTCTTCGGCTCGACGACGATGACCTTGATGCCCATCGCCTTGGCGAAGTCGAAGAGCTTCCGGTTCTTCTCCTTCTCCGGGAATGTGCCGGCGACGCCGAAGGTGTAGAAGCTCATGCCCTTCGCATCGAGCACGGCCTTCCGCTTCTGCGCCTCTTCGAGCGGGCCCATCGGGTCAATGTGCTTGCCGATGGCCTGGATGTGCTTCAGCCCGTGCTTCTCGGCGAAGGCGACCATCTCGTCGAAGGTCATGTTGCGGCACGTCCACGTCTGGAGGCCGACCTTGGGCGCGTAATCGGCGGCGCGGGTGGAGGTGAACAGGAGGCTGGCCAGCGCCAGCGTGAGGAGGAGTTTGGTTTTCATGTTTTTGGAAAGCTGCCTGCGGGTGTGACAGATGACATGGACAAAATCATTTCGCCGGCGTCACGAGCAAGTCATCGAATTGTATCGGGGTGCCGGAATACGGCAGGCCCCAGATGGACGGCCGGCCCGCTGCCGGCTCGGTGGTGTCGGTGAAACTGATCAGCCACGCGGCCGGCTCGTCGGCGCCTTGCGCCCAGACTTTGCCCTCGGCCTTCCACTCGCCGTCCTTGACCTTGCGGACTTGGAGCTTGAGCGACACCCACGCGCCGGATTTCCAATCGAACGGCATCGAGGCTTTCACTTCTTCACCGCGATAAAGTTCCAGCGCCTTCTTGGCGGGCGAGATTTGCAGTTTGTAACCGCCCACGCCGCTGAGGCCCGCCGCGAGCACCGGGAAGCGCCGGCCCTTGCCCGTGCCGAGGATGCGCGCCTGCACGCAGAGGCCGTCCTTCTCCGTCGGGCCGAAGAGCACGCCGAAGGTGTCGAGCGGATCGCCGGGCAGTTCCAGCACCTTGCCGCCGGCGGTCTGCTTCACCGCGAAACCGCCGTCCAGCACGAGCATCCCGTCGGGCACCTTGTCCGGCTCGGCCTTCTCGAAGTCCTGCGCGTAAATCGCCTTGGCTGCGGGCGCGACAGCTCCCTTGCCGCCGCTGGCTTGCGTGAGCTTGTCCTTCTCCAAGTTCGCGCTGATCCAGTTGCGCAGCGTCGAGCTGCCCTTGCCGTAGCCGCCGGGCAGATCGCCGTAGTCCTGTGTTTGGATCTGCGGCGGCTGGCCCCAGTGCGCGGGAAAACTTTTCTTCTCCGCCGCGAGGGCGAGCGCGGCCCCGGCCAGCAAAATCAGGAAGGCGTGCTTCATACGTGTGCCTACTTTCGTTGGCGGGTTAGACGGGTGCAATCCCGGAATTGTTTCGCCCGCGTGCTTTGCTACGCTCTCGCCATGTCACTGACCGCGCCTCGCCTTCACTCGGTCCTGCTGTCCTTGCTCGCACTCGCCCGGCTCGCGTTCGCCGCCGAGGCGCGGCGTCCACCGAACATTCTTTTCGCCATCGCCGACGACTGGGGCG